>JBKQTS010000098.1:0-84274 GCA_052143075.1 Syntrophobacteraceae bacterium | reverse complement strand
CATGTTCGTCTTGGGTTGCTCTCCACCCCGCCTCGCGGCGACGCAGTTTCCTTTGACTACCGGGAGCGAGCATCTCCCGGGAGGGGACTTTCACCCCTCAGATCGTGCCCGCTTCCAGGCGCACGGATGCCGGCCTTCGCCGGCATGACGACTTACTTACGCCGTTTGCTATAGACGATTGCAATTAATTTTAATGAATTGACAATAAGTATTTACCTGAATAAATATAAGTTTTTTAAATTTCGAGGTATTCAGGAGCAGAATGGATGATTACATGAACACATAAAATGTCCTGAACAGAACTTAGCAGAGATTTGGCGGAATATGTTATCTTCTTAATTTTCACGTAGGACATCTGATAGCCTTCTGTTTTGCCGGCCTCAAGGTGGATACCCCTGTAATGCCGCCCAGAGGTAAAAGAACATCCCTCCCGGGAGCACGTGCAGTGCAATGCTGAATTCATGTGATTGCCGCAGCTCACCAGTTTATCTGCCGGCTTTTTAAAAGATCCTGTGCAGCTTTACAGCCTAATTTAGCCGATGTCTTCAGGTCCTCAGAGCTCTGTTTTTTGTCGCCTAGGCTGCTATATGAAACTGACCGGCCAAAATAAGCCTCTGCAAATTCAGGCTTGATGTCGATTGCTCTGTTATAATCCTCAATCGCCTGCTTTTGATTGCCGATAGAAGCGTAGACAATCCCTCGGTTATAATACGCTTTTGCATCTTTTGGAACGATCTCTATCGCTCTGCCATAATCTAAAATTGCCTGTTTTTGGTTACCGATGGCCACATAAGCATTCCCACGGTTAATATAAGCCTTTGCATATCCAGGGTCGATCTCTATCGCTCTGTCATAATCCTCAATAGCCTGCTTTTGCTTGCCGATGATAGCGTAGACAGTCCCCTTGTTATAATATGCTTCTGCGATTTCAGGGTCGATTTCTACTGCTTTCTCATAATCAGCAATTGCCTTATCGTAGTTGCCGATGACTGCGTAAGTATCTCCTCGGTTGAGATAAGCCCTTGCATATTCGGGATAGATATCTATAGCTTTGTTATAATCTATAATGGCTTCCTTATACATACCATGTGTCTGATATACGGTACCCCTTTGACGGTAGGCAATGTAATTATTATTTGTAACTTTTAGAGCATGCTCAAACAGGGTCACACTGTCCCGCCAATATTTCACCTGAGTCCATGTTACGATAAAACAGCATGCAATGCTCATCACTGACAATGCAAGCAGTGCATATTTCCGGTAGCGCCATTTTTTTATTAAATCCGGAATCCCCCACGCTACAATGATGAGTATCCCGATCATGGGTATATATGTATACCGGTCTGCCCTGCCAAAACCACCGATTTGGACTATTCCTATTACAGGTACCAGAGTACCGGCAAACCACAGCCATCCAAAGGCCAGGTAGGGAAATGTCTTGACCTGCATGATAACAGTTACGGTTACTGCGCAAAGCAGAAGACCTGCTGCCGCAGCCTCCCATAGCGGCCATAGGCCGGGGTGAGGATAAAAAACGGCAAGATTGGTCGGCCAGATCATCTTTTCGATGTAGATGACATAGGAAACGAGGGAGTTAGGAATCCAAACTTTCGATGCATAATGCTTGACCGCTTCCCCTTCGGAAATATAGGTCAAAACGCTAAAGATAGGAATCAGGGCAAAGAATGGGATTTTTTCAATGAATAGACGGCGAAATACCGCCCAATCATGTTTATGTTCCGCAAGTTTTGCCGTCGCGCGTGCAAGAGCTTTTTTCTCATTCGCGGACACCGCTTCATCCGGCTCCGCCCCGGTTTCCGGTAAAGCCTCCTTTCGCTCGAAGCGCTTCAAGGGCCAGTAGTCCATGAGGAGCATCACAAAGGGCAGGGTCACGAGCATCGGTTTTGCCATCATGCCCAGGATGAAGAGTGCAAAAACTGCCAGATAGCTCTTAAGCCGCGGATGGTCAACATAACGGATATACGCGACCATGGTTAGCATCCAGAAGAAAGTGGAAAGGACGTCCTTGCGCTCGGCCACCCAGGCAACGGACTCAACGTGGAGAGGGTGAAGGGCGAACAGGGCCGCCACGAAAGCGCTCTTCCAGGGTGCTTTGGTCGTTCGGTTGAGGATGAAAAAGAGTAGCAGTGTATTTGCAATATGGAATAAAAGGCTGGTCAGGTGATGTCCATGCGGGTTTAATCCGAAGAGTTGAACGTCGAGCATATGGGAAGCCATTGTCAGCGGATGCCAGAAATTGGCATAGGTGGTGGTCAAGGCCCACACAATAGCCTTCCCTGTGAGGCCGTTCATGATATGAGTGTTTTTAGTTACGTATAGTGGATCATCGAGGTTAACGAAGTCGCACAGGGTCACCTGCCAAAACGCTATGAGAGTAGCAACAGTCAGGAAAATATAAATCGTCAAAATCTTATTCTTTGACATATGCGCCTTGCATGGCAATAGCCGGTATCATCCCGTGGTATAAAGGATCCGGAACCGGAATAATGCATCAATTTGTGCACTATGCATCCCAACCCCATTTTCGGGTCGGATTCTGCCCCAAAAACTTCTGGAAAACCCTAAAACCCGCAAAACCATACAATTTCGCAATCGAAGGTGCAAGTGATAGGCCAACGAGACTGGTTTTTGCAATTTCAGAACACCGCCTGATGATCGAGTCTATGGATGGTCTGACGCTTTGCCCCCGGAACGCCGTATCCCGGATCATGTGAAGCAGGTTATACTGCAAGACATCCGACGAGTACATAGTCAACTAAGTTCTGTGAGTGCAAACCTGCATACGTCATTCCGGCGGGGCCTGCCCCGGAAGTGTCCAGTCCGCGTCCTCACAAAAGATCGGACGTGAACTTGAAGCGTTTAACATCGGATGGAAGTGTCAACGCGAACCTGAACGCAGTGAGGGTGGGCACTCACAAAAGATCGTGCCCGGACTCGAAGCATTGGCCAACCGTTACGATGTTAAGCCCTGACCTGAACGAAGTGAGGGTCCAGGCCGGAATCCAGTGTTGTTTCGGCTTGTTAAGATCACTGGACCCCGGCTTTCGCCGGGGTGACGATCACTCTCCAACATAGAGAAACCTTGTTGACAATGCACTGGAAGCCTTGCTTGATTCGCTGCAAACCGATGGCAACTCGTTTTGTCCCATCTGAGGGTATTCTTCCACTTTTTTATCCTGTTTTCAATCTCAGCACGACCATTGTGAATCATAATTACCTTGTGCGCTTCAAGATTTGAATCAAGCGCCTACGAGAAAATAGGCCTCATTCCCTGAGCCCCGGCCGGGTATTCAGTCCGGCTTCCGGCAGATCTGTCGTGAGCCCGGGCGAAACCCAGCACATGTCCAGAGGGAGGCTCTTCCCCCGCCCTGGTCAACCTGTCCTGAACCGCTCTTGCCCCGGGTAATTTTTCCGGGGCGGCCGGGGCCGGCCAACAAGCGTCGGCGCGCATTCCGGCAGCTTATCCGCAAGCACCGCATCGATACTCACCGTTACAGCCAACCCCCTGCTCACAGGGCGAGAGCAAGAGGCTTTCCAGTAGGACATTTTTATCCCCCCCCTTCCGTCCTTTCGTGGTCACTTATTCCTCTTTGCCAGCCACCGGGTAGGACAATATTATCAGATATCTCCTAAAAACATGTCTACAACACGATTCTCCCCTTATCCATATACGTAAGTTAGGACAATGTATTACAAAAACCGATAATTGATTGAGATTTAATATCCACTACGTGATTATCACTATCAATTTGATTTTACATAATTTTCCCCAATCCAGCCAGCCCGCACATTTTACTTGGCATAAAGCTTGCTCTGTAAGGTCGCAGCTACTGCGATTCTTGGTGTTTCGAATCAACCATTTTTTCCAAGGCGCCCGGCCATTCCGAAGGGGGCGCCCCGCAAGTGCTATTAAGCGCGAAAACCCCGGAACAAAGGAGGTAACGCCGTTCCGCCAACAAATCAGGCGCTGTGGGGCGTCAGTCCGGTTAGTGCCGGGCGCGGGGGATTTTTTCACTCTGGCATTACATGTCCGGGTTGCTGTCAACTCACTGAGACGTCGCCAATAGCAGCAAATAACAGTGGAGTAGAACGGGAGGAATAATTGCGCGATCCGCAGCAAAAGGCAAGTCACTCAATCAACCCGTGCAACTCGTGAGCGCCAGGGAGATTCATAATGAGGAAACTGCTTAGCGGCGCCGCGATTGCTTTTCTGGCGATCTTCACGGCGGCTATTGTATGGGCGCCCTCGGCGGCGGCAGCCGTCACGCTTGAAGGCACAGGCACCCTCACTTTCGTCAGCGGTACGGCAGCCATACCTACCATAATAACGGCTCCAGGCGCTACGATCTCACTTACCCAGGTGCTGAATGGCGCGCCTCCCTATAACACTTACACCGGCACTCTTACGTATACACTTCCCCCCGGCGCAGTCTTGACCACGGTCGAAATCTCTGCTCTCAGGGGGCTTGATGAAAAAGAAGTCTTCCACATCTTCGGTATCATACAGGCAGCAGATTCGAACGGCTCGGCAACACATGTAGTCGCGGAAGGCAATCTTGGCTTTTTGGGGGATATCGGAACACTCCAAAAGGGGTTTGGCATTCGTGGCTACATACTGGATGGGACTGCCACGAGCTTTCAGGGAGCATTTTTCAAGTCTCCACAACAATAAAGTTAGTCTCATGAAACGAATTCTCCTCCCGGAAAATCATAAAAAACGGTTTTTTTATCGCCGCTTATCGCTTCACCTTATCACCTCACCATCTTGGCTGCTTGGGTGAGGAGGACCTGAGATGGGCAGAGCAAATCTTTCAAAGCATCCGGACGCAGTGTTCATTTTCATCGGCGTTATCTGCCTATTCTCTGTATTTCTATTGGCCTCCGAAGGAGTGTCACTTGCCGTTGTAAACTGGAACGCGGCGGGCGCCCTCGTCACCGGACGTTACTCTCACACGGCCACACTGCTTGTCACCGGGCAGGTGCTCGTAGCCGGGGGGGAAAACATCAAAGCCATCGCTCTTTCCAGCTCTGAGATCTACAATCCGTCTACAGGAGCGTGGAAGAAGACGGGCTCCCTCGCCACCGGACGCTACTATCACACGGCCACCCTGCTTCTCAGCGGCCATGTGCTCGTGGCCGGGGGGTTGGACATCAACGGCGACGCTATTTCCGGATGTGAGATATACAATCCCTCTACCGGAGCGTGGACCTCGACGGGCCCCCTCGCCACAGGACGCTACTATCACACAGCCACTCTGCTTCCCGGCGGCCAGGTGCTCGTGGCGGGCGGGCTGGACATCAACAGCAATGTTCTTTCCGTCTGTGAAATTTACGATCCGTCCACCGGGGCGTGGACCTCTACGGGGAGCCTCGCTGTTGCGCGTTCAGAGCACACGGCCACCCTGCTTGCCAACGGCCGGGTGCTCGCGGCCGGGGGAGAAGCCGACACCGTTCTTCCCAGCTCCGAGATCTACGATCCGGTCGCCGGAGCGTGGACCGAAACGGGAAGCCTCGACACAGGGCGGTACTCTCACACGGCCACCCTGCTTACCGATGGCACTGTGCTTGTGGCCGGGGGAACAGACAATACATCCAACGTTCTTTCCGACTGTGAGATTTACAATCCGGCTAACGGAGCGTGGACGGCGACGTTTGGCCTCGACACTGCCCGTGCAAATCACACGGCTACCCTGCTTACTAACGGAACTGTACTCGTGGCCGGGGGGTTGGATAACGGCCTCAACGCTCTTGCCGACTCTGAAACATACGATCCGGTTGCCGGAGCGTGGACGGAAACAGGTCCCCTCTCCACCGGGCGTTCCTATCACACGGCCACCCTGATTTCTTCCGGCGGCGAGGTGCTCGTAACCGGGGGCGAAGACATCAACGGAGACGCTGTTTCCGCCAGTGAGACCTACAGTGACGCCGCCGCTGCTGTGCCCGGGGCCCCTACAGGGGTGAGCGCAACGCCCGGCGACACACTGGCGACAGTCAGCTTCACGGCCCCCGCTTCAACAGGCGGCACCGCCATTATCTATTACACTGTTACTTCGAACCCCGGCGGCATAGCAGCCATGGGTAGGGCAAGTCCGGTAACGGTGAAAGGGCTGACCGACGGCACCGCTTATACATTCACGGTAACGGCGACCAACGCGGTCGGTACCGGTGCGGCTTCGCATGCCTCCAACAGCGTAACTCCAGGCGCGGCCCCGGGCCCGCCGACAGCAGTATCGGCGACGGCAGGCAACGCCCAGGCAACGGTCAGCTTTAAGCTGCCGGCAAGTCCCGGGAGCCAGATATCGGTTTGCACCGTGACATCGAATCCCGGCGGCATAACAGCCACAGGTGCGGGAAGCCCCATAACAGTGTCAGGCCTTACCAACAGCACTGCCTACACGTTCACGGTAACCGCCACCAACGCGACCGGGACCGGCCCGCCCTCGAGTCCTTCCAACAGCGTAACGCCTGCCACAAACCCCGGCGCGCCGACAGCAGTAACGGCAACGGCCGGCAACGCCGGTGCATCGGTCAGCTTCACGCCCCCCGCTTCAAACGGCGGCAGCGCCATTACCTCCTATACCGTCACGGCGTATATTGGGACAGTCGCAGGCCTAACGGCTGCAGGTACGGGAAGCCCCATAACGGTGTCAGGCCTTACCAACGGCACTGCCTATACATTCACGGTAATCGCAGCCAATGCGGCCGGGAACGGTCCGGCCTCGAGTCCCTCCAACAGCGTAACGCCCGGCACAGTTCCGGGCGCGCCGACTGCAGTAACGGCAACGGCCGGCAACACCCAGGCAACCGTCAGCTTCACACCCCCCGCAGTAAACGGCGGTTTCGCCATTACCTCCTACACCGTGACTTCCAGCGGCGGACAAACAGCCTCAGGTGCGGCAAGCCCCCTAACCGTTACCGGCCTGACCAACGGCACTGCCTATACATTCACCGTAGCGGCGACTAACACGACGGGGACAGGTCTGCCCTCGAGTCCTTCCAACAGCGTGACGCCTGCCACAAACCCCGGCGCGCCGACGGGGGTTACGGCAGCGGCAGGCAACACCCAGGCAACTGTCAGCTTCACGGCCCCGGCTTCTACAGGCGGCGGCGCCATTACTTCCTACACGGTGACTTCCAGCGGCGGACAAACAGCCTCGGGTGCGGCAAGCCCCCTAACCGTTACAGGCCTGACCAACGGCACAGCCTATACTTTTACTGTAACGGCGATCAACTGGGTTGGTCCGGGTGCGGTCTCGGCTCCATCCAACAGCGTGACGCCCGGCATACTTCCAGGCGCTCCGACAGCAGTAACCGCAACGGCCGGCAACGCCCAGGCAACTATCAGCTTCACGCCCCCGGCTCCTAACGGCGGCACCGCCATTACCTCCTACACAGTAACATCCAGCGGCGGACCAACAGCCTCAGGCGCGGGAAGCCCCATAACCGTTACCGGCCTGGCCAACGGCACTGCCTACACGTTTACGGTAACAGCGGCCAATGCGACCGGGACCGGTCCGGCCTCGGGTCCCTCAAACAGCGTAACGCCTGACACAGTCCCCGGCGCGCCGACAGGGGTAACGGCAACGGCCGCCAACGCCCAGGCAAGGGTGACCTTCACGCCCCCGGCCCCTAACGGCGGCACCACCATTACCTCCTACACCGTGACATCCAGCCCTGGCAACATAACAGTCACAGTTCCGGGTAGCGCCGGTAGCCCCATAATAGTGTCGGGACTTACCAACGGTACCGCCTACACTTTCACCGTAACGGCGGTCAACTCGGCTGGGCCGGGTACGGCGTCGGGTCCCTCAAACAGCGTAACGCCCGACACAATCCCCGGCCGTCCGACAGGGGTAACGGCAACGGCCCTCAACTCCGGCGCATCTGTCAGCTTCGCGGCCCCGGCTTCTAACGGCGGCAGCGCCATTACCTCCTACACCGTTACAGCGTATATTGGGACAGTCGAAGGCGTAACGGCCACAGGTACGGGAAGCCCGATAACGGTTACGGGCCTGACCAACGGCACTGCCTATACTTTCACCGTAACGGCCGCCAACGCGGTCGGGCCGGGTCCGGCCTCGGTGGCCTCCAGCCCCGTAATTCCAGCCACAGTCCCGGGCGCACCGGTAGGTGTAGCGGCAAAAGCCAGCAACGCCCAGGCAACTGTAGGTTTCACGGCCCCGGCTTCTGATGGTGGAAGCGCCATTACCTCCTATACTGTGACATCCAGCGGCGGACAGACGGCCTCAGGGACAGGAAGTCCGATAACGGTGACGGGCCTGAGCGACGGCACTGCCTATACATTCACGGTAACCGCCGTCAATGCGGCCGGGAGCGGTCCGGCGTCAGCGCCTTCAAAAAGCGTAACGCCTCTCGGACCCCCGGATGCGCCCGCAGAAGTAACAGCGACGGCAGGCAACGCCATGGCGATGGTGAGCTTCTCGACCCCCGCTTCAAACGGCAGCCCCATAACGGCCTACACCGTAACATCGAGCCCCGGCAGCATAAAAGTCAAAGGCGCTAAAAGCCCGATAACCGTCAAAGGGCTGGCCAACGGGACAGAGTATACATTCATGGTGACGGCGGCAAACAAGATGGGGCCAGGTCCGGCAAATGCTTCCAACTGGGTAACTCCCGTCACAGTGCCGGGCGCGCCTGCAAAGGTAACTGCAACGCCCGGAACGCCAGGCAGCAACCAGACGACGGTCAGCTTCACGGCCCCTGCATCAAACGGCGGCAGCGCCATAACGGGCTACACTGTGACATCGAAGCCCGGCGGCATAACGGCCACGGGAACAGCCAGCCCGATAACAGTGTCAGGCCTGACTTTCGGCGTTGCCTATACATTCACGGTAACTGCGACCAACTCGGATGGGACTGGTAAGGCGTCAGCGCCCTCCAACAGCGTAACTCCTTACACAGTGCCCGGCCCGCCGGCAATAACAAAGGTAACGCCCGGCAAAGGCGAGGCAACGGTCAGCTTCAAGGTCCCTGCTTCAAACGGCAGCGCCATTACCTCTTACACCGTGACCACCGTGACATCCAGCGGCGCCGGACCAACAGACTCGGGGCCGCGCAGCCCGATAACGGTAAAGGGTCTGGCCAGCGGAACCGGCTATACATTCACGGTAACTGCAACAAACAAGGCTGGGACCGGTGCGCTATCGACTCCTTACGGCCCGTTAACGGCCGAGTAGACAGAAGAGTGGACAAAAGCCAAACGCCCCGCCGGGCGTGGAGATCGGGCACAAAAGACCGGGCCCACACATGAACAAACGCTCTTAGATGATTTTGACCGGGGATGGCCCGGGGAGAAGGCACAACTGAAAAAAACGATTTCTTGAAACCATATCCAAAAACTCTCAAAGGGGGCGATTTCTTGTCACCTCAGATTATCGGCAGATTTTGGAGGAGGACCTGAAATGACTAGATCAAATTTTTCAAAACATCTGTATGGACTTTTCATTTTCATCTGCGTTATCAGTCTATTCCATGTTTTGCCATTGGCCGCTGAAGGCTCGTCACCTGCCAAATCGGCCGCCGGCGCCAGGGCAAAGGCCGACGCCAGCTCGGCCTGGGCAACGACGGGAAACCTCAACCTTGCGCGTTACGAACACACGGCCACTCAGCTCACCGACGGCACAGTGCTCGTTGCCGGCGGGTATGACTACTCCCAGGGAGATATTATTTCAACCTGTGAGATCTACAATCCTTCCATCGGCGCCTGGGCCCAGGCAGCAGTCCTCAACACTGGGCGCTACCTTCACACCGCCACCCTGCTTAATGACGGCACTGTGCTCGTCACCGGGGGGACCTCTGACTACGGAAGCAGCGGTCTTACCGAATGTGAGATATACAGTCCAAAAAACGGGAGATGGGGGACCACGGTGGGAAGCCTCACCACCGGGCGTTTCTCTCACACGGCCACCCTGCTTAATGACGGCACCGTGCTCGTGGCCGGAGGGCTGGAAAGCACCGACAGCCCTACTTCCGACTGTGAGATATACAATCCCTCCACCCAAACGTGGAGCGTGGTGAATGGCCTCAAAACCGCGCGTTCCCTTCACACGGCCACCCTGCTCAATGACGGCACTGTGCTCGTGGCCGGGGGTCTGGACAGCAGCGACAACACAACTGCTCTCTGCGAGATTTACAATCCGGCCACCTCGGGGTGGGCCACCACGGGGAGCCTCGCCGCCGAGCGTTCCAATCACACGGCCACCCTGCTTCAAAACGGCCAGGTTCTCGTGGCCGGGGGGTTTGGCACCGATGTGTTCGACCCTCTTACCGACTCTGAGATCTACGATCCGGCTAACAAAAACTGGACCACGACAGGTGCCCTCAACACCGAGCGTTTCTCTCACACGGCCACCCTGCTTCTCGACGGCACCGTGCTCGTCGCCGGGGGGACCGGTTACGACGGGTATGATCTTAACTCCTGTGAGATCTACAAGCCGTCTACCGAAAGTTGGACCCAGACGTTTCCCCTCCTTGCTGCACGCGACTCTCATACGGCCACCTTTCTTTCCGTTTCCGGCTACAACACCGTGCTCGTGGCCGGAGGGCTTGACCAAAAGACCGTTCTTGCCGAATCTGAGATCTTCACTCCGAATACCTCCATCTCCGTACCCGGCGCGCCGACAATTACAACGGTAACGCCCGGCAGCGGCCAGGCAACCGTGAAATTCACGGCACCCGCTTCAACAGGTGGCAGCCCCATTACCTCCTACACCGCGACATCCAGCCCTGGCAACATAACAGTCACAGTTCCGGGTAGCTCCGTAACCTCCATAACGGTGTCGGGCCTGACCAACGGCACTTCCTATACGGTCACCGTAACGGCGGCCAACGCGATCGGGAGCAGTCTGCCTTCGAGTCCCTCCAGCCCCGTAACGCCCGCCGCAAAGCCGGACCCGCCGACAGGTGTAACGGCCCAGCCGGGCAACGCCCAGGCAATAGTCAGTTTCAACCCCCCGGCTTCAAACGGCGGCAGCGCCATTACCTTGTATACAGTTACATCGTATATTGGGACAGTCGCAACCGTAACGGCTACAGGTACGGGAAGCCCCATAACGGTCTCGGGCCTGCTCAACGCCACTACCTACACATTCACCGTAACGGCGACCAACGCGATCGGGACCGGTTCGCCTTCAACGCCTTCCAGCCCCGTAACTCCATACACGATCCCCGGCGCGCCGACAATCACAACGGTAACGCCCGGCAACGGCCAGGCAATCGTGAACTTCACGGCCCCCGCTACAAACGGCAGCGCCATTACCTCCTACACCGTGACATCCAGCGGCGCACAAACAGCCTCGGGGACAACCAGCCCCATAACAGTGTCAGGCCTGACCAACGGCACTGCCTACACATTCACCGTAACGGCTACAAACTCGGCCGGGCCAGGTCCGGCGTCGGCGCCCTCCAGCCCCGTAACTCCCTACACAGTCCCCGGCGCGCCGACAGGTGTAACGGCGCAGCCAGGCAACGCCAGTGCATCGGTCACCTTCACTTACCCCGCGTCAAACGGCAACTCCATTACCTCCTACACCGTGACGTCCAACCCCGGAAATAAGACAGCTTCCGGGGCAACCTGCCCCATAACGGTGTCAGGCCTGACCAACGGCACTTCCTATACATTCACCGTAACCGCTACCAACGCGGCCGGGCAAAGTCCGGCGTCATTGCCCTCCAGCCCTGTAACGCCTGACGTGGTCCCGGGCGCGCCGACAAAAGTAACCGCAACGGCCGGCAACGGTGAGGCGACGGTCAGCTTCAAAGCCCCGGCTCCAAATGGCGGCACCGCCATAACGGGCTATACCGTTGCATCCAGCGGTGGACAAACAGCCACAGGGACAGGCAGTCCGATAACGGTAACGGGGCTGACCAACGGCACTGCCTACACATTCACGGTAACCGCCGCCAACGGAACCGGTAGCGGTCCGGCCTCGGGTCCCTCAAACTCCGTAACTCCCGAGTCTGCCCCCACAGAGCCTGGCGCCCCGGCAGCAGTAACGGCGACGGCAGGCAACGCCATGGCAACGGTGAGCATCACCCCGGGTCTAACCGGCGGTATGCCCATAACGGGATACACCGTAACCTCGAGCCCCGGCAACATAAAAGTTAAAGGCACTTCAAGCCAGATAACCGTCAATGGGCTTGTCAACGGGACACAGTATACATTCATGGTGACGGCGACAAACAAGATGGGGACCGGTCAGGCGACTGCCTCCAACCCGGTAACTCCCTCCACTGTGCCGGCCGCGCCTACAAAGGTAACCGCAACGCCCGGAGCGCCAAGCAGCAACCAGGCGACGGTCAGTTTCACGGCCCCTGCTTCAACCGGCGGCAGCGCCATAACGGGATACACTGTGACATCGAAGCCCGGCGGCAAAACAGCCACGGGGACAGCCAGCCCGATAACAGTGTCGGGCCTGACTTTCGGCACTGCTTATACATTCACGGTAACGGCGGCCAACACGGATGGGACTGGTAAGGCGTCAGCGGCCTCCAACAGCGTAACCCCTTACACAGTGCCCGGCGCGCCGGCAAATGTAACGGCAAAAGCCGGCAAAGCCGATGCAACTGTCAGCTTCAAGGCCCCGGCTTCAAACGGCAGCGCCATTACCTCTTACACCGTGACATCCCCTGGAGACAGCTCGATCAACGTAACTGGCAAATCCAGCCCGATAACGGTGAAAGGTCTGGCCAGCGGGACATCCTACACTTTCACGGTAACCGCGACAAACAAGGCTGGGCCAGGCCAGGCCTCGGCTGCCTCCAACAGCGTAAAGGCCGAGTAGACAGAAGGTTGGATAGAAACGAAGCACTAGGGACTGGAGCCTGTTCTGGATCAAGTCCAGGGCAGGCTCTCTACATGGGCCGGCTGTCATCGATAAATTCGGTGACGGCCTGCCCATGAGCGAGGATTATTTGCAAAGTTCTGTAAACGGTTACATCGTGAAGGCCGCATACCGGGGAATCGGTCCCAGCTAATTTTGCGCCGCATTCCGGAAGCGCCGGCAAAAATGTTCCCCGTACTGAAAAGTGATGAATCGGTCATTGCATTTGTATTACAACGTTCTTATATATCCATACAGTAGGTTCGGAACACCTGAACCGAAACACAAACGGGGCCGAAATATTCGTTGCAGCACTTCCAAGGCCGACGATACCAGAGAAAAAATTTTATCCTTCACCGAGTAACGCTGTTCCACCTTTACGATCAGAAGACGGCCGCCCTCAGGAGATCTGCATGGAACCTTTGGAGAGCGAACTTCTATCCCACTGCCTGGTAGGCCAAAACCCTGCCTTCCTGGAAGAAATCCATAAAATCCCACGAATAGCCAAATCCGGGGCCTGTGTCCTGATATCAGGGGAAACCGGCACGGGAAAAGGAGTTTGTGCAGGGCTGATCCATCGCCTGGGCGAGAGAGCGGACAGGCCGCTGGTGGCCATCAACTGCGGGGCCCTGCCGCCGGAACTGGCTGAAAATGAGCTGTTCGGGCATAAGCATGGAGCTTTTACCGGGGCCAGGGCCGTCAAGAAGGGTCTGATCGGGGAAGCGGAAGGCGGCTCCCTTTTTCTCGATGAAATCGACAGCTTGCCCTATTCTGCACAGGTCAAGCTGCTCCGTTTTCTCCAGGAAAAAACCTATCGTCCATTGGGTTCTACAAAGGAATGCCGCTCTGACGTGAGAATCATTGCAACTTTCGGCGCGGCCCCTGAAGAGGTCCTGGCTTCCGGTAGAATCCGCCGCGATCTCTATTACCGTATCAATGTCCTCCAACTCAGACTTCCTCCGTTGAGGAAACGGCGCGAAGACATCCCTCTTTTGGCCGCTCATTTCCTGGGAACGCATTTGCACGGGTCCGGCAAAAGCATCGACGGCTTTTCGCTGCGAGCCGTGCAGAAGCTCCTTTTTTACGATTGGCCCGGCAATGTGAGGGAGTTGGCGCACGTGATCGAGCGTGCCGTGGCGCATTTGCAAAACGGGACGATCCGTGCCTCCGATATCGCGCTTCCGGAGGTGAAGCCTTTCGAGCCCCTTAAGGACGCCAAGGAGAGATTCGTTGTGGATTTTGAAAGGCGCTACATTCAGCAGATGCTCTCGCTTTCCCAGGGTAATATCTCCGAGGCGGCCAGGGCATCCAGCAAGCATCGGCGCGCATTCTGGCAGCTTATCCGAAAGCACCGCATCGATACCCACCTTTACGGCGGGACCCCCGCTCACAGGCAGAGCATGAGCGGCTTTTCAATGTAAGCCTTCAGTGCCCCCCCTTGTAAGTTAAATCGAGGTCTGCCGTGATCTTCTCGACAATATGCAGGAAGTCAGGCAAGACGAGCATTCAATAGGACATTTTTATCCCGCCTCCCTCGTCCTTTCGGGGTCACTTATTCCCCTTTGCCGCCCATCGGGTAGGACAATATTATCCAATATCTCTAAAACACGCCTGCAATACAAGAGCGATTCTCTATTATCCGTAAATTGCACTAAAACAATAGCTTATACATAAATCAGGAATGATTAATTATTGATATATACTATATGATTACTTCTATTAGTACGATTTTAGTCATCTTTTCCAATCCAGCCAGCCTGCGCATTTTGCTTGGCATAAAGCTTGCTCTATAAGCCTGCAGTTATTGCTATTCTTGGTGTTTCGAATCAACCATTTTTTCCAAGGCGCCCGGCCATTTAAAAGGGGGGCGCCACGCGAGTCCGATTAAGCGCGAAAAACCCATCGGAAAGGAGGTGAGGCCGTCCCGCCAAGCAATCAGGTATTGTGGGCGTCAGTCCGGTTAAGTCCTGGCGCCAGGATTTTTTCGATCATCATTTGGAAAGAGAGGGTTAACAGATGAAGAGGGGATTGTTTATAGCGATTGTTTTGCTCTTTAGTATCGGCATGGTTTCGGTTGGCATGGCGCAACCGAATCCCGTCGGCAACACATCCCAGCAGGGAAGTGTGCTGATCTTCCCGAAAATCGACGTGTCGGGCGCAACGGACACCCTGGTCAGCCTCAGCAACGGCAACGCTTACGCGGTCGAAATAGAGTGCTACTGGGTTGACTCCACGCAGACCCCAAACGATTTCATGTTTAGCCTCACCGCCAACCAGCCCATCGTATTCTCCGCGAGGAACGGGCTGTGTCTTGAGCAACCTTATCCGGTCACGATTCCTCCTTTTCCCACCACCAACGCGACGATAGGGGAACTCAAGTGCTGGGCGACGGATGCCGTAGGCGAGAATCAGATTGCCTGGAACTACCTGACCGGCTCCGCGAAGGTGATAAACATCGAGTACTATACCGCTTACGAGTACAATGCCTGGGCTTTCCAGTCCATAGCTCCCACCACCTTCCCAACACTTACTGACGTTGGCACCGGCGGCACCATTAACCTCGATGGCGTTAACTTTGAAGCATGCCCACAGTATTTTATGGGTAACTTCTTTGCTGCGGGATCGGAATTCGGTTTCTTCAAGAATACCGAGCTTACCCTGATACCCTGCATTGAAGATCTGCGAGAGGAACGCACCCCCACGTATACAAAGGCCATTTTCGACATCTGGAACGAAAATGAGGTTGAGTTAACGGGCACCACCCAATGCGTAAAATGTTTTTTTGACGGATGGCTGAGCGTGATCTCGCCGAATTTCAGCTTCTGCAACCTCGATTCGTCCGCAGCCCGTTTCCGCACTTATGGCCAGACGAATGCGGTATGCCCTGGCAGTCCTCAGATCAACACTCCGTTCGTCGGTCTGCTTGTCGAAAAGCTGGATTTTAGCTTCGGCGACGAAACCACGGGCCTTGGCCCCGCGTGCGCCCTTACGGCTTCGACCGGGTTCGGATCAGGCATTGCCAACACTACAGCTACAGGCGTTGGCGTGATCAAATGGGATGTTTCCCAGTCACCTGCACAAGCGAAAAAGAAAGGTAAAGCTGTTAAGAAGTAATCCAGCAGGCAACTTACGACTCTTTCATCGGGGGAGTGAGGAGATGCTGCTTTGCTCCCCCTTTCAGTAATTCTCAAAAAGCTCGGATCAATTAGAGGAAACAGAAATGAAGAAGCTGCTTGCGATCTTTGCGGGATTTTGTCTGACACTGATAAGCCTGCATGGAGCGCCCTCGTGTTTGGCGCAGGCGGATCAGGGTCTGAAGGAGCGCGCGCAAGCCTTCTGGGACGCGCGGGTGCGGGAGGACTGGGCCGTTTTGTACCGGTACCAGCCGGGCGCCGATAAGAGCCAGGCAGGCTTGGACCAGTTCACCGCATTCAGTAAAAAGAACGCCTCCTTTCGCTTTCTGTCTTTTGAACTGGGGCATACGGAGACGGCGGGGGACCTTGGATGGGTGAAGGTGGCCAGCACGGCCCAAGTTACGGGAGTTTCCAATGTGCCTCCCACAACAACGGAGACCTGGCAGCTCTGGGAAAAGATAGACGGCAATTGGTTCCCCTCACCGCCCACTCGGCGTGACGAGGCGCCGTCGCGTCCTCCCAGCATGAGGCCGGCGGCGGATGAAGCCGCGCTCACGAAACGGGTCAACGACTTTTGGGAAGCAATGGAAAAGGAACAGTGGGCTCTTCTTTACACGTACTGCGATCCTGAATTCCGGAAAGCTGTTTCACAGGAAGAGTTTCTGCAGAAAAAGACCCACTATATCTATGTGACCCATTCGGTGGATTGGGCTGAGGTCACCGGTGACCTGGGAAAAGTGAGGGTCACTTGCCTCATTCGGCCCAATGATCCGAATATGTCCAAGGTGGAACCGAAAGACGACTCGAGTGTCGAAGACTGGACCAAAATCGAAGGGGTCTGGTACAAATCGATACCGAAAAGCAGTTATCAGGGGGGATAATAAACATGGGTCAGCCGAAACGAATCCTGAAGCGCCTGCTTCTTTTGGCCGCAATCCTCATCTTGCTGTGTGTATCATACATCTTCACGAGCGCGGGCGTCTCACAGGGCACTGACGGCGCGAAGCTTCAATTCGGACTTTCCGCTTCGGGCCTGCCGGATAAAGGTATGTGGAAAACTACTCCGGCGGTCGCCGACATCAACAAGCACGGCCTCATGGCCCTGGCTGTCAATCCCCGTCTCGGCAAAGGGGCCCAGGTGTTTTTGAAAAACGGCGCAGGCGAATGGGTGAATTCCTCGCAGGGACTCGAAATGGATAATTCGTGCGGCGGAGGCGTAGCCTTTGGAGATCTAAACAACGATGGCTGTGCGGATCTTGTCGTCGCGGACCACTGCTCCGGCGTCCACGTTTATCTCGGGGATTGCAAGGGTAACTGGAAACAGGTTGTGAAAGGAATGTCCCCGGCCGCGGCCCATCCTGACACTGGCAAAACCCGGGAGTTCTTTTCCGGGGCCGAAGACGTCGCGATTGGGGATGTGAATGAAGACGGTTGTCCTGACCTGGTCGCAGGCTCCTCCGACAGGGGCGGGTTCACAGTCTATCTGGGAGACTGCTCCGGAGTGAACTGGAAAGAGTCGCCCGCCGAAGGCCTGCCCAGCGCAAAGAGTCCCGGCCCCGACGATGACCACGAGGGGGGATGGGCGACTCGGGTCCGCCTGGTCGATATCAACAAGGACGGCCATCTCGACATTGTGGCATCCTATTATAAAGGTCCAAGAGTCTGGCTGGGAGACGGAAAGGGAAACTGGAAACCCTCCTCGGCCGGTTTGCCTGAACCCTCGATTTACGGCCTCTACAGGGGCATTGCAGTGGGCGATGTGAACGAGGACGGTCTTCTGGATATCGTGGCGGCCAACCAGGCCAACGGCCTCGAAGTCTACCTCCAAAAGCCTGACGGGTCCTGGCAGGCCACAGCCGATGTGTTTCCCCAGTTGCAGGGCGGCGCCCTTGCGGTGGACCTGGCTGACCTGGACAAAGACGGACATCTCGACCTGGTTGTGGGCGGCAGGCTCAAACATGACCTCGGGAGCGCTTACGGCCTTTATGTTCTTAAGGGCGATGGAAAAGGCGCGTTTAAATATGAAGAAGCAACCGGGCTTCCCTCGACGGGACTGTCTGTGGTCTGGGGCGTAACGGCCGTCGATGTGAATGGAGGCGGATTGCCCGATATTATTGCAGCCACCGGAGGCGTCGTGCCCGGGGGTGAAAAGCTGACTACCGATGTACAGTCGAAGTTCCGCAGTGCTGCGGTTGCTGCTGCGCCGCCGGTAGTCCCTGAGGCCCAACTTCCGAGAATGCAGCTTTGGAACAACCAGAGCGCCAAAAAATGAGTAACCGGACAAAGCTGTAGAGCGAAATTTCTCGAACGGCAGGACGAATATTCTCGATTGACGCTGATAGGGCCTGGACGGCGGATATATGCAGAGTGGGCCTCAAATGCTGCTTCTCAGCGGGGCCGGGCTTATCAACGAGTCAGTGCCAGGGGCAAAGGCGTCAAGAGGAGGGGCAACACATGCGTAAGGTCTTCTTGTTTTCGGTCTTGGTCTCGATCATGCTTGCCGCCGCATTCATCCGGAATGCGTCCGCTCAGAACGTCTACTATGGCTGCATGGCCAGCGACGGGACCCTGACGGTATCCATAAACACGCCGATAACCTGCGCCAGCGGTTCTACGGATGTCCAGTGGAATCAGACTCCCGCATATACTAATACATATAACGCGTGTATCAACAATGAAACCGGGACTGTGCGTCTGTTTGTAAACCAAAGTCCGAACCCGCCCTGCGACCCAGACACCGAAACCCCAACCCAGTGGGTGCAAGCTCTGCAGGGCCCGGCTGGGCTCACCTGGCAAAATGTGTGGTCCAGTTCTACCCAATATCAGCCAACCGACGCGGTAAGCTTCGGCGGGGCAAGCTATGTGTGCATCACGGCCAACACGAACAAGGAACCCGACACCAGTCCTTCGAACTGGCTGCTTCTCGCCCAGGCCGGCGCTCAGGGACCACAGGGCGTGGCCGGCCCAGCCGGTCCTGCGGGGTCCACGGGTGCAACGGGTCCAGCCGGTCCTACAGGGGACACGGGGCCAATGGGTTCAGCCGGTCCTGCCGGCCCCACGGGTGCAACAGGTTCAGCCGGACCGCAGGGCCCAATAGGCCTGACTGGCTCAACCGGTCCTGCCGGCCCCACGGGCGCAACAGGCTCAACCGGTCCTAAAGGCGCTACTGGCGCAACCGGTCCTGCCGGCCCCACGGGCGCAACAGGATCAACCGGTCCTAAAGGCGACACGGGCGCAACCGGCGCACAGGGTCCTCAGGGACCTGCCGGGCTCACATGGCTGAATGCGTGGTCCAACTCTGCTACATATCAGCCGAGCAATGCGGTAAGCTTTGGCGGGTCCAGCTATGTGTGCACCACAGCCAACACGAACAAGGAACCCGACCTCAATGCTGCGAACTGGCAGCTTCTCGCCCAGGTTGGCGCTCAGGGACCGACAGGGCTTACTGGCGCCACCGGTCTTACTGGCCCCACGGGTGCAACCGGCCCAGTCGGAGCGCAGGGCCCGATAGGGTTTACCGGCGCCACCGGTGCTCAGGGAGTGCAGGGCCCGGTTGGCCCGGTCGGACCGCAGGGCCCGACAGGTCCGCAGGGAGTGCAGGGTGCTACCGGCACACAGGGTTCTCAAGGGCCCCCGGGGGCCATGCAGGTCTTTGATGCGAATGGCCAGTTCCTGGGCTACCTCTTGAGCATTAGCTCCTACACTGAATACGAGAGCTACCAGCCTCTCGGAACGGGGTACAAGTGGGATATCTATGTGCCCGGACTTAACAAGATCGTCCCCATTGTTCAGCAATCCGGGCAAGTCGCAACCTCTTTTTATGATCTGCTGTTTTATAACAATGATTGCACCGGCCCGATGTACTCATGGAATACCAGTACGATTTTTCAGCTCACCAATGGGGGTGTTAACCACTATTATTGTGGCAGCGGGTCGAGCGATACGATGGGATATGGATCGGCGTTGCAATCCCAGGAGGTGGACGGCACATGCGAGCAAATCACCTCTCTGTGGCGGCAGGTTCCGGTTTTTCTGGCAGTTGAAATCCCTGCGGCCAATATCCCGTTCACTCTGCCTGTAGCTTTGCCAATGAGCCTCGTGGGTCAGTAAACGACACGAAAGGCGTGGTTTGGGAGTGTCGCAGGAAGGTCCGGTAAAAACTGCGTGAGAAGGAAAGGGCAAATGCCGAAAGCCGAAAAGAGCGCAAATTCACAGCATCGGGAGTTGAGGGTCCGGATACTCTTCGTACTCGGATCCTTGGGGCTTCTGCTTTTCGTGCTGTCCGGGCTCTCACGGCACTTTGATTGGATCGGCGCTCCGTTCAGCCGCATTCTGAGCGCGGGCAACACGGGACCTTGGCCGCCTTTGTGGGTCATCGGCGCAGCATTCTACTCGGTCGTAATTCTGTCGATTTACAGAATGCAAGGTTTTACGGCGCCCATTGTGTCCGGCGCTGTGGGCCTGAGCTTCGGCCTCCTGCTGCAGAAAACCGCGTGCCCCCTCAATCTTGTCAACCTCTTTCTTCTGCTCTCGATTGGCGCTGTGTGCTTCGAAAAAAACAGGGCGCCCCAAATTCTTCTGACTTTACTTCTGCTGTTTGGGGCGGCTTTCGTCCCCGGGCGCGGCATGCCGGCGGCAGCGCCCCCGCCGGATCGAGTCGCGGCGGAGGCGGCTGGAGAGGCCATTCTTGTGGAGGACCTGGAAGCTCCTTTGGCCATGCGGATTCACGAATTGGAGGAAAGCGTTTATCAACTGAAAAAACAGCGCCTCGATCAGATGATCGACAAGATTGTCCTGCAAAAGGAAGCGGAGCGGAACGGAATGACCGCGCAGCAACTGATCGAAAGCAGGATCCTGTCCAAAGGGGTCGAGGTAACCCCGGAGGAAATCGAGCAGTACTACGAGCAGAACAGGCAAAAGTGGTCTCAGTCGAAGAAGTCGCAAGAAGAGGTGAAAGAAGAAATTGGGAATTTGTTGGGGCAGCAAAAAGGCTACCGGAAAGTCATGGATTATGCCGCTGCCCACTACGCTGATTACGGGGTGGCTGTTTATCTGAAGGAGCCTTCGCTTCCAAACCTGCGGACCAGTATCGATGGAGGCGTCTCCAGGGGTCCTCAAAACGCGCCTATTACCATTGTCGAGTTTTCCGATTATCAGTGCCCCGCGTGCAAAAAGAGCCGTGAAACCGTTAAGGCCGCCCAGTCCGTTTACTCCGGCAAGGTGCTCTGGGTTTTCAAGGACTTCCCGCTGCATCGGAGCGAAGCATCCCTGCGCGCCGCTGAAGCCGCGAGATGCGCGAATGAGCAGGGCAAGTTCTGGGATTACCAGGATTCCCTGTTCTCCGGCGCCGGTGAGCCCGGCCGCGATCTGCTCATTGGATACGCGAGCAAATTAGGGCTGAATACGGAAGCCTTCTCGAGTTGCCTGGCAAGCGGGAAATACCGGCCTGCGATCGAACAGGATTTCCAGGAGGGCTGGCGCGCCGGAATCAACTCGACCCCCTCTTTAGCTATAAACGGCAAGGTAATCAGTGGAGCAGTCTCTTTTGAAACGCTCGACACTATCATCAGGCGGGAATTGGAGAAGAACACGCATGCCGGTTAGGGCCGAGGCAATGAATTTGCAAACCGCGCCCGATATCAATCTGCAATCGGGCATGCAGCCTTCCGTGATTCAGCAGGCTTGCGAGCTCATTCTACCGGGGGATGAGCCGTGAAACTGCCGGATGTATTGCTTATTGACCTGGGCAAGAGGGAGACCTTCAGCGCCGTTCTAAGGGAAGCGATGCAATCTTCATCCATTATGCGGGTTCATGTTCTGAAAAGCTCCTTTGAAGCCTTCGAGACCGGGGGTGTCGAAGCGTCCTTAGCCCGCCTGGCGTCCTTTTTCGACCCGGACCTGATTGTATTGGTCTTGCCTGCAGGCCGGTTGAAAAACGCCGGCCTCCGCTTGTCACAACCAAACAGGTCTGGTTACATCCCTCTGGTTTCAATCGATATTCCCCGCTTTTTCGGAGTACTGATGATTGTGAAAGCAGACGCTCCGTCGGAGCTTCTCGAAGCGGCCGATGGAGAGGGCATCATGTCCGTTATGTGGTCCGCTATAGACAATTACCCCCTTTCCGCCTTCAAGGCGAGCGCTCGCGAGGATTTGAAGCCGGCTTCTCTGATCGGGAGAAATCCCTTGTTTGTGCACCAGCTTGATAAAGTTTCACGGGCCGCCGTGTGTAATTCGGGCGTACTGATCGAGGGAGAGCCTGGAACGGGCAGGAACACCTTTGCGCGCAGAATACATTTGATTGGCAACCGCGCGGGAAAACCCCTGGTGCGTGTGGACTGCAGGGTGATTCCCCCGGATTTGGCTGAAAAAGAACTCTTCGGGCTGGTAACCAGGGACGACCGGGGGGGGGTGCTCTCAACCAGGGGACTTATCCAGAAAGCCCAGGGCGGGACCCTCTTCCTTGAAGAAATCGACAGGCTCCCTCCATCCGCGCAGATTAGACTTCTCCACCTGCTCCGCAATAGGGTTTTCAGGCCGCTCGGGGCCAAGAGCGAAAGACCGGCGGATGTACGCCTGATAGCGTCGTTGGCAAACAGCGCCGAGGACTCGATGAGAAACGGCAAACTCCGGCGCGACTTCTATTATGCCGTTAGCGTTATCTCGATCAAACTTCCTGCACTTCGGGAACGGCGAGAGGATATACCCCCGCTGGCCCGGCATTTTTTGAACGGTTACCGCACAAAATTCCGGACAAGGGCCGCATCCTTTTCAGAGGAGGTTTTGCGTCGATTTGCTTTCTATGACTGGCCCGGAAATATTCGGGAGCTGAAGCACTCGGTCGAGCGCGCTGCCTCCCGATCGAGGACCTCTGTCATCCGCGAGATCGACGTCTGCATGCCTTGCAGGAATGACCCTCTGGAGTCACTTCAAGAGGCGAAACAAAGATTTATAAGCAAGCTTGGACGAAAGGCTGTCCATGAGAAATACCTTGTATTTTGAGCATGCGTGTCATCCAGCCGCTGGGGCACAGATGGCGGCGATGGTCCTTTGGCGGTCCGGCCCTGGTTAACGGTCAAAGGTCCGGAGGGCGAACCTTGATCCGGGTAAGGGCTGTTCTATCCTTTTAGACGAAGCAGGCTCCTTTTAGAGAAGCAGAGCGTTCGGGGCGTTGGAGCTGTCTTCCGGGTGATATGAGCCATGGGAAAAGATACTATCTACAGTATGAGGATGACCGGAAAGGTTCGCGACGCTTTGAGGAAAGCAGCCAGCCTGGAGCACCGGACGATGGCCTCGCTTCTGGACAAGATCATAGCCGATTACCTCGAAAAACGGGGATACACCGTCGGTAGGACCATTACTCAGGAGCGGCGCAAACACCCTCGGGTAAACACCGCCTTGCCGGCAGTAACCTACTATAAGACCGGGGATATTTCGTCTGTTCCTTTTTCTTGCGTGGTGTTGGACCTTTCATTGGGTGGCGCTTTAGTCGCCTATCCCAGAGGCTCGGAGATCAAGGACACCTCGATTGGGGAAATGCCCAACTTCAGCCTCTGTTTCGAACTGCCCAGGAGCAAAGAGGAGGTTCGCTTCAGATGTGATCTTCGCCGCGTCTTTAACATTGATAACGGCCTGAAGATCGGAGCGGCGTTTATAGATTCCAGCGAGGGCTATTTGCAAAGGCTTGGATCTTATCTGGCATAGGGATACGGAGCGAAGGGCGCGATGGCCCCAAACTCCCGATTGCGTAAGATTATTTTACAATTCTTTACAAGAGAGCTAAGCAGATGAAAAAATAGTCATTATTTGTGTTTTACATGCTTTCACAACGTTTGCCACTGTCGGAAAAGTTTACAAAAAATAGATTCTGCGTAGAGTGGCTGGTCCGTATTTGTTAAGTTAAAACAATGGCTTGCGACATAAAGCTCATTCTCGCACGGTTCTTGCTAAACTTTGGAGTTAGGTTTGCGGTGATTTTGAACAGAACCTATCACATATATCACCACCTGATGGAAAAGCGATTCGGCAATGGAAGCTTTGGCTATCCCTCGGTTTGCGTCGGCAAGATATCATCGCCTTTTTACTCAATTATCAGATTTTCTTACTTACTTGCAGAGTTCGATGAGGGGGCATGCCGAAGCGCTTTTGTTTTTTTTTAACGTATACGTATTACAGATGGCTGGCTTCGCGCTGCATTTGATGTGTCTTAAACAGCCAGGCGACAAGTCAAATTGGGGTGGGAACCACTGACACGCCGACAGGCGCCGGCGGTTCCTCGAAAGTGTCCCGGCAATTTCTCCCGCGCTGGTTTTCGCTGGGCACTGGAAAATCGAGAAGTGATGATGAAGGATACCGCAAAATTGGAAATCATTGGGGAAAGCCCCACTTTTCTCGAGGTTGTTGCAAGTCTTCCACAAATCGCACAATCTCATTCCTCAGTGCTGATTGTGGGAGACACCGGGACAGGTAAAGAGGTGATCGCGCGGAGAATTCATCAGCTCAGTCCACGAAAGCACTCTCCGTTTGTGCCTATCAATTGCGGAGCGATTCCCGGGGAACTTGCCGAAAACGAGCTTTTCGGTCATAAGGGCGGGGCGTTCACAGGAGCTATCCCATTTAAAAGTGGACTGATCGCCGAAAGTGAAGGCGGCACATTATTCCTCGACGAAATCGACAGCTTCTCCCCCGTCGTGCAGGTAAAACTTTTGCGGTTCCTCGAGGAGAAAACCTACCGGGCGCTGGGCGATACTCAAGAGCGGCACACTGATGTGCGGGTCATTGCCGCGCTCAACGTCGACCCCGATGAGGTGGTCAAATCAGGCCGCTTGCGTTTGGACCTGTATTACAGGCTCAACGTATTCAGAGTCAACCTCCCGGCCTTATGCGAGCGGATAGAAGACATACCGCTCTTGGCTGCTCATTTTTTGCGGAAGCTTTCCCGTGGTATGGGAAAAGAGATAAAGGGATTTTCTCAAGCGGCCATTGACAAACTTATCGCCTACGACTGGCCTGGCAATGTGAGGGAGCTGGAAAATGCGATCGAACGGGCTGCGGTCTTTTGTAATTCAGAAATGGTCGAGGATGAGCATATAGTTTTAGCTCGTTTTCAAATGGAAGATGTGGAGGCGTCGTTTCAGGAAACTAAATCACGTTTGGTGCGGCAGTTTGAAATCGAATATATAGAAAAGCTCCTGCTGGCTTATAGCGGCAATGTCACGAAGGCGGCGGCGGCTGCGAAGAAGGACCCCAGAGCTTTTCGCCATTTGATTCAAAAATACGGCATTGATGTAAGCCGTTTCAATTCCAGCCATTCACCGCTGTTTGACTCTTCGTGTTTAGCAGAGTGTTGAACAAAGACGCAAGCTGAGAAAAAATCGACGAGAAGCTCCCAATTTCGTCGCTCCCACCCGAATCCGGCGTCACCCCATCCGTTCTCGACAACTTGCCTCAAAAAAACACTGGCCCCGGCTTTCCGGCCGGGTGAGCTTTGAGTGGCCTGAGTATCTCAGAACTTCCGGGACGCCGCGCCAAGGCACTGGCGCCTCCAGACGAACGCCCTGCCGGGCGCACGCCCAAAAAAAGGCAGAGCCGTTTCCGGCCCTGCCTTAAGCTGATGAAGAGGGGATAATTCTTCAATCCGCTCAACTAATTATCGTCGCAATGCGGAAAAAAAGTAAACAATGATTTTAACTGGGTGAAAGCCCTCGTCGTATGGCCCAAAAGATTCAAGCGGAGTACCCCGAAGGTACCCCGCTTGAGTTTGCCGGTAGCGTCCCCAGCCGGATTTGAACCGGCGTCGCCGGCGTGAAAGGCCGGTGTCCTGGACCGGACTAGACGATGGGGACATTGAAGAGCCAGGGCCTATCCAGTTTCCGTCCGGAAAGGGCCCTTTTCCACCCTGGCGGCGTCAATCTTCGGGCTTGCTTGTGCGGCGTACCCATGTACGCCTCCGCGCAACCCCTCGATTTCCTGCACCTTTCGGTGCGGCGCTGGGCAATCCGGAAATGGCGAGGCGCCAAACTGTACGCGCCAGGACGAAAAATGCCTCCTTTCCGAATCGTAAACTGCTAGTGTCTAATCCGGGGTTTCCGGATGGACACTATCTAACGGAGCCCCCGGGTTATGTCAACAGCATTATTGGCCGTACCGGCCGGCAGGCGGCCCGCAGGGCTTGAGCTCCAAGCTGCTACTTCTAGCACTCGGGCAGCCTCCTGTCAAGCTACAGCGCACAAAGCCCCACGGTAAATTTGTTCTCCTTCGAGGCATCAATTGGTAAATGATGAAAAGGAGCCATGGCGATGGTGGTTCGTACATAAAGCCCCTTTTGCGTGATACAAAGAACGCCGCCCTGGAAGGCGGCGCTCTTTTTCAAATGACAATCATTCGTCACTCTTCACTCATCCTGGCGCCGGCGAAAACGATGCGGCAGGAACGGGCGGGAGGGAAAGCCGGCTCCTGAGAACCGGCTATGCATAAGGATTTTTCTATGGGCCGTGCTGGATTCGAACCGGCGACTCTCTGCTTAAAAGGCAGATACTCTACCTCCTGAGTTAACGGCCCCCATGCCTTGCATCAGACCGTTCTTAGTAGCATTCTTCCTCGTTTCATGTCAACATAAACAGTTGGTCGGTCTCGGTGTGATTTCAAAGACCTTGTAACTGTGACGTCAACCATTATTTCGGGGGGAAGAGCAATATGAAAAAAATCACTCTGGGTCCCCAGACCCTTGTTTACCCGATGCCTGCCTTTCTTGTCGGCGCCAATGTCGGCGAAAAGCCCAACTTCATGACTGCCGCCTGGAGCGGGATAGCGGCCAGCACGCCTCCTATGATCACCGTGGCTCTTCAGCATCACCGGTACACCCTGAAAGGAATAAGGGAACATGGTGCATTTTCAGTGAACGTGCCAAGCGCACAACTGGCCGGTGAAACCGACTACTGCGGCCTGGTCTCGGGAACCACAAAGGCGGACAAGGTGAAAGACTGCAATTTCACTGTATTCTATGGGAAACTGAAAAACGCTCCCTTGATCGAACAGTGCCCGCTCAACCTGGAATGCAAGGTAGTCCATATTCTTACCCTGGGCTCGCATGCCCTCGTGATAGCTCAGATCGAGGAGGTCCACGTATCAGAAGATTGTATGACCGACGGCCAGCCCGATCCTGCAAAAATCGACCCGCTCATGTACGTAACAGGCGCGAATAAAGCCTACTTCAGGATCGGCGAAAAAATCGGACCCGCCTTTAAAATCGGAATGGAGATCAGGAAATCGAAGTCTTGATTACTTTAGGAGGGGCGGGGTTTATCCCCGGGATAGACCCCGCCCGAAAAGGGTAGCCGCTTTTGCTCCCTGCTCCTTGCTCCCTTCTTGTTTCACTTAGTCTCTTTTTGCAGAATCACGACCTCAATCTGGCCTTCCAGCGCCTTTTTAAATTTCTTGGCATCGTCCTCCGAACCGACTATTGCGCCATAGTGCATCGGGATCGCGATCTTCGGGTTGATAGCCTTTGCCGCCTCTATAGCTTCATCAGCGGTCATGACATAAGTTCCTGAAACGGGCAGAAACGCGATATCCACGTCAAGCTGCTTCATCTCGGGAATAAAATCGGTGTCGCCTGCGTGATAATAGCGGACACCATCCAGTTTGAAGACAAAAGAGAGCATACCTGCGGCTTTGGGATGGAAGTCTTTGTTGGTGTTGTAGGCCGGCCCGACTTCGATCTCAACGCCCTTGACGCTCAGCGTGGCGCCGGGGGCCACCACCTTTATTTCGCCCTTGAGTTTCTTGGCCGAAGCCGCATCGGTCACTATGACCGAATCTTTTTTCTGGATTTTGGCCACGTCCTCGGGTGAGTTATGATCGAAATGATCATGGCTGATCAGGATAAGGTCAGCGGGCTTTGTGACCGAAATCTGGAAGGGATCGACCTGAACCACCGTACTTCCGTCGATGCGGATCGCATCGTGGCCAAGCCAGTGTATTTTTTTCACCGCTTCTTTGAGGTCCATGCTTTCCTCCTTTTGCTGTTTTGGGTAGTCAGTTGCACAACCTTGAACTCGAACCGGGTAAAGAAATTCGCTATAAAACTCTGCTTATAATATAGGAGTTCTGTTCCGGAATCCAGATGGTGGATTGCCGCTTGCACCCTATTTCCTTTTTGGGTTAATGTAGGCACGAGAGGTATCCAGTAATCCAACATCCAGCATCCAGAACTTTTTAGCCGGATTTCGCAGTGATTCAGCGCTTTTTGAAAAGGCTTTTGAACGATCGGCTAAGGGATTTCGAAATTGCCCATCATGCCGAATTCCCGGCTCAGCCGCCTATTTTCGGGAAGCTCTCTGCTCCGCTTCCCCACCCCATCGAAGACGCGCTGCTCATGCTCGGGATATCAGCTCTTTACAGTCACCAGACACTGGCGCTCGAGCACATCAGATCGGGTCGGCATACCGTTGTGTCCACGCCGACATCGAGTGGAAAATCCCTAATATACAACCTGGCCGTTGCCGAGGCGCTGATCGAGGACCCAGGCCGGCGCGCTCTCTACCTTTTTCCGATCAAGGCGCTTGCCCGCGACCAGTTGGACTCGCTGCAAAAGTTCTTTGCCGCCCTTCCGGGCCCTGAAGGGGATTGCTCCCTTACATCGTGCATCTACGACGGAGACACCACCCCATACCAGAGGGCCAAGATCCGGCAGCACCACCCCCATGCTCTTTTAACCAACCCGGATATGCTCCATTACGCTCTGCTGGCTTTCCACCATAAATGGGAGGAATTCTGGAAAAGACTCCGATATGTGATCATTGACGAAATGCACACCTACCGCGGGATTTTTGGGAGTCATGTCGCCCAGGTCTTCCGAAGGCTCAGAAGGATTTGCCGCTATTACGGGAGCAGCCCCAAGTTCATTTTGCTGTCCGCTACCATCGGAAACCCCGACGAACTTGCGGGGCGTCTTACGGGAGTTCCCCGGGACGAGATAGCGGTTGTGAGCGGAGTGAGTGGAGCGCCGCAGGCAAAGCGGCACTTCGTCTTTCTGCGCCCGGCGGAAAGCAGGATTGGCCACTCGGCGGGCACCGCCGCGCGCCTTATAGTCCAGGCGGCTAAAGCGGGTCTCAAGACGATCGCTTTTACCCAGTCCAGGAAGTTGACCGAACTGGTTCACATGAGCGTGATCGAGATGGACCGCGGGCTTCGGAACAAGGTGAGTTCGTACAGGGCCGGATTTTTGCCCGAGGAGAGGCGCGTAATAGAACAGAAGCTTGCCGGCGGAACTCTTTGCGCGGTCATATCGACAAGCGCCCTGGAGCTTGGGATCGACATAGGCGGGCTTGACCTGTGTATTCTTGTCGGCTATCCGGGGACAGTCATGACCACCTGGCAGCGGGGGGGACGTGTTGGAAGAAGCGGGCGTGAATCGGCCATAGTTCTAATCCCTGACCAGGATGCGCTCGATCAGTACATCGTGAACCACCCCGGCCGCTTCCTCGAAAGTCAGTATGAGAACGCGGTAATAGACCCGTTCAATTCCGAAATCCTCAAGGCCCATCTTCCGTGCGCGGCGGCTGAGCTGCCAATATGTTCATCCGATGACGATTTTTTTGAAGAAAAGTTCTCAAAAGCGCTAAACGAGCTTACTTTATGCGGACGCCTGCTTCAGACCTTCGAGGGCGACCAGTGGATATGCGTCACCAGCGCACCACACCGCCTCATAGATATCCGCTCCGTCGGCCCCTCATATACGATCACCACGGCCAGCAACGGCCAGACCTCGACGCTGGGGAAAAACGAAGGTATTCGGGCACTCAAGGAATGCCATCCCGGGGCTATCTACCTGCACCGGGGCGAAACCTATTCAGTCGAATCGCTCGATCTCGAAAAGAAGTTGATCCACGTGGCCCCGGCTAACGTTCCCCTTTTTACGCGCGCTGTGGGCAACAAGGAAACCGAAATTCTGGAGAGGCTGGCTTCCAAACCCGCAGGGAACTTCATCATCCGGATGGGCCGTCTGCGGGTTACCGAGAATATAACGGCCTATGAGGTTCGACGGCTTTTCTCTCACGCTCTTATTTCGAAAAACCCGCTCGACCTTCCACCACAGACCTTCGAAACGGTCGGCTTCTGGATCGAAATTGAACCGATACTTGAAACCAAAGTCAGGAAAGCAGGCCTCGATTTCATGGGAGGAATTCACGCTATAGAGCATGCACTGATCAGCATGTTTCCTCTTTTTGCCGTATGCGATCGCAATGATATAGGCGGGATTTCGATTCCGAGGCACCCGCAGATCGAAAAGGGCGCCATATTTGTCTACGACGGCTATCCGGGGGGAATCGGGCTGGCCGCGCGCGGATATGACATAATCCTGCCACTGATCGAGAGGACAAAAGAGCTTATCGCATCCTGCAACTGCTCGCAGGGATGCCCGGCGTGCATCCACTCCCCCAAGTGCGGCTCCGGAAACAAACCGCTGGATAAAGCGGCCGCACTCGAGCTTCTGAGATATCTTTCCGCTGAAAAGAACCTGGGCGACAACAGCATCGAATGTGAAAAGACGGCCCCCGAGGTCTACTGTGCTCCCGCCGAACAGGGACCCTGCCGGGACTTCCGGATAGGTTTCTTCGACCTCGAAACCCAGAAGCTGGCGGCAGAGGTAGGCGGATGGCAAAATACACACCTGATGCGTGTATCTGTCGCCGTTCTCTATGAGGCCCCTGCCGATATATTCAAAGTATACCGTGAGCATGAAATCCAGGGACTCATCGAAGACCTCAAAGGGCTCGACCTCATTGTCGGATTCAACATCTCCCGTTTCGATTACCGTGTCCTGCGCGCCTACACGCCGTTCGACCTGGAGCGGCTTCCCACGTTTGACATCCTGGGTGAGATTCACAAAGGACTGGGTTTTCGCCTGAGCCTCGGACACCTCGCAGAAAGAACTCTCGGTCGCCCGAAAGGAGGGGACGGCCTCCAGGCCGTCAGGTGGTTCCGCCAGGGTGAGTGGGAAAATCTCATAACCTATTGCACCGAAGACGTTATCATCACGCGCGATCTTTTTTACTATGGTCTGGAGAAGGGATATCTCGTATACAGGGATAAGAGCTGCCGCCTGCTGCGGATTAGGACTCCGTGGAAAATAGATGATCTCGTTTTCGCCGGCAATCGAAGAACCACCCATGAAAACAGATGAACACGGTGTTGCCGTCCGGGGTTCAAATGTCCATTCGGGGAGTGACTTTTCGGGTGTGTTTGTTTATGTTTTGGCATCAACCGCGAACTCGGCAAAACGGTGCTTTAAGAGCGAAAGCAAAAGGCCCTGAGCGCCGCATCGATGTCTTGTTGAACCGGAAGTAGCCAGATGGGAAGCCGTGACTATAGTCTTGAGCCTGATGAATCGGGGCAGCACTTGTATCATACGCCACCCGACAAGGAGTGGTACGCTGTCTACGTGCAGGTAAATCACGAAAAGGAACTCGTGAAAAGGCTGGAACAGAAGGAAGTGGGCTGCTTTCTTCCACTCATGGAAACCTGGAGCAAGAGGCGGGACCGCAGGAAAAAAATACAGCTTCCGATGTTCCCCGGCTATGTTTTCGTTCACGTATTGCTGGATAGCTCGGCGCACCTCACTATCGTCAAGACCCCCGGGGCCCTCAGCCTTCTGCACAACTCCGAAGGCCCTCTGTCAATTCCCTCCTATCAGATCGAAAACCTTCGGACCGTTGTCAACTCAATCCAACCGCTCGAAATCCATCCTTATCTGAGACAGGGCGACTGGGTCCAGGTTGTGCGCGGACCTCTTGCCGGATGCATCGGTATTCTCAAAAGGGTGGACCCCCAAAAAGGCAGGCTGATCGTAAGCGTAGACATAATCAAGAAATCGGTAAGCGTCGAACTCGACTTGGAGGACGTGGAGCCTACCGTCCCGCCCGCTTCCACCTGATACCGGATATGAAGTGGATATTAGTTCAAGTGCGGGCGCGGATAAGCCCGTTTCCCCCCTTTTATAAGGCTCATCCAGCAAACGAGTACCTGTGCTCTGGATTTTCCTGCCACGAAAGGGCCTCATAATATAGTCCAGGGTAAGCGGAGCGCCACCCCGGGAGTGGGGTTCCATAAAGACGGAACTGTGGACGCTATGACCCTCGTCTCCGCACCAGTCATCGAGAAAGAACTCCGGATGCTCCTTCCTGGCGCTCTCTGCGTCTCACTGGTTAAACGCTATGAAAACTGGTATATTCCTGAGCCATATGCGTGAAAAAAGAGCGATATACCTGGTGTGCCTCGGTCTGACGGGCAGTTTCATCTACGCGATGAACTTCAGGCTTTCCGGACTTTTTCATAACGCAGACAGCGTTGCATCCGTCGATTTATTCACGTCTTTGGCATGCCAGATAGTGCCGCTTGCAATACTGTACCTCGCTGGTATCCTGATCGTCTTTCGCTATGAGGCCGCTGAGACAAGAAGTATTTACGCCCTCTATGTAATACTTTTCTTCGCACTGCTGTTCAGGCTGCTTCTCATTTCAACACAACCCGTGCTCTCGTCTGATATTTATCGCTACATTTGGGATGCCAGGGTACAGGCCCATGGGATAAATCCATATCTGTACGCACCTGGTGATGAAGCCCTCGGAAAGCTTCAAGACGAAGCCATCTGGCCTCATATGAATCGGCACGCATCCCCGACCATCTATCCTGCCGGAGCGCAGATGCTTTTCCGTGCCTTGAACAGATTGGGGGTAGAGAACATTTTGGCCTTCAAGGGGGCTGTCGTTTTATTCGACATGGGTTCTGTGCTGGTGTTGATGATGATACTGGCAAGCCTGGGTTTAGCACGCGAGAGGGTATTGATCTATGCATGGCATCCCCTGGTGATCTTTGAGCTTGCCGGCAGCGGACACATGGAAGGCTTTATGCTGTTTTTCGTTCTTCTGTCGCTTTTGCTGCTGGTGAAGAAGCGGATACTTGCATCCTTATCCAGCCTCGCTCTGGCTGCTTCCCTGAAATTATATCCAGCGATTTTATTGCCTGCAGTACTGACAGAGAAAAAAATCCGAGGATGCCTCCTCTTTTCAATGATTTTTGTTTTGATCTATTTGCCCTATCTTAATGTTGGGAAAAGGGTCGTCGGGTTTCTTCCGGAATACCTGGGAAATCCAGGGGAGAGCTTTAATCTTGGCCTTAAGACCTATCTTATGGAGTTGTTTCCTTATGCAGATCCTCTGCTATTTACAGCAATATTCGCAGCCCTTCTGCTGGCCGCGGCCGTAATGACATGGATCAATCACAAGGACACCAGTTCCGCACTGAAGTTCGCCTACATTCTGTCAAGTCTCCAGATCGTCCTTACCGCGGCTTCACTCCATCCCTGGTATGTTATCTGGATAGTCCCCTTTCTGGCTCTTTTCCCCTCCCCTGCCTGGCTTTACTTCTCCTTTGCAGTCTCTCTTTCTTACCTCGCGTACTCGTCCCCGGGCGGGGCGCTGCCCGAGTGGCTAAGGCACATAGAGTTCATGCCGTTTTTCGTTTTGCTTGCCGTAGAAATTCTTATACTATGGAGGTCAGCAGGGGATTGGTTCCCATGGAGGCCAGGGAAGGGAACGCGCGCTCAAGAGTTGCAGGGACTTGAGTAACCATGAAAGTTTCCGTAATAGTGCCGGCTTATAATGAGGAAGATGCTGTCTCGCTTGTGGTCAAGGGGCTTCCGCCACACCTTGTAAACGAGATAATTGTGGTTGACAACGGTTCAACTGACGCCACTGCGGCGAGGGCATGGGAGGCGGGAGCTCGGGTGGTGAAAGAACCGCGCCGGGGTTATGGAGCCGCATGCCATGCGGGTCTTATGGCTGCGAGCGACGCGGATGTGGTCGTCTTTCTGGATGGCGACAACAGCGATGATCCTTCCGAATTGCCACGTTTACTGGAACCCATCAGGAGCAAACAGGCTGATTTTGTCATTGGCTCCAGGCTGTCGGGGTCTCTTGAACCGGAAGCGATGTCTTCTCATGCCCGGCTGGGGAACTGGCTGATTGCGCGGTTCATGCGAAGTGTTTATAAAGTGCGTATTACCGATATCGGATCTTTCAGGGCCGTACGCAAAGATTTACTTTTATCGCTCCGAATGGAACAGATGACTTACGGCTGGCCCGTCGAAATGCTGGTCAAGGCTGCAAGACGGGGAGCCAGGATACTCGAGGTCCCCGTCAACTACAGGAAACGCATTGGGATATCCAAAGTCTCCGGAACTGTAAAAGGCTCCGTTATGGCCGCCTGGTATATGCTGTGGATTCCTTTGCTCTACGCCGTCAAGGTTAAGAGATGACCGGAGCCTCCCTGCTCTTCGATCGCAATGTCGATCGCTGGCTTCAATACCAGGACAGCGTCAAGGGCCGCCTGCGGCACGATGTCATCCTGCATTATCTCGAACAACACCTCAACTCGATCAAGGGTAAATTGAGAGTGCTCGACGCGGGTTGCGGGCTTGGCGATATTGCGGTCCAGCTCTTTGACAAAGTCGAGAAACTGGTATTCCTCGACTTTTCCGTGAACATGATTGAAGAGACAAAGAAGCGTCTTGCATCGAACTATGCCGCCTTAGATCGGGAAAAAGCTTCATTCGTTCGTGGCAGTGTGGAGGAGTCCGTATCCCGTATGCCACAAGGTTCATTCGATTTGATCCTTTGTCACAACATTTTGGAATATGTCGAGAACCCCAGGGCAACCATGGGTGGACTGGTGCGCATACTGGCCCCCGGCGGCTTCCTTTCGGTCGTTATCGCCAATTGCTTCAGCGAGCCGCTTAGAATGGCTCTGGCTAAATTTGATCTCGAGGCAGCCCGTCTGGCTATCAACGCAAGGGATTCCACTGCCGACCTGTTCGATAATGCGCCGAAGCACACATTTTCCCTCGAAGAACTGGACGGGATGATTGGTGACTCTGAATTGAAGGTCGTGGCCCGCTACGGCATCCGCATATTTGCAGACTATCTGCCTGAGGCCCTCATTCAACTGCCCGGCAATTACCGGCTTCTTTTTGAATTGGAAAAAGAAGCCGCTCCTCAGGTCCCCTATCTTAATGTTGCGCGCTATCTCCTGGCGATTTGTCAAAAGTGATTGAGGAGTTTAGGAATTTAGTGATCGAGGGATTTGGGTATTTAGGAATGAAGGGATTAAGACCTGAGAGATTGACTGACACCGAGCTGTGAACCAGTCTATTCACCATTCACCTTTCACCATTCACCTCGGAGCCGGGGATGGGCTTTTCTGTCGGATTGGGTTTGACAAACGACTGTGATCTAAAATGCGCACATTGTTACAGGCCGCAAGGAGAAATCCACAATCTGAGCCTGGGAGATGTGCAGGTCATCTGTGAGAGCCTCGAAATTGACTCTGTGGGGTTGGGAACCGGTGAAAACGGGTTGAACCCGGAATATTTCCCAATCATTGACTATTTGCGAGAGCGCCGGATTCCTGTAACCCTCGCCTCCAATGGCTTAACTGTTCAAAAGACTCCTGACGAGATTCTCACGACCTTTCGCGATGTGGAGTTTTCCCTCGATTTCCCGACCGAGAAGGAACAAAACGCTTTCAGGGGTGGGGATAATTGGCGACGCATCCTGAACGGAATCGACAGGTGCAGGAAGTTAGGAATGGAAGTCTCCATCCTGGCTGTGCTCATGAATCTCAACTACAGCAGGTTGGGAGAATTGGCCCGAGTGGTAGGCTCATTCGGCTGCAATCTGCGGGTCAACGTCTTCCAACCGGTGCAAAACCGGGATTACATGCCCACCTATCATCAATTCTGGGAGGCCTTCCACATCCTCTTCGATAGTGCCGCCCTGATTAGTTGCACAGAGCCGCTTGTCAATACGTTTTCCGGGCTAAACACCCTGGAGGGTTCGCCATGTGGTCGCAAAAGCATCCGGATCACCCCTCTAAAAGAGGTGCTGCCATGCGTGTACTGGCCCGAAAGAAAGCTTAGCCTGGCGGAGCTCATCATATTGAAAGAAAGTGTATTGGACTCGCCTCCCTTTCAGGAAGCAAGACGAATGCCTAAAGGGTGTGAGGCATGTCGATACGCAGCCAACTGCCGCGGCGGGTGCCGCAGTAGGGCACTTCTGCTTGGACAAGGTGAGAGTCCGGACGTCTTCTGCCCTGTCAAGCGTGGGGACTTCAAGCAACTAAACGTCACGTCAGCCTGCGGCAAAGAACTTCTGCGATCTCGGAGCATTTGCACCACTATCGTTAAGGGATAGGCGATGGGTCCACGCGACAACTCAAAAATAGCCCTTCCCGTATGGTTATATATTGAGGTTACGAATCGCTGCAACCTTCGATGTCGTACCTGCGTGCAGTACCGCGGCATGAAGGAGGCCCCCGGGGACCTTTCGCTCGAGGAAGTTAGGTGGATCGCCGGCCAGGTTCCCGGTTTGAAAAGAGCGGTGCTGCACGGCATAGGGGAGCCACTTCTGAACGAAGAACTCCCGCAAATCATTCGCAGTCTCAAAGATAGAGGCGTTTATGTGCTTTTCAATTCCAACGCTCTCCTTCTGAGTCCGGAACTGGCAGAGGAAATGGTTGCCAGTGGATTGGACGAGTTTCGTGTCTCCCTGGATGCGGCGACAGAATCCACTTACGCTCGAGTCAGGGCAACCGAAAGTCTTCATCGAGTGCTCAATAACCTTGAGGTACTCATACGAAAGAGGCAAGAAGGCCGCCGGTCAGGGCCGATCATATCCGCCTGGATGGTGGGAACGCAGGAAAATGTTCGCGACCTGCCTGAAATGATCCTGCTTGCCTCACGGCTCGGAATCGATGAGGTTTATCTTCAAAGGCTTGTGTATCCCCTGGATGGGCCTAAGCATGGATTGGCCGCTCGTGAGGCGGCTATCGTCGATTCGTCCGAAGAGATCAACGAAATTATTGCCCGGGGGATGTCACTTAGCCGCCGTCTTGGAGTGCGGTTTGTAGCATCAGGACTGGCCGCGCCAAGTGAAAGCCTGCGGTTGAAATCCAGGGACGAAGCGCCGTGGCGCCAATGCAGGAGGCCTTGGGAGGTGGCTTACATTACCGCATGGGGGAACGTTCTGCCCTGCTGCATCTCTCCTTTTTCGTTGCTGGACTATAATTCGCTGGTCATGGGGAACGTTTTTCAGCAGGGCTTGGAGCGAATTTGGAAGGGTGAGAGGTTCCGCGAATTTCGCGAAAAACACCAATCAGCCGATCCCCCTGGATGTTGCGCCGGCTGCGGCATACAATGGAGTCTCTGAAAAAATGAGCGCGATCGTCGTCATAGTGGCCAAAGAGCCTGTCGCGACTCAGGTCAAGACGCGGCTGTGCCCGCAGCTCAGCGCGGCCGAGGCTGCCCGGATATATACCCTGTTTATCCAGGATATGGTGGAGGAGATGTCCGGAATCTCGACCGCTGCGGTGGTACCGGCGGACAATTCCCGATCCAGTGTGAAGCTGGCCTTGGCCTACACGCCACGGGGGGCTGAAGCGGCTTTTAAATCGATCCTGCCGGTTCCTGTTATGCTCTTCCCGCAGCAAGGGGAAGACCTTGGGCAGAGGCTTGCTCACATCTTCGAGAGGCTGTGCAGGGAGGGCTACGACCAGGTCAATATTATAAACAGCGACAGTCCCGACTTGCCGCGCTCTCTTATCAGCAAAGCGGTGGCTCTGCAGGAAGAGTCTCAGACCGATTTGGTTCTAGGGCCATGCTGCGATGGAGGGTACTACCTGGTCGGTTTGAAAAACCCTGTTCCGGAGCTTTTCGAAGATATACCATGGAGTACGGACCACGTGCTGGAAAAGACACTCGATCGGGCCAGGACGTTGGGACTTGCGGTTTCGCTCCTGGAGCAGTGGTACGATATCGACACCTACCAGGATTTGCAGCAGTTCCTTACGCGCAATGAACAAAGAACGGACGAGGGTAGCGGACCGGGCTGGCGGACTTTGAGATACCTGAGGACGAACCTGAAGTGTGAAGTGTGAAGTTAGAAGGGTGCAATTTTCACCCTTCACTCTTCCTCTATAAGGCTGGGCGCAGACCGGATGATCAGTCTCATTATCCCCGCAAGAAACGAAGAGGCTCATCTCGGAGAGACTCTGGCCTACTTGAGGCGATACACCTCGAGTGATTGCGCGGAGATTATCGTTACCGAAGGTGGCAGCACGGACTGTACCGTGGATATCGCTTTGCCCCTGGCAACTGTGATTCACGGCGCCGATTGCACCCGGGCGGGCCTGATGAATGCAGGGGCGCGGGTGCCCCGGGGTGACGTGTTGTTCTTTCTGCACGCCGATTCTCTTCCGCCTCTTGATTTTGCGGCGCTGATTGGACTCTCAATGCGGAGCGAAGTAGGAGAAGACGATGAGAACGGATCCTTTTTTTGATACCCTCGAGTTTCTTATCAGTGGTGGATGGCCAATCTACCTCTTCTGGTTACTGCTTTTGGTGAGCGCGGCTGTCGTTATCTATAACTTCATCAATGACTCAAGGCAGCACGCCGCCAGGGATAGTTGGATGTGCATGGCGCGCATAATTGTGGGGGGAATGTGGTATCAGCAAACGCTCTGGAAGCTGCCGCCTTACTACACGGACCTGCCGGGCGTGCCGGACAGCGGGCTGAAGCACTGGATGATTGAGATGGTAAACAACGCCTCTTTCAGCATCCAAAGCCGCTTCGTGAAGGAAATAGTCCTGGCTCACTTCGGTGTTTTCGCACCCCTGGTGTATGCTCTAGAACTCTTCATAGCAATATCGCTGATATTGGGAGTTTTCACGCGACTGGGTGCGGCTCTTGGGGCGCTGATGGCTGTCAACCTATGGCTCGGGCTTTACAGGGCTCCGTATGAATGGCCCTGGACGTATTTCTTTCTGATTGTCCTGCAAGTTACCTTCGCTGTTCTCCAGGCGGGGCGGAGTCTCGGAATAGACGCGATTATCGTCCGAAGGCCGAATGGGCAATCCGGGCCAAAAGGCATGATTGCCCGGATAATCACATGAATCACTTGAGCTGGCGCTGTGAGATCAGCGGCCGGGGGTTGCCTTTGACTTCCCCCGGGTATATGCTGCTTCTGCGTTAGAACCGTAGAGTGGGCTAAGCAAAGCGCAGCCCACCAAGTCTTTTCGAGACAGTGAGATCGGCAATGGCGGGTGAAATAGTTAATATCCTGCTCTTCCTGGCAAAGGGCTTTGAGGATCTCGAAGCTGTGACTGTGCTTGATGTATTCGGCTGGACCCAGTACAGGGAAGAGATAAGCAAGGCCTCGGTGACGACGGCCGCTTTTCACGAGATCGTGAAAGGCCGGTTCGGTATGGAAGTAAGGCCGGATATCCTCTATCCCCGAATTGACCCCGGAAAGTATCACGCTCTGGTACTGCCGGGAGGCTTTCACAGCCACGGGTACGATGAAGCTTACGATCCCCGGATTCATCGGCTTGCCCGCGAGATACACGCACATGGCGGCTATATAGCTACTATGTGCGTTGGAATCCTTCCAATAGCCGATGCAGGTCTTCTCCAAGGGAAAAAAGCGACAACCTACCCCTACAGCCGCAACCATGACAACCTCGGCAGATTGAAGGCGAGCGGCGCCAGATCAGTTGATGATCCGGTTGTTATCGACGATCGGATCATCTCATGCAGTGGTCCGGGAACATCTTTTGAAGTAGTTTTCTTGTTGATGGATCTACTGATGGGCTCGGAAACCGTCCGCAATGTCCGCCGGTATATGCTTTTCAGGGAGCCGTCGGATCGAGCTTGAGTGCGGTCCTGTAGCCGAGTTCCAGACCATGTACCGAAAGTTCTGTAAATAAAATAACTCCAGGCTATACCTGATCTGTCCATGACCATAGGTGTGGGGGATGGGGAGCTGCGCCCCATGAGCGTTCACATAAGCCCGATTTCCCCCCTCCTAAAGGCGGTCAGGGGGATTTTGGTCTGAAAGCTCATTCTGCTCACTGTTCACTCATCGCGGAGCGATGTCTATGGCCCATTGACCTGCTCTTAATTCCCGCTCCTCACTCCCTGCTTCCCGCTCCTCACTCCCTGCTTCCCGCTCCCCGCTTCCTGCTTCCCGCTCATGCCCCATTCTTCTTAATCCCAAGGGTTTTCATTTTCCTGTGGAGATGGGTCCTTTCCAGCCCTACGCTGACCGCTGTCAGAGAGACGTTCCAGCCGTTTTCTTCCAGCTTTCTAATCAGGTAGTCGCGTTCGAAACATGAGCGCGCCTCTTCCATGGTCTGGCAGTGAAAGTAGGCCGTTTCGCCATTCTCTTTCTGAAGGACATTTCTAAAATCCGGGGGCAGGTCGCCCGGCCCGATTTCATGGCCCGGTGTCATGATTATGAGTCTTTCGATGAAATTTCTAAGCTCCCGAATGTTACCCGGCCAGGAATACTCCTGTAGAATGGGATAGATGCGTGAATCGATCTTTTTTTTGCCAAGTGCGCTCTCGCTTGCGATCTCATCGGCGAAATTTTCTACCAGCAAGGGGATGTCATCGAGCCGGTCCCTGAGAGGCGGCACAAAGATCGGAATCACGTTGAGCCGGTAATAGAGGTCCTGCCGGAACCTTCCCAGCTCTATCTCCTTCTGCAGGTCCTTATTGGTTGCAGCGACGATCCTCACATCCACTTCCACCGGGTGCGAGCCTCCGACCCGCTCGAAAACCTGCTCCTGGATTATTCGAAGGATTTTGGCCTGCGTCCGGTTGCTCATGTCGCCGATCTCGTCGAGGAAGAGCGTACCTCCGTTTGCCGAGTCGAATTTCCCCTTGCGCTTTTCATAGGCGCCGGTGAAAGCGCCTTTCTCATGGCCGAAAAGCTCGCTCTCGATCAACTCGTCCGGAATCGCGGCGCAATTTACCTCTATCATCGGACGCGTGCTGCGGCGGCTGAGAAGATGCATCATCCGGGCAGCCAATTCCTTGCCCGTGCCGTTTTCCCCCGTAATGAGCACGGTCGCATTGGTGGGGGCGGCGCGCCCAATCTGGTCGCGAAGATTGGTAACGGCCGCGCTTTCACCTATTATCCTGCGGTCTGATTTCTTGCGCAGCAGGCGGTTTTCTTCTTCCAGCCGGGAAAACTCGATGGCGTTTTGAATCGAAACCAGCACACGCTCGATCGAGAGCGGCTTTTCTATGAAATCGAAAGCGCCCATCCGGGTGGCCTTTACTGCGGTTTCTATGGTGCCATGGCCGGAGATGATCATTACGGGAATGAGCGGATAGAGCTTTTTTATCTCCTCAAGCACAGTTATGCCGTCTACCCCCGGCATCCATATGTCAAGGACGATGAGGTCCGGCGGGTCTTTCTTGGCCTTCTCCAGCCCTTGTTCCCCGGAGGCGGCCAGGATCACTTCATAGCCCTCGTCCTCCAAAATTCCGCTAAGGGACTGAAGAATGCTTACTTCATCGTCCACGATCAGTATCTTCTGCTTCATCTATTTCTCCGCTAGCCGGGCAATTCCACCGTGAACACAGTCCCGCGCGGCTCGTTTCCACGCACACGGATGAAGCCGTTATGGTCGGCGATAATGCTCGATACTATGGCAAGCCCGAGACCTGCCCCCTTTTCTTTTGTCGAATAGTATGGTTCAAAAACTCTCTGCCTGTTTTCGAGCGCAATCCCGTGCCCGGTATCGGCGCACTCCAGCCTGGCGATCTTCAGGGCCGAGTCATACGAAAGACGGATCGAAATTTCTCCTGTTTCCCCCCCGATGGCATGCACGGAGTTTTCGAGCAGGTTGATGATTACCTGTCTGAATTGATCGCGGTCAAGCCGAAGCGCAGGCATAGCATCGACTCTTTCCAGGAGAAATGAAATTCTGCTGAAGTTGTGCCTGTACAGGCCAAGCCCCTCCTCGACAATCTCGCAAAGGCTGCATGACTCCAGCTTCGCCCGGGGCAGCCTCGCAAACCGGGAGAACTCGTTCACCAGGCTCTTCATGTGATTGACCTGCTGGATTATTGTGCTCGTGCATTCGTCAAAAACCGAACCGTCACTCTCGGCCAGCCCAGGATATTTGCGCCTCAGTCTTTGGGCCGAAAGCTGAATGGGGGTCAGAGGGTTTTTGATCTCGTGCGCGATGCGGCGGGCCACCTCGCGCCATGCTGCCATGCGCTGAGCCTTTTCCAGTTCGGTGAAATCGTCCAGCACTGCCACTATACCCATGAATTGGTCCTGGTCGTCGCGCAGTACCGATACCTTTATAAAAAGCGACATGGGCACCCCGGCCACTTTGACCTGGGCAGGCCGTTCGAGATAGGCATGGCGGCCTTCCTTGTAGCTGGTAATAAAAGCTTTTACGATCTCCATTTGGGATTGGTCCAGAAACTCAGTGTAATGTTTGCCTTTTGCCTCCCCTGCCCTGACTCCGAAAAGAACCTCGACCGAATTATTTATCGTAGTGATTTTGCCTTCGGCATCCACGCTTACCACTCCGGCTGCTATATTCTTGAGCACTACCTCCATGTAGCGCCGCCGGTCTTCAAGTTCGATATTTGTGCTCTGAAGTGCGTTGTAGGCCCGGTCCAGTTTCTTGCGGCCCTCGCTCAGGTCCCCGATCATATTGTTGAACGAAGCCATAAGCATCCCGATTTCATCTTGCCTGTCGGGGTCCAAACGCACCTCCAGATCTCCGTCTGCTATTTGCTGGGTTGCTGTAAGAAGCTTCTGGATAGGTCCTGTAAGATTTTTGGCTAAAAAGAAACCGAACCAGACCGCTGCAAATATCGCCAGCATCGTAACGATCGAGAAGGTGATGAAATGGCTCTTCTTCAGAGGCGAGTGAAGCATCTTGAGCTGTAGATAATTATCATAACCCGCAGTAATAGATGCCAGTTGGCGGGCAAGCTCTCCTGGAAGGAATCGCAGGACTATAAGGGACGACCCGTCCCCTGTCAGGGGCTGTAGAGAGATACGCGCGGCTATGGCCTGCTGCGCGCCCGTTGGAAAACTGATGATTTTGGAAGTTGTGCCGCTCTCCTTCTGAAAACTGCTTGTGAGCAGGGCCGTGTCGATTTCCTGGGCGGCATTCTGCCTGAAGCTCCACCGTAGATCCCCGGAAGAGTTGAACACATAAGCGGCGTCAATTCTGGCGGCGAAAAGAAACCCGATACCCGACTCCAGACGGGCCGTATCTTTTGGCTCGGTTATCATCCGGGCGGCTTCGGGAACCATTGCGCGGCATTCGGAGACAAGATTGGTCCTTTCCCGCTCGACGTATTGCCTGGCGAGCAGAACCGAGTTCTCCAGCGACGCCTGGACGCTGGAGCTAAACCAGTGATCCAGACTCGAGAAGATAAACTGGCTGGCAAACCAGAAAAGAGGTACTGCGGGAATGAGCGTGAGGGCAACGGAGGCGGCGACCAGCCTTGTTTTGAGCTTGGAGCCGAGGATGTTTCTTTTCCTCTCGAAGATAAGCTTGACAAAGTTTCGCAGGACTAGATAGGCCAGCAGCAAAAGAAGCAGGACGTTCAGATTGATGAACACGACAAGCAGGATGTTGCCGAACAGGGGCGCCTCTGATGAAGGCTTGAAAAACCACCCCTGCACCAACCCCATCGTCAGGATAACGATGAAAGCCCCACAGACGAGAATTCGTTCCCAGAAGCGGCGTTTTTGACCCGATTTAGTATCCAAAGTGCTCCTGGCTTTCTTCAGTAAAGAAATTCGACCGTGTACCATTCGGTCTCGAAATCCCACAGAGACACCCAAAAAAGAATGTATCTGAAAAACAGTGGAAGCTCCACTTTTGAAAGCTCGGCTTTTACCCTCAGATAATACTCCTGGTCCCTGTCGAGCCGGCGCGTAGGCATTACTGGAAGGTTCTTCACCGTGCTCATCCATTTTTTTGCTTCGTCGAAGCTCCTGGTCACCAGAATTTTTTGGGGGTCCTCCGGCAGATCCACCTGAAATTCATTGTTCAGGCGGTTGTATCTGATTGTATGCCGAAGGATACAATCGGCGATCTTTGAAGTTAAAAGCAGCGATGGCTTTTCCACAGTCACTATAATTCTAAAGGTTGTGGGGACCCCATCGAGAATTGCCTCTTCCATGTCCGAATTGAAGCAATCGTTCAGGCGAAAACTGGCCTCCAGGTCCTTTCCTTTCTTATCAATTTCGATGTTTGAAATCTCCGCTTTATTGGGCGCGGAAATGCAAACGCGAGGAAATGCAGTCGATACTGCAAGAAAAAAAAGGAAGAAAAATTTCCTGTTGACCCAGGATTTCACATCATTTCCGCAAACGTACCGGGCAGCACCGCCGGCGCAGGATTCCAGCCGCAATAGATTAGACTCTCTCAGGGTTTTTTGAGGAATTCTAGCGGACCAACCGGCCGAATACAAGCGAAATGAGGAAACCTTAGCCGCCCTTTGCGGCCACTCCCGGGCGTGAGAGACAATTTGACAAGGCTGAACGGAATGTTTTATAAGTGTAACTCATGCTCCATCCGGAAACCCGGATGAACGTAGGGGAAATTCCCGGGGCAGCAGAGGCGTACCCGCCTATTTTGATGAGAGGAGCAAGCTGATGAGCGCCAATATTGTTGAAGTTACAGACAGCAATTTCGAGCAGGAGGTACTTCAGTGCGATTTACCCGTTCTGGTGGATTTCTGGGCTCCCTGGTGCGGTCCCTGTCGTGCTATCGCCCCCGTTGTTGAAGAACTTTCGGTCGATTACGGGCCAAAGCTCAAGGTGGTAAAGTGCAACGTGGACGATAACCCGAAAGTGCCGGGCAAATATGGAATTCGCGCCATCCCTACTCTCATCATTTTCAAGGGCGGCAATGTCAGCGAGCAAATCACCGGGGCTGTCGCAAAATCTCAAATTACTGCGGCAATCAATAAGGCTGTGGGTTAGATGCCCTCCATTCGCTCCCTGTAATCGAGTGCCGATTCCCTCCGAAAATGTCTTCTAGAGTTTATGGCAGACAGGTTCACGATACGATCGTTATCGGCGGCCGGCTGGATTGACGGCCGGTCTTTATGCCGCGCGGGCGCACCTGAATGCGGTGCTTATCGAAAAAATTTCATTTATTCTTTGTAATGTGATACATAAGGGGACCGCAATGTTGCGGGTCGCTGGCTCGGACATGCGGAGTTTGAAGCGGGGGTCTTTGTCGGAATAAAATCCAGGAATGATCTACGGAGTTTTTATGATTTGTATTTACGGTCGCTCTAAACTGGTTCTTCGCCCGTTGGGCCTCATCCTTGTTCTCATTGCTCTTTTCGCCTTCAGCGGGTGTACCAGCCTCGGCAATCTTAAAGAATTCTACTTCGGCGATCTTTTCGCCAAGAAAGCGGCGAAAATCGACAAGACTGCCGAACAGCTCGCATTTTCGGGCATGGCGAATCTCGAGAAAAAAGAATACTCCAAAGCGGCAGAGGACTTTAAGAACCTCAAAGAACACTACCCCTACAGCAAATACGCGATCCTTGCCGAATTGAAGCTCGGCGACGCTAACTTCGGTGCGCGGAAGTACAACGAAGCGGCGTTGAGCTACGAGGAATTCGTTCGTCTTCATCCACGCAACGAAGTGATCCCCTATGTCCTTTACCAGGTTGGAATGAGCCATTTTCTCACTTTCACTACCGTTGATCGGGACCCTGAAGAGACCAAGACGGCAGAACAGGCCTTCGAAAAGGTAATCCAGAATTTCCCCCAATCGGAGTACGCGGCAAAATCCAAACAGCAGATAGTGGAGTGTAAAAAGCGCATCATCTCCCATATGTTCAGCGTAGCCAAGCATTACTATATTAATAAGTACTACGCTGCCGCAAAGACGCGGCTGGACACTATGATCCAGAAATATCCCCAGTCGGTTGCCGAGCTTGGATACGGGACCACTGTGGAAAAGATGCTTGCCAAATGTGACAAGGAAGTGGCAAAGGGAGAAAGGAAACCTGATTTCTGGACGCGGCATGGATTCTAGTTTGAAAAAATCTGGGCAGGCGGGTTGATTTTGGCTCGGCTCAGTGCCTATAATTAATTCCTGGTGTGTGTGAAACTTGTTGACAAACGGGACTGCTTTCCTACATGTTTGCTTGGGAGCCTGCCTTTTTACCCCCGGACCGTTACAGGCGAAGATTGCGCAGAAAAATTATCGGCTTGAGTCGATGACCGGTAATTTCCATTCCCGAATACCTGTGTGCCATGTCCTCCGGAATAACTGCGACGTCTTTTAATAAGAAAGAAAAATCACATTTTTAAATACCTTTACTGGAGAACAGCCAATGCCTGACGCATCAGTAAACTCAGCCGATACCGCCAATAACAGGGATTCCATGCGCGACCGGCGCAACGAGATGAACCTGGTCGAGCTGAAAAACAAAAACATCCGGGAACTCATGACCATCTCAAAGGCCTACAACATCGACGGGGCAAGCTCCATGCGAAAGCAGGAGTTGATATTCGCCCTCCTTCAGGCTCAAGCGGAAATGAGCGGCCTCATCTACGGTGAAGGTGTGCTGGAGATCCTCCCAGATGGCTTCGGATTTCTAAGAAGTCAGAACTATAACTACCTGCCCGGGCCTGATGACATCTATGTTTCGCCCTCGCAGATACGCAGGTTCAACCTGCGCACCGGAGACAGCATTTCCGGGCAGATCAGACCCCCCAAGGACAACGAACGCTACTTTGCCCTGCTCAAGGTGGAATCGGTCAATTATGAGGACCCTGAGATTGCGCGGGACAAAATCCTCTTCGACAACTTGACCCCTCTTTATCCGGACCGCAGGATCAATCTCGAGTCGGATCCTGACAACCTGTCCACGCGGGTCATGGACCTGCTGACGCCGATCGGCTCCGGGCAGAGAGGGCTTATCGTAGCCCAGCCCAGGACCGGGAAGACCATGCTTCTTCAGAACATCGCCAACGCAACTGCGGCCAACCACAAGGACGCATACCTCATAGTGCTGCTGATCGACGAGCGGCCCGAGGAAGTCACGGACATGCAGCGAAACGTCCGTGCCGAAGTTGTGAGCTCGACCTTCGACGAGCCTCCCCAGAGGCATGTGCAGGTTGCCGAAATGGTGATCGAGAAAGCCAAGCGCCTCGTCGAACATAAAAAAGACGTCGTCATTCTCCTCGACAGCATTACCCGGCTGGCCCGTGCCTACAATAGCGTTGTCCCCCCCAGCGGCAAGATCCTCTCCGGCGGTCTTGACTCGAACGCTCTCCATCGCCCGAAGCGATTCTTCGGGGCCGCGCGAAACGTCGAACAGGGAGGAAGCCTCACCATTATCGCCACTGCGCTGATCGATACTGGAAGCCGCATGGATGAAGTCATCTTTGAAGAATTCAAGGGCACCGGCAACATGGAAATCGTTCTCGACCGCAAGCTGGCCGACCGGCGCGTTTTCCCGGCAATCGACATAAACAAGTCCGGCACGCGAAAAGAGGAATTACTTATTGCGCCCGATGACCTGAATCGCATCTGGATTCTACGAAAGCTCCTGTCGCCTCTGAATCCTATAGACGCCATGGAGTTTCTGCTCGATAAAATGCAAGGCACGAAGAACAATGCCGAGTTCCTGGCCTCGATGAACAGGTAGGATAAGGCTGGAGGTTGGAATACGGACAGGGGTTCACGCGCAATGGGGAGGCAGGGTGAGCCGGATACAAGTGAAATGAAGCCATCGCACGCCTTTACTACCGCCTCACGCTCTCACCCCTTATCCGTCATGTAGTCACCGCCCCATCCCTTCTCGCTGCCGGCCGCCGGCTCCTCCTCCGGCTCCGCCATCATTCTTTCTTACTCTTAGCCTGAAGGCGATGTCCCCTCTGAAACCAATTGCAAAATCCGGGAATTGATGTATACTATATTCTTTTAGCATTCAGCCGATCAAGGAAGGAAAATTGATGAAGGAAAACATTCATCCCCAGTATTTTCAGACGGTAATTAAATGTGCCTGCGGCAACGAAATCCCCACAGGTTCCACAAAAAAGGAAATCCGGGTGGAAATATGTTCAAAGTGTCACCCGTTCTACACCGGAAAACAGAAGCTGGTCGATTCGGCCGGACGCATTGAAAGATTCCGTCGAAAGTATGAAAAATACCAGAAACCCGAGGGCAAGGAGTAGTGTTCGAAAGACTGGAAAGCGTAGTCCAGAAATTTCAGAAGCTCGAAGAGGAACTCGGCAACCCGGATCTGCTGAGCAATCAGAAAGAATACCAGCGGGTTGCAAAGGAACGCTCCGATCTCGCTCCGATAGTTGAGAGGTACTCGCACTATAAAAAGTTGAAACAGCAGGCGCAGGAGAACCAGGCTCTATTTGAGCGGGAAGAAGACCCGGAGATGCGCGAACTGATCCGGGATGAGATTGTCGGCCTGAAAGATCGACTCGGCGCGTCAGAAAACGAGCTGAAGCTCATGTTGGCACCGAAAGACCCCAATGACGACAGGAATGTTATCCTGGAAATCCGGGCGGGGACTGGAGGCGAGGAGGCGGCTCTTTTCGTTGCGGACCTTTTCCGGATGTATTCACGCTACGCTGAAATCCGGAGGTGGAAAGTCGAAATCCTGGATGCAAACCCGACAGGCATCGGGGGGTTCAAGGAAATAATCGCCTCAGTCAACGGCAAGGGCGCTTATAGCAGGCTGAAGTTCGAGCGCGGGGTCCACCGCGTGCAGCGAATCCCCGTCACTGAGAGCCAGGGCAGGATTCACACATCCGCTGTCACTGTTGCCGTGCTCCCCGAGGCCGAGGAAGTCGACGTCTTCATTGACCCCAACGACCTCCGCGTGGATGTATTCCGTTCCTCGGGCCCGGGAGGCCAGAGCGTCAATACGACCGATTCGGCCGTTCGCATAACTCACGTACCGACGGGGTTGGTTGTAATCTGCCAGGACGAAAAGTCGCAACACAAAAACAAGGCCAAGGCGCTGAAGGTGCTCCGCGCGCGTTTGCTCGACTCCATGCAGCGCGAACAGGAAGCCAAAATCGCCCAGGATCGTAAGATTCAGGTCGGAACGGGAGACCGAAGCGAAAGAATCCGTACCTACAACTTTCCCCAAAACCGCGTGTCGGACCACCGGATAAATCTGACCCTCTATAAGCTGGACGTAATACTGACCGGAATCCTCGACGAACTCATAGATCCCCTCAATAACTATTTCCAGGCCGAAGCCCTCAAAGGCGCTGCGTAAGGGGTACCCGACCCTCGCAGGAACAGTCGGATAATTTAAGATACTTTGGCAGGCATAAATCTTGGCGGACTGGATCTTAGTTTATCCAGGTTTGTCCTGCGCGCATCCCGCCTTTTGGGTTAACTCCCGGAGCGCTCCCTTTTTTCTTCTCAATGACGCATTTCACCATTGCCGCGATCTCGGCGCCGGCCAGAGCGTCCTTTAGAACGAAGTGGTCCGCCCCGTATTCTTCAGCGATTTTGCGGTATTCGGGAAGATCGTAGCTGGTGAAGATGCTTATCACCAGGTCAGGATGATGGTCCTTGATCTCGCGTGTCAACTCGAGCCCGTTCTTTCCTGGCAGGCGGATGTCCATGAAGACGATGTCGGGTAATGTTTGGCCTATTTTTGCGAGAGCATCGGACCCGTCAACAGATTCGTAAACCAAAAGCGAGGGTATGTACATCTTCAGGATTTCTTTGAAGGAACGTCTAAAAAAATCGTTGTTTTCCACGATAAGAACTGATGGCATTGGCTGCCCTCCTCTCCCCCTCTTTGCCCCCCCAGGCATACTATCATACGCAGCATACGCTTTCTCGCACACAACCTGATTACGGTAAATACATGGTTTCATGTATTTGTTTGGTTCGAAAACATTATATTCCTACTTCCAGCGCTCATCACCCCATACGGGAAAGTCCCGAATTTTGATTTCGCCAACCGGCGTTAACCCAAAAACGCAGAAATTCCGGTAGGATAAAAAAAGAAGCCGAGATTGACTTTAGAGTTCCATTTGCTATACTGGGCTTGGGGGGGTTCCATCCCGTTTCCGTTGAGAAGACTTTTTGAAAAGGGGAATCCGTTGCGCCAGACAAAATTCATATTCATCACCGGTGGAGTTTTATCCTCGCTTGGCAAAGGTCTCGCAGCCGCCTCTATCGGGGCGTTGATGGAGAGCAGAGGCCTTCGCGTTTCGATGCTAAAGCTCGATCCTTATATCAACGTGGATCCAGGGACGATGAATCCTTTTCAGCACGGAGAAGTCTTCGTTACCGATGATGGAGCTGAAACGGACCTGGACCTGGGGCACTATGAGCGGTTCACTCATGCGCAACTGGGCAAGAAAAACAACTATACTTCGGGCGGCATCTACTATTCGGTTATAATGAAGGAGAGGCGCGGAGAGTATCTGGGGGGGACCGTACAGGTTATCCCGCACATTACTGACGAGATCAAATCATGCATCCGCGGGTCCGCCGATCACGTGGACGTGGTCATAGTTGAAATCGGCGGGACTGTCGGAGATATTGAGAGTCTGCCGTTTCTTGAAGCAATCCGCCAGTTTCGAAACGACGTTAGCAGGGAAAACGCCATTTACATTCACGTGACGCTCGTGCCGTATCTGCCGACCTCCGGCGAAGTTAAGACCAAACCCACTCAACACAGCGTAAAGGAGCTGCGCAGCATCGGCATTCAACCCGATATCCTGCTATGCAGGACCGAGAAGCAGCTCTCCGCCGAGATAAAAGGCAAAATCGCACATTTCTGCAACGTGGATACAGATGGCGTCATAACGGCCAAAGACGTCGAGTGCATCTACGAGGTTCCACTGCTCTTCCACCAGGAAGGGCTGGATGAAAAGATCGTGAAGCTTCTCAATATCTGGACGCGGGCTCCCGTTCTCGATGACTGGGAGAAGCTGGTGGGCGCAATCAAAAATCCGCTGTTCAATGTGCGAATAGCGATTGTCGGGAAATATATCGACCTCAAGGAATCCTACAAGAGCCTCAATGAAGCGCTCGTACACGGGGCTGCAGCCCACGGCGTGAAGCTCCAGCTTGATTACGTGGATTCGGAGAACGTGGAAAAAGATGGTGGAGAGGCGCTGATCGAAGGCGCCGATGGGGTTTTGGTGCCTGGCGGCTTTGGCCAGCGGGGAGTCGAGGGCAAGATCAAAGCGATCCGGTATGCACGTGAGAACAAAATCCCATTTCTGGGCATCTGCCTTGGTATGCAGCTTGCCACGGTTGAGTTCTCGCGCAACGTTGCGGGGCTTGAAAAGGCGCACAGCATGGAGTTCGACAAGCACACTCCTTATCCTGTCATATACCTTATGCGGGAATGGTTTGACTACAAGAGCAACACGATCATACGGCGCAACGAAGATTTCGACTACGGCGGGACAATGCGCTTGGGCGCCTATCCATGCGTCCTCGAACCAGGTACTTTCGCTGCCGATGCCTATCAGGCGGTCGAGATTTCCGAGCGGCACAGGCATCGCTACGAGTTCAACAACGAATACAGAGATGTTCTGGCGCGGCACGGAATGCTTTTCACGGGGTTGTCTCCGGACAAAAACCTCGTCGAGGTGATCGAGCTTCCGGAACATCCGTGGTTTCTCGGGTGTCAGTTCCATCCGGAGTTCAAGTCACGCCCGAGGGAGCCTCATCCGCTGTTCAAGGCTTTCACGGGCAAGGCCCTCGAGGAAGCACTGCGAAAGAACCCCGAACCCCTCGCTAAACGCTGTTAGGTGGGTGCCGTGGACTTTGAAGTCTTCGGCCAGAGAATCGGGCGGGACCGTCTGTTTCTGATCGGCGGACCGTGCGTTATCGAGAGCGAGGAAATCGCCTTCGAGGTGGCTTCCTTTCTGAAGAATACCTGCGCGCGGTTAAGAATCCCCTTCATTTTCAAGAGTTCCTACGACAAGGCAAACCGTACATCCGCGCGATCCTACCGTGGGCCAGGCCTTGAGAAAGGCCTCACTATTCTCGCCCGTGTCCGGGACAAGTACCAGGTCCCCGTTCTCACCGATGTCCATACGCCGGCCGAGGTCGAGCCGGTTTCCCATGTTGCCGATATCCTTCAAATACCGGCATTTCTCGCACGTCAGACGGACCTTGTTGTGGCCGCCGGTCGGACCGGGAAGCCGGTAAATCTGAAAAAAGCCCAATTTCTTTCGCCACAAGACATGGGACAGGTGCTAAACAAGATCAGGGAGACCGGAAACGAGAGGATTCTTTTGACCGAGCGCGGCGCCCAGTTCGGCTACAACAATCTAGTGGTGGATATGCGCTCCATTGGGATCATGGCGGATTTTGGCTATCCGGTCGTCTTTGACGCAACACACAGCGTTCAGCTTCCGGGTGCTCTGGGGACCTCATCGGGTGGGGAAAGCCGCTTTGTCCCGGCCCTGGCTCGGGCGGCAGTGGCGGCCGGAGCGCATGGGATATTCATCGAAACCCACCCTGAACCTGACAAGGCCCTTTGCGACGGCCCGAATTCTCTTCGGCTGGAACAAGCAGCCGGGCTGATCGAAAGCCTTATCCGGATATTTGACGTTGTGAGCGGTGAAAATGACTGATTCAAAACTGGTGACATTGGCGCAAAATATCGACGCCCCGCAAGGTGAGTTGAAACAGCGGATACTTCCCGTCCGAATGATGATCTTCGACGTCGATGGGGTCCTGACCGACGGACGGGTCATCTATATGGACGATGGCTCCGAAATAAAAGAGTTCGACGCTCAGGACGGACACGGCATTAAGCTTCTCCAACGTGCCGGAATCGAAGTGGCGCTGATCTCCGGGCGGGCCTGCCGCGCGGTCGAGCACCGCGCCTTTGGTCTTGGAATCACCAGGGTGTTCCAGGGATCGATAGTCAAGACTGAGCCGTATGAGCAGCTCCTCGCGGAAACGGGCCTCAAAGAATATGAGACCGGCTACATGGGAGACGACCTGATTGACATTCCCGTGATGCGCAGGGCGGGGTTTGCGGTGGCGGTCCCAAACGGGGCTCCCCACATTTTTCCTTACGCTCATTACATAACCAGGGCTAGCGGTGGGCGCGGGGCGGCAAGAGAGGTCTGTGAAATGATCCTCCAGGTCCAGGGGCTATGGGAAAGCGTGATGGAGCGCTATCTGGCCGACAAACGGAAGCCTTTGCGGTAGAGCCGGCCTCCCCGTCAATTTTGACTGGGGGTCCTGTTCTCGACGATTCCTATATTTGTAACTTTCGCGGTCTGGTTGATTTTTGAGTTTCGCCGGGTTGGTCTCAATCTCGCGGGACCCGTTTTCCGGTTTCCTTCGCCTTCCCTGATTTTCTCCAAGTTTCCAAAGCCTTACTTAATTGGCCTTTACAGTCAATAATACGCATGCTAAAGTACTTTCTGAACTCTAATCCTCTAATTTGATTGAGATTTTAAGGCGCAACATATTGTTCTTTTTTCATTATCGTTTCGATGATGAAGTCAGCAGATGTTGAATTTAGAATGGAATGTGAACAGATTTTGCTAAAATTCAAATCGATGGCCAATCCAGACAATGTTCGTGGGATGGCAAAATTTGGGATCAACACGCACAATACGCTGGGAATCGGCATTCCTGCATTGCGAAAAATAGCCAAAGCGGCAGGTCGCAATCAGATGCTTTCACTGAATCTTTGGGCGAGCGGGATTCACGAAGCGAGGCTGCTGGCCGCATATGTAGGCGACCCGATTCAGGTAACCGAAAACCAGATGGAGCGCTGGGCAAAGGATTTCGATTCATGGGACGTTTGCGATCAGGTCTGCATGAATCTTTTCGATAGAACCCCGTATGCCTACGATAAGGCGGCTGAGTGGAGCCAACGGGAGGAAGAATTTGTCAAAAGAGCGGGTTATGCTCTAATGGCCTGTTTGGCGGTCCACGACAAAAAAGCGGATGATTTAAGATTTTTGCCGTTTTTTCCGTTTATAAAAGGTGGTTCTGTTGATGAAAGAAATTTTGTCAAAAAAGCGGTAAACTGGGCCTTGCGCCAAATTGGAAAACGAAACGATATTCTGAAAGGCTTGGCGGTCCAATGCGCTGAAGATATTTTGCTGGAGCATTCGAGAGCTTCCGCCTGGGTTGCAAAAGATGCGTTAAGAGAGTTCCGAACAAGAGAACGCCGGGGAAGTGCCGGCAAGGTTGAGCAATGATTTCCAAAGGTAGGTTCGCGCAGTTTTTCGTCATCCTGGTCGTTGTGGCGCTGAGCCTGATTCTTGCCGCCGGTATCTGGAGGGGAAAATCGCGGCAGATGCAGCAGAATGCGCAGCAAGTTTGTCCGACTGATGCGGAAATGAAGCTTACGGACATGGAATTTACCGAGATGCAGGAGGGGAAGAGGTACTGGACGCTTTGCGCCTCGGAGGCCAAGTACTTCCAGGACGAGCAGAAGACCCTGCTTCAGACGGTCCACCTGACTCTCTATTTGGACAAAACCGGCGAAGAAATCCACCTGAAGAGTCGTGACGGGGTGTTGCACGCCGGGACCAAGGATATCGATCTTAGTGGCAATATCCGCGTAGCACTGCCACGGGAATATGTGTTAACCACCGAGACGGCACATTACACTAACAGCGACAGAATCATTGAGTCCGATGATCCCGTTCACATATCGGGTCCCGGACTGGAGCTTGACGGCAACAGGTGGAAATACAGAATCGCCGACCATGTCGCCAAGATAGATGGCAAAGTCACAGCCTCTTTGGTTGTGAACAATCTCAGAATCGAAAAATAGCCTCGCCGGCCCATGCCGCAGCATCAAGGAATTAATAATGAGGAGAATCATAGCCCTGAGAACGCTGGTCAGTTTTTTCCCGACCGTTTTCGTTTCATTTTTGCTCTTCTGCCCCCTCACCCACGCGGCGAGCGATAAAAATGCGCGCAAGCAGCCGCCGGATCTGAATGAAAATCTGGTCAGCAGCAAATCGCCGATTCACATCACCGCCGACAGAATGGAAGCAAGCCAGGACGAAAGGACGATAATTTTCGAAAGCCATGTCGTCGCTCAACAGGATGATGTGACGATCACCTCGAACCGGCTCAAAGTAACTTTGCTGCCGGACGAAAACAAACCTGCGTCGCAGCCGGAAGCAAAAAAACCTGCACCGGCCGACCCCACTGCGACAGAAAGAATAGACTACATAGAATTTGAAGGAGATGTTAAAGTCACTCAGCAAGACCGCGTTGCAACGGCTAATAAGGCCATCTTCTACCAAAAGGAACAAAAGATAATGCTGCACGGCCGGCCTGTGGTTACCAAGGGGCAAGACCGGGTCCAGGGAGATCTCATTACGATTTTTATCAAGGAGGGCCGCAGTGTTGTGGAAAGCGGAGGCGGATCGCCGGTGGATGCCGTTTTGTTTCCGGACAAAAAGGAATGACCGTGCTGGGTGACAATAAAAAGCTTATCGTCAAGGACCTTGTAAAAACTTATAAGGGTCGCTGCGTAGTCAATAATGTCAGCCTCGAATTGCATGAGGCTCAAATTGTGGGGTTGCTTGGGCCAAACGGCGCAGGTAAATCGACCACCTTTTACAGCGTTGTGGGCATAATCCGACCGGACAGCGGCGCCGTTTATCTGAACGGAGAAGATATAGTCAATCAGCCGATGTACTTAAGGGCAAGGAAAGGGGTAACCTACCTGTCTCAGGAACCATCTGTCTTCCGGAAGCTGACCGTGGAACAGAATATAATGGCTATTCTTGAGACCCTCGAGATCGGAAGAGAGGAGAGGCAGGCCAGGCTCGTAGAACTTCTTGGCGAACTGCGGATAGCACATCTCGCCAAGAATAAGGCTGACAGGCTCTCGGGGGGCGAGCGCAGGCGTGTGGAAATCACCCGGGCCCTTGTTACGCAACCCAGCTTTATATTGCTCGATGAGCCCTTTGCAGGAATAGACCCGCTCGCGGTAGTGGAAATCCAGGGGCTTATCAGGGCGCTTAAAGCAAAGGGTATAGGCGTTATGATTTCCGATCACAATGTGCGCGAAACCCTTAAAGTCTGTGATTGGGCTTATATAATGCACGAAGGACGGATACTGGAAAAGGGCGACCCCGTCACTATCGCTCAAAGCGAACTTGCCAAGCGCACCTATCTCGGAGACCAATTCCGTTTGTAGATGGATTTAGTTGATGGCATTGGAACTAAGACAACAATTAAAACTGAGCCAACAGCTCATAATGACCCCTCAGTTGCAACAGGCGATCAAACTGTTGCAACTTTCCCGATTGGAGCTGCTGGACACGATTCATCAGGAACTCGAAACAAATCCTCTGCTCGAGGAGACCCAGGAAGAACTTCCAACCGAACAGGACGCCGAACTCGAGACCCTCACGACAGAAGAAGTCCCCTTCCAAGAGGTGCAGCTTTCCGAGAAAATGCGGGAAGACTTCGATTGGGAAGGCTATTTAGAGGAATACAATACAAGCACCCCCGTACTTGTCGAGACCGACCCAAACCAGGAATGGCCGAGCTTCGACAGCAGGCTCACCGAAACCACAACGCTGGAAGACCACCTGGTCTGGCAGCTCAGACTTTCAGACTTCTCGGATGAGGAGCGGGAAATCGGTGCGTGCATAATCGGTAATCTCAACAATGATGGTTACCTGGATGCGACGATTGAAGACATCGTTGAAATGTCCGGGGCGGACCCCTCCAAGGTTGAAGAAGTCCTCGGCAGGGTCCAGAGCTTTGATCCAAGCGGCGTTGCCGCCAGGGATCTCAGGGAATGTCTGCTGGTGCAGGCAAAAAACATGGAGATTGAGGACCCCCTTGTTGTCCGAATTATAGAAGACCACCTGAACTATCTCGAAACAAAGAATTATGCCGCCCTCGTACGCGCTCTCAAGCGCAGTCCCGAAGATGTCAAGGCGGCGGTCGAAATAATACTCGGGCTGGATCCCAGGCCGGGAAGCGCCTTCAACAAAGAGACCGTCGAATATATTAGTCCGGATATCTACGTTTTCAAGGTTGATGATGAATGGGTGATATTGCTCAATGAAGACGGAATGCCCAAACTAAGGGTAAGCTCTTATTACAAGGACGCCCTTGGGGAGGGTGATTCGCTGCCCGCTGAAACAAGAGACTACATTCAGACAAAATTGCGTTCCGCTGCCTGGCTCATCAAGAGCATTCACCAGAGACAACGGACTCTCTATAAGGTGTCACAGAGCATCGTGAGGCTTCAGACAGACTTCTTCGATAAGGGTGTGGCCTACCTCAAACCAATGGTGCTCAGGGACATTGCCGAAGACGTTGGAATGCATGAGTCCACGATCAGCAGGGTTACTGCCAGTAAATACATGCACACACCGCATGGGAGTTTTGAGTTGAAATATTTCTTTAACAGTTCGATAAATAGCGTAATGGGCGAAGCGGTCGCCTCGGAGAGCGTCAAGGAGCGAATACGGCAGCTTGTAAAAGAGGAGAATTCCTCAAAGCCGTACAGTGATCAGGAAATAGTGGACATACTGGAAAGGGAAAATATCAGCATAGCCCGGCGCACAGTGGCCAAGTACCGTGAAATGCTGGGAATTTTGCCCTCGAACAGAAGAAGGAAATCTTCCTGGGGTCCTTGATAGCAACTTTTTGCATTTCTGTTGTCTTAGAAGGATGATGATGCGATTCAAATTATCTTTCCGAAATATCGAGTCTTCAGATCCCTTGAAACTTTATGTTGAGGACAAGCTCGCCAGGGTAAAGAAATACCTGGAAGAACCCATAGAAGCCCACGTCGTGCTCAGGGTGGAAAAATTCCGGCACATTGCCGAAGTCTCCATCGATGCCTCCGGCTTTCGGCTAAACGGCGCCGAAGAAACAGACGACATGTATTCAAGCATCGACCTGCTGGTGGACAGAATCGAAGCACAGGCTGCAAGGAAGGGGAAGGAAAAGGTCAGCAGGCGCAGATCGGGCGGAGGATCCAAAGAGTCGGTCGGCTTGCCTGAACCTGCAGGGCAGACGATGGAAAACGAGCAGGAACCTCGAGTAATCAGGGCTGAGCAGGTTTACGCAAAGCCGATGCACCTTGACGAAGCGGTAATGGAGTTGAACCTTTCGACCGGCGAGTTCATGGTATTTACCAATAGGAGCACAAACCGGGTCAATGTTCTGTATAGAAGGAAAGACGGCAATCTCGGCCTGATTGAAGCGGTCGGGTGATTGCCCCTTTGTTGCCTTTTCAACAAGTTTCTTGAGGGCGGGAGACTGTCTCCCGCCTGATTCGCGATTGGCGAGGGAAAAAAATCTTCCGGATAACCTGGCCTGGGTTATTGAATCGTTACGTAGAACGGATTGAGATATCATCAGGCAGAATCCCGGTAGAGGAAATCTTATGAAAATTCTCGACATTCTTGCAGTGAACTCTATTGTTCCCGAGCTCAAAGGAAGGACCAAGAAACTGGTGTTGGAAGAGTTAATCGATGCCGTGAAACAGCATAAACCCCATATAAACAGCGATAGGCTCATGAAAGTTTTACTCGAAAGAGAGCGACTGGGCAGTACCGGAATCGGGGACGGGATTGCCATTCCTCATGGGAAGTTAAAAGATATTGAGGATCTGGTTCTCTCATTCGGGCGCTCAGCCGAAGGCATTGATTTCGAATCCATGGACGGAAAGCCCGTTCACCTCTTCTTCCTTCTCGTTGCACCCGAGGCCTGTGCGGGAATTCACCTAAGAGCCCTGGCAAAGATCGCCAGGCTGCTCAAAAACGGGACTGTGCGAAAAAGGCTGGCAAAAGTCGACAATCGTGAGGATATCTTTTCAATCATTCAGCAGGAAGACGAGGATTTCTAGCCTTTTTTCCTTCGAGGAGGGCCGTTCGCGCATACCTTCGTTCCCGCCCGGTTAAAAAGTCTGCCCCAGTTTGATGTGCTGCCGGATTTGGATTTGCAGGAATTGAAAATGAGTGCAAAAAAGCCCCACGTAATAGTAGTCAGCGGACTTTCCGGATCCGGCAAGAGTACTGCGATCAAAGCTTTTGAGGATATTGACTATTTTTGCATCGATAACCTGCCTGTGCCTCTACTGGGCAGTTTTCTGCTGCTGTGCGAACGAGACATGCCGGACATGAAGCGGATCGCACTGGGAATAGACATCAGGGAGCGCAAGTTCCTCGAGAACTACAACCAGATATTTTCGGCCTTGGAAGATGCCGGGTACAGGTTCGAAATCATTTTTCTGGAAGCAGACGATGAAATATTGCAGCGAAGATACAGCCAGACGCGCAGGGTCCACCCGGCGGCGCCCTCCGAACGTCAATTGCTCCAGGCGATCAATTTTGAGCGGGAGCAGTTGCGCGCCCTTCGCAGCCGGGCCACCAGGATCGTTGACACGGGCACTCTTTCGGTCCATGAACTGAAGCGGCTGATCACAAGGTCCTATTCTTACACCGGAGAAAATGAACAGCTCAGCGTTCAGGTGCTCTCCTTCGGATACAAGTACGGCGTTCCACTTGAAGCCGATCTGGTGATGGACGTGAGATTTCTTCCAAACCCATACTTCGTTGAAAGTTTGAAGAACCTGGACGGCACTTCGCCTGCTGTTCGCTCGTGGGTATTGCAATGGAGCGCGGTGCAGGAGTTTATATCCGATTATTGCGCCCTGATTCTGAGACTTCTGCCCGCCTATATCCAGGAAGGGAAGCGGTATCTTACAATGGCTTTCGGATGTACCGGAGGTAGACACCGCTCCGTTGTCATTGCCGAAGGAATTGCTGACAGGTTGATGCAGAATAATTATCATGTAACAGTATTTCATAGAGACGTTCATCTGGAATGAGGTGTCTTGCCTGGCGAACCACCGCAAGCGATAGGCCTGAATACGGCCGGGCATTGGAGGTGGCGGGCGTTTGCGAGCGCCGGATGCACTGGCGGGGATCAGATGTAAGAGGCCGGAAGTTCCGTCCTCCGTCTGGCGCATCAGGTAACCAGGCCGTCCGCCACGTTAGAGTCTATCTCAGGAGAAATGCGAATTGGACCGGGAAGCCCAAACAGAACTCATAGGAGTTATTGCTACATCCCACTGCAGGCTGGCAGAAGAGATGCTTACGGCCGCCGAGATGATCGTTGGTCCCCTTCAGAACTGCAAGGCCATCTGCTTCAAGCCGGATCAGCCGGTTGATGAATTGATCAAGCTCATGAGGGATGCCATAAAAGAGGTGGATCAGGGAAAGGGGGTCTTGATCCTCACCGATCTTTTCGGCGGCACGCCCTCAAATATCAGCTTGTCTTTCCAGGGGCAAAGGGTGGAGGTTGTCTGCGGAATGAATCTTCCGATGCTGATCAAGCTTGCCGGGTGCCGGAACGGGTATAGCCTGAGCGAGGCCGCTTCAATGGTCAAAGAGTATGGGCAGCGTCATATATCTCTTGCCAGCGAAGTGCTTTCCCGCTCGGTGAAAACGGCGCCTTTGCCTTAAAGGTGAAATTCTCCTGCGTTCAGTGGATAAAAATTGGACTTCGAAATTACTGTCTCATCTCCGGCAAAATCCGACATACCATCAATCCTGGAAATAGAATGCGATAGCCAGCCGGAGCCGTGGACGGAAAAGGCCTTTGAGGAGGAAATCAACCGGGCCAATTCGAGCCTGCTGGTGGCGCGACTGCCTGCTGGGGACTCCGTCGGCGCACCTTCTGCAGAGGTCGCGGGATATATCTGCTTTTGGTCGGTAGCAGGCGAGATTCAAATCCTCAACATCGCCGTGCGCAAGACCTTGAGGCGAAGGGGGATAGCTCGAAAGCTGATTGAACTTGCGGTTCGAACGGGATTGGAGCAGCATGCCGGATTGGTCACCCTCGAGGTGCGAAAGAGCAATCTTTCAGCCCGGAAACTCTACGAATCTTTCGGTTTCAGAGTAACAGGGGAGCGGCATGACTACTACGGAGTGCAGAAGGAATCCGCTATTCTGATGGAACTTGTTATCCAGGAAGAATCGAGAAGGGAACTTTCCTCATGAGTTTTGACCAGTTTCAATCAGATGCTCTCACCAGAAACCTGGACCTGACAAATATCGCGGTGGTTATCCCACGTTCTTTTCAGACCCTGGAGGATGCCGTTAAAGGGTATGCCGGCAAGGAAAAGCAGGCTCGCGATCTCCTTTTGGAATACCATCACAAGTACAGGAACTGGCATTTTGTTGTGCAGGAGACCCAAAGGTATGCGATCGGTAATCTGCGCCTCTATCGAAACAGCGTTCTTAACGGCAAAGTGATATATCTGCTCTCCGACATTCTTCTCCATGCCTTAAGAGATTCTGAGCGGTTCGAAATCCGAAGCCTGGCGGCCGATCACCTTCTTGCATACTGGATAAAGCTCTTGGACGAAATGCCTGAAGAACTTGCAAAGCCCGCTCTGAGCGAGATCAGCGCCACGGGTATAGAGGAGGTTTTCCAAACGGATACCTCCTGCCACCAGGGCATTGCGAGGCACTTTTTCCTGGAGCTATTAGACCTGCCCGAGGTTTCCTTTGAGTTTCTCATGCGAAGCTTTTATCCTCCCAAACGCATCGGCGCCAAGTTGCTCAGGATCTGGCAGAACGACTCCTCGTTCGTCGAACTGAGAGCGTTTCTGGAGAGATTTTTCAGGAACACGTATGGTTTCTGGCTAAGCAGGGAGGACCCGTGTACCTGGCTGGTTCAACAGGGAGAGGAAAAATGCCCGGCCGAATCCTGGCTGGAAGACTGGATGCCCCTCGGCCACGATCTTTTACGCAAACGGCTGCAAGTCCTGGAGACCGAAGTTGTTCCCGAGCCGGATCATCGCAGAGCTGTCGAAATACTGACCGGCATGACTGACTTCCACGATCTCATTCAACTCTATGTTCATTTGCCCCGAAAGATCGCCGAGAAAGGAGAGAAATTCTCCCAAACCGGTCACATCAGCATGCTCATTCAGCTCAAGATCCTGGAAGTAAAGGGGCTTGAGGCCATCCAGGAGGATGTGCTCCGGGAAATAAACTTCGAGATTGGCAGGTGGCTGCGGGAGGAATCCAAAGATCAACTGGAAGCGTTGCTCGACCGCATATTCAGCGTCCTGGGGATTTCGCTTCAGAACTATCCACAGGCTGCGCTCCAGATCATCCGCACGATGGGCCTGGAAATTATGGCGACAGACCGCAGGCCGTTGATCGATTTCTTCTCGAAGCGAATCATACGGTTGGGGTTTCAAGCACCCATGCTTGGCCAGGTAAGCAGCCGCTGGCAGATGTCCGTTAACCCGGCTCATCTTCCCAACGTGAGAATATGGCTCGATATCATAAAAGCTAACCCTCTGCGCTCGAGGGCGCTTCTTTCCGCTCTCATAGTCAACCTGTCTCTGGGCGGGATTTTCGTCCGGGATACAGACCTTTTCCAGAAAGACGTTTCTCAGTTGCTCAATGTTCCCATCCGGCCCGTTTACAACCTGATAAAACAACTGGCAAAGCTATTCCCTGTCTACTTCAGTCAGATCGGGGCCGAGGGACTGCTCAGGAAAGTCTCCACCGACGTTGACGAGATAACCGGCAGGGGCGACAAGCTTATCCACTTTTTGAGGAAGCAAAGCCACGTAGAAAGCAACAACATCATCGTATCTTTCATACAGGGGATTATCGAATACTGGCGGACATTGGACAAAAGACCCCTGGAAGGACTGATTCCAAGCGAGGTCTATTCCGATATCCCTGAATCCGGACCGCAGGTTGCAGACGTCCACGCGATCTTCGAACACGTTTTCAGCGCCAGGACGATCAACCACGTTCAGGACCTGCTCGATTTGAGCGAAGATGAGGCCAAAGGTCTGATAGGCCAGGTTCCCGGAGTTTCCGAAAAGGAGCGATCACGCGCCTTTCTGATGATCCAGTTCTATCAACTTCTCCACGAGAAATATGCCCTGAGCTTTAAGGACATCCATATTAACCTCCATGGCGCAAAAACCATTGGCTTGCCCGACCCGGGGAAGCTGCTCGACGCGCTCGATAACAGCGATGGTGACAGATACCACTTGCTTACGGCCATTCTGGATTATCTGGGTGAGCTGAAGGAAGTCATCCTGACCCCCGGCGAACTGAAGATAATGGAGAACATTTACTACAAGCGCCATATCGCTGTAGACATTCCCTCGATGTACGGGTCTTATAACGAACCGCGCTTCGATGCCCTCGGCCTGACCTTCCGGCTGGAAAACCTCGCTAATGTGATATTCGAGGAGATCATACTTTCAGTCAACCTCAGTTTCATCACCAGGGCCACCTTTCGCCGGATCGCCCGCTTCATTCCGCTTTTTATGAAAGCGCTGGAGATTGACGGGATTACGTCCAACCAGCTCGAGAGCCAAAGGGAGCTTTTCATGAAAGCCCTCGAGGTTCCCGGGTTCTCGCATTCACAGTACATGGACATCTTCAGGGGGTTTTCCGAAGCGATAAAGCAGATAATTCAGACCCATTACGATTCGGTTCATGATGAAAACCTCGAACTTATCATCAAGCAACTCGGACCCGACAGACTACTTCAGAGATATCAAAGAGACGGTGATGTTGCGGCGGAAAGAGCCCAGAGAGTCTCGGAGAGCTTTCTTCGCGACCTGATCGCCAGAACTTTCGGGCTCCAGTATTTCGACCATTTCATCGCCAGCATTCTTACCACCCTGGCTACGCAGCGCGAAGAGCTGAGCGCCCATGATCTCGACTTGCTCCTGAGCTATGACCCCGGAAGGACTGTTTCTTACCTTTATCACCCGAACAGCTATACACACGATTCCATATATATGGGGAGCAAGGGGCACATACTGGCCAATCTGCATTCGATGGGGATCAAGGTCCCCCCCGGGTTCGTCATAACTACTGAGTATTTCCGGTGCAGGCCCGTAATAGAGAGTTTCTGGCAATCCCGGGAGGATTTCGTCGATCGGGTGATGAAAATGGTGGCGCAAGTGGAGGTCGAAACGGGCCGCAAATTCGGTCATCCCGCCAACCCCCTTCTTTTCTCCGTCCGGAGCGGCTCGGCGGTCTCGATGCCGGGAATGATGAACACCTTTCTCAACGTGGGAATCAACGAGGAAATAGTCGGAGGCCTGATCGCGCAAACTGGAGAAGCATGGTTCGCCTGGGACAACTACAGGCGTTTTGTACAGTCCTGGGGAATGTCTTTCGGAATTCTGCGCGAAGAATTCAACACCATGATGAACCATTACAAGAGAATATATGGCAGGTCCGTTAAACGGGAATTCTCCCCGGTCGAAATCAGGGAGCTTGCTCTGGCCTACCGGGAAGTCCTGCACTCGCATCACATCGAATTTGCCGAATCCCCAACCGACCAGCTCTTTACGGCCATCCGGCAGGTCGTGGAATCATGGGAATCAGACAAGGCGAAGACCTACCGTGAGATCATGATGCTTTCGGACAACTGGGGAACTGCGGTTACCATCCAGGCAATGGTATTCGGAAATCTGGACATTAATTCCGGGGCCGGTGTCATGTTCACCCACAATCCGCGCACATCTGTAGACAAGGTTGATCCGGTCGGCGACTTCACATGGGGAAACCAGGGAGAAGACGTAGTGGGAGGTCTGGTCAAAACGCTCCCGCTCTCCGAACAACAAAGACTCGGAGAGGCTGAGCCCAAGGAGACTTCGCTCCAGGCCCTTTTCCCCGGCGTCTATAAGAGGTTGTCAGACATAGCCAGAAAGCTGGTCTATGAAAACCACTGGACGCCCCAGGAAGTGGAGTTCACATTTCAGGGAGCGGGAGAAGAGGGCGTGTATGTCCTTCAGGCCCGCAACATGACTCCCCGGACAAAGCGCTCCTATCCGGTTTTCAAAAAGAGCGAAGACCTCCACTCGAGGTACCTGGGAAGCGGTATCGGGGTTAGCGGCGGAGCGATCTCGGGCTTGGCTGCCTTTGATTTGGAATCCATCCAGCGCATCAAAACAGAGTGCGCCGGCAAACCGGTCATCTTGATACGCTCCGACACGGTCCCCGACGACATACACGAGATTTCGGTTGCGGATGGAGTTCTCACGTCCAAGGGGGGCGCGACCTCGCACGCAGCCATCGTAGCCCACCGGCTTGGCAAAACGTGCGTAGTCGGTGTGAGCCGCATGAGGGTCCGCGACTCGGAAAAGACTTGCGTCATTGACGGACACCCGGTTAAAACGGGCGACTCAATAAGCATCGACGGCAGGAGCGGAGCCATTTACTCGGGCATGCTGGAAGTTGAGCAGGTAAACCTTTCCGCCAGCCCGGATTATGAATAGCCTTTATCAAAGGAAACTCGCTTCCGCCCTTGGCCTGTATCGGGAAAACATAGTGGGCGCCCCGGTCTTTCCAGAGACTTTAGACCGCTTTGTCAGTAACCGTAGCCCAAATCGGATTCACTTGTCACCCACTCTCCGCTGTCACAGCGTATGCACAGATCCTCCATACATAACTCTCTGCCGTTGGGATACTGTTTATCGTCATAAACGCAATCGGTTTGCTCCATCTCAGCTCCTTCTCCGGTCCAGCTCGAGACGGGCCGGGCCATGTCTCTCAAATCACTAATGCTACAGGTCCTCACGCGCTTTTCATCGCATTCGCCGTCTGCCGGTCAATGCCCGGGGCGCCGTCTTTGCGGGTGCGCGGCACGCTTGACCTAGCGGGCCTGGATACCCGCCGGGATTCCAATGAGAAATTTCAGAGATACTAACGCATCCTCCCAATCTCCCGGGCTTTGCCGGCGCCTTCAACGGCCGATTGAATCACCTCGGTTGATATCCCGGCTTTCTTTGGCGTCAGCAACCCCCTGCTGAGCAGTGGGCTGCATCTTGCCATAGTCTAATCTTGAACGCTGCTTAGTGTAAACTCGAAGCCATCGGGGGCCCAATTCCCATCCGAACAATATATACACTGATCACCTATACAGGTTACGGTGCCATTCGGGAAAATCTTGCCCCGTAATTCGCAACTTTTCTCTTCCATGTTTTGAGGTCCTTTCATTCATTTAGCCCTGCAACGTCATACATGGCGTCGACGATTCCCGCGCCCGGCGCGGTGGTTCTCATAAAATAAAGATAAGCATAAGAAAAACCGATTCATTCCGCAAAACGTTAACGGATTTTGCATTCAACCTTATCTTCAAGGGTAGCCCCCTGATTCTTGCCGGGAAATCGGTGCGGATTACCGGAATAAGTTTTTGACATTGGCCCGCTCATCGTTGATACTTTTCATATCGGGTCTAATTTTATGTTTCATCTTCTTTTCGCACGGAGGCCGTGAAATGGACGAAGAGAAAATGGTTCCTATGAAACTGGGCATCAATGGCCTTGGAAGAATCGCAAAACTCTCGATCTGGCATCATGTGGAACGAAAGTACTTCTCGGAGATCGTGGTCAATATAGGCCGGGAGGTTGGGACAAGACTCGATGACATAGCCCACTTCCTGGAGAAGGATTCCACCTACGGGGCTTTGCGCAACTATCTCTATGGCTTCCGGGCAGGCAGGGTCATTGAAGAGATCGACGAAAAGTCGGGCAGCTTTGTAGTGAACGGGATAAAGACAACTTTTTTGCGCAGCGCAAGAAATCCGAGTCATATAGACTGGCGGAAATACGGGGTTGACCTCGTCGTGGACGCCACGGGCGCTTTTCTCGATCCTACAGCGTCTCCGGATGACCCGAAGGGGGCTGTGCGAGGCCATTTTGTTTCGGGTGCAAAGAAGGTTATCGTATCGGCGCCATTCAAGATAAAGGACAAGGGCCGGGAAATGCCTCCCGATGCCATTACGACCGTTATGGGCATAAACGATTCCGATTACGATCCCAAGAAGCACCTGATCGTATCAAACGCCTCCTGCACGACCACCTGTCTTGCTTACATGGTGAAACCCCTGCTGGATTATTTCGGGGCCGAGCGCATCCTTTCGGCGGCGATGACCACCGTTCACGCAGCCACCAGTTCGCAATCCGTGTTGGACCGTGCGCCGAAAGCCAAAGCAACCGATCTGCGAAAGTCCCGTTCGGCCTTCAACAATATCATCCTGACCAGCACCGGGGCAGCCAAAGCGCTCGGGCTGGTGATCCCGGAGATGAAAAGAATCGGCTTCATCGCCGAGTCCGTTAGAATCCCCGTGACGACCGGCTCTCTCATAATCCTGGCACTGATGATTCAGGACGAGAGCATGACGAAGCCGGTCAATCGTGAGTTGGTAAATGACATATACAAAAGAGCCGTTTCCCATTTTCCCGAGGGCTACCTGATTTTATCCGAAGAACAGAATGTGTCCTCCGACATTATCGGACTGCCCAGGGCCGCTGCAGTTATCGAAGGTTTCGAGAACCATACGCGCACTTCGGCAGTTCGCATCGGCATCGATGTAGAGCGCCTGGCTTCCGAAGTCGAGTACCTGAAGTCGACCGGTGCGGACAATTCGGCTGTGCTTGACCCGGGAATCGTATCGCGAAGCGTCGAGACTGATGGATCGCGACGGCAAAGGTTTATCGAGGTGCCGGTCACCCAGGCGGTGATTTACGGCTGGTACGATAACGAACTGGGGAGCTACACAAACATGCTCGGAGACCGGACAGTAAGCATAGCCGGCCTCATGGGAAAGAGCGATCAGGATCCGGTGAGGATAAGAACATAGTCGGACGCTCCGCGAACCGCTCCGAACTCCGGGCAGGAGCGCACATTGTGCGCGGTTATCTTACGCCTTCATTGATGACAGCCACCTCGCGTCTTTAGAAAAGCTCTTGCATTTTAAGGGAATTTGGCTTAGCCTTTTCTCGTTCTTAAAACCGCTTGGAATTGCTCATTAAATCGGATTTATCCGATTTTAATGCTCTTTGCACGCAAGGAGAGGCCGCGTGGTAGTGAGCCATTGGATGTCAACCGATCTTGTAACTATCAGCAAGGAAGCCTCCATTCAGGAAGCTATGGCCCTGATGAAGCAGCAATCCATCCGGCACCTGCCGGTGGTGGATCAGAAGATGAATCTGCTGGGCTGGATTACGGACGCGGACTTAAGGGGGGTGCTTATCGCGTCGATGCTCGAGGAATTGACCCTTGAGGACGTGATGATTCGAAAACCCTTCACGATTCATCCCGAGATGGCGCTCGAGGACGCTGCGCGCATTTTGCTGGATAAGCGTGTTGGCGGTCTGCCCATAGTCAAGAATGGTACGCTGGTCGGGGTAATAACCGTCACCGACATTCTTTCGGCCTTCATCAGTTTCCTGGGACTTTTCACTGAATCCACGCGACTGGACATAAAGGTCTCAGGCTCTCCCAACCCGCTTCCGGAGATAACCCGAATCGTAAGGCTGCATGGGGCCGAAATTATCAGCCTCTGCCATCTGCCTCTCGAAGAGGGACCCGACTACTCCTATTCCGTTCGGCTCAAGAAAACCGATGTAAAGCCAATCATTGCAGACCTTGAGGAACACGGAATCGAGGTAGTGTCGTACCAGGACTTTTAAGCCGCATATCCTTGGTCATAGTCCGGCCCCGGCTGCAGGGTCGTGATCGTGTACGCCTCCGCACAACCCATCGATTTCCTTGCCGGAACAAAAAATGCCCCCTTTCCGGATCGTAAACCGTGAGTCTCTCATAAGGTGAAATTCTCCTGCGTTCATCCGGGGTTTCCGGATGGAGACTAGCTAATCGCTCAGTTTAGGTTATAATTTCGGTTCACTTTACTCTCAGCAGGAGGTTTTGGTAATGGAAGCCAAAGGGCGTCAACTCGAGGCACTCTTCAAAGAGATGGGAGGGGTGCTGGTCGCCTTTTCGGGAGGAGTGGACAGCTCGGTACTGCTGGCTGCGGCCCATAAAGCCCTGGGAGACTTCGCCGTGGCTGTAACGGGTACATCGGCGAGCGTCCCGGCCCACAACCTGGAATCGGTAAGGACGATCTCCTCACGGCTGGGCGTGCGCTGGATCACTTTGGAAAGCGGCGAACTCGAAGATCAACACTATAAAGGCAACCCTCGCAATCGCTGCTATTTCTGCAAGAAGAGTCTATTTACACGATTAGTTGAAAGGGCATCCGAAGAGAACCTGCCTTTTGTCGTTGACGGCAGCAACACCGACGATCTGACTGATATCAGGCCGGGCATGGCGGCTGCGCGTGAACTAGGCATCCGTTCCCCCTTCCTGGAACTGGGCATCGGTAAGGAAATGATTCGCCGTCTTGCAAAGTATTACGGCCTTTCGAACTGGGACAAACCTTCCTCGCCCTGCCTTGCATCAAGGATTCCATACGGCGAACTTATAACCCCTGAGCGTCTTGGGCGCATCGACAGGAGCGAATCGCTTCTGCGCGATTTGGGATTTCGCCAGTTGCGCGTTCGCGACCACGGAACGCTCGCCAGAGTGGAAATCATACCGGAGGATATGGGCAGGCTGTTTGAAAATGGGCTGCGCGAAGCCGTCGCCGCCGCGTGCAAAGACGCCGGCTACACCTTCGTCACACTTGATCTGCAGGGATATCGGACCGGGGCCATGCACGAAGTCAATAAGTGAGCAGAAAAGAATATAATTCCTTCAGGTTCTATCGCCTCGCGACGAGCAGCAGATCAAGTTTCAAGCAAAGGAGCGAAGAAAAAGAGGGGTATCTTGAGGCATGAAACGCATCTATTTTGACAACAATGCCACTACGCGGCTCCATCCCGAAGTCTTGGAGGAGATGCTCCCATATCTTCGTGATATTTACGGCAATGCATCCAGCATCCACTGGTTCGGCCAGGAGGCGAGGCGGGCCATAGACCTGGCTCGAGAACGCGCTGCCGGATTTATCGCCGCGTCTGCTGATGAAATCGTCTTCACGAGCGGGGGAACCGAAGCCGACAACCAGGCAATACTCGGAATTGCCAACCTCCTCGGAAAGCCGGGCAGCCGGATCATCACCACGGCGGTCGAACACCAGGCCGTATTGAACTCCGTCGGTTACCTGGAGAGAAATGGATTTCGCGTGACACGTCTTTCCGTGGACAGCCACGGCCGAATAGACTTGCAGGCGCTTGCCGATTCAATCGATGATGATGTCATCCTGATTTCCGTAATGCTCGCCAATAATGAGGCCGGCGTAATACAGCCGGTTCGGGAAGCGGCGGAAATCGCAAAATCAAGGGGAATACTGTTCCACACGGATGCCGTTCAGGCTGCGGGCAGAATTCCCTTGGATGTGCGCCACCTGGGGATCGATCTGTTGAGCCTCTCCGCTCATAAATTTCACGGTCCAAAGGGTTGCGGCGCGCTCTTCGTGCGCTCGGGCATTCCTGGGCCGGTGCTTATCCACGGCGGCCATCATGAGCGAAGGAGGCGGGCTGGAACCGAAAATGTTGCGGCCATCGTCGGCTTCGGGCAGGCATGCCGGCTTGCCGGGCGGCTGCTTCATGAGAACAGTCATCTCACCGGGTCCCTGATGGATCGACTGGAAAAAGGCATCGTCGAGCGAGTGCCTGGGGTAAAGATCAACGGGTGCCCGGAACACCGCCTGCCCAACACTTTGAACGTGAGTTTCGAGGCGGTGGACGGTCAGATGCTCGCCATGAATCTTGACCTGATGGGAATTGCCGTTTCTACGGGCTCAGCATGCCAGTCTGATACGATGGAACCTTCCTATGTGCTTTTAGCGATGGGATGTACGGTAGACCAGGCATCGAGCTGTATCCGTTTCTCGCTCGGCATTGATAACACTGCGGAAGAAGTGGACATTGTTCTGGGGGTTCTCCCGGAATTGGTGGAAGGACTGCGGCAGTGACTTTGCCGAAAAGACGCATCGTTGTGGCCATGAGCGGCGGGGTTGACTCAAGCGTCGCGGCTGTTCTGCTTTTGGAGCAGGGATTTGAGGTCATCGGAGTCACCCTGCAACTGCAGTCATGTCACGAGTCCGCTCCGGGGCGATCCTGCTGCGGGACCGATTCCGTCGCCCAGGCCAGGGCTGCTGCGGGCCACCTCGGTATACATCACTACGTGCTGGACTGCCGTCAAGTCTTCGAACAAACCGTCCTGCTCAGGAGCTGGGAGGAATACTCCCGCGGCCGTACTCCCAATCCTTGCGTCATTTGCAATGAGCACATAAAATTCGGCATGCTGCTCGATTATGCCAAGGCTCTGGGCGCAGAGAAAATAGCCACGGGGCATTATGCCCGCATCGGTGTGCGAAAGAACGGCGAGGCTTTCCTCTTGCGCGGCGTGGACATTCGAAAAGACCAGTCCTATTTTCTCTTTTCGCTACGCGCCGAGGGGCTTTCGGCGGCACTGTTCCCGGTCGGCCGGCACACAAAAGACGCAGTTCGCAGTAAGGCACGGCGTATTGGACTGCGCAACGCGGATCGGCAGGAAAGCCAGGATGCGTGTTTCTCCACAAAAGGGACGGCCTACCCGGAAATCCTGCGGCAAAGGTTCTGTGAAGGCATGAACCCGGGACCGTTCCTTGATGAAGAAGGCAGGTTCCTGGGTATGCATGAAGGGATTCACCGATTCACCGTCGGGCAGCGGCGAGGGCTCGGGGTTGCCCTGGGTTCCGCCGCCTGGGTAAAATCTATTGATCCGAAAAGTGGCGCTGTTTTCCTCACCACCAGCAAAGAAGGATTGATTGCTCAGGGACTGATAGCCACTGGTGTCCGCTGGCATGCTTTGACGCAGAGATTTAAGCGGCTCCACTGCTCCGTGCAGGTTCGGTACAATCAGGCCCCGGTTTTAGCCACCGTCGAGCAAGACAAACCGGGAACTGTGCGGGTCCGGTTCGAGCGTCCCGTGATGGCCGTCTCGCCTGGACAGGCCGCAGTCTTTTACTGTGGCAACCGTCTGCTTGGAGGAGGATGGATAGATCGATGCATAACGGAGAACAGGGATCAGATACAAGAGATCGGAAGTTAATGAATTCAACTGTTAACAATCGTTATGCCCGGCAGCAAATCCTGCCCGAAATAGGTGCAAACGGTCAGGCTAAACTGGCTGAGAGCACCGTTTTTATCGTCGGGTGCGGAGCGCTCGGATGCTTTCAGGCCGACCTGCTGGCAAGGGCCGGTCTGGGCAGACTTAGGATCGCAGACCGTGACCTGGTGGAGTGGAGCAATCTTCAGCGGCAGGTTCTTTTCGAAGAGAGCGACGCGGCGGCGAATGTCTCCAAAGCCGAGGCCGCTGCACGGCGCCTGCGGGCGATCAATTCCTCCATCGCCGTGGAATCGATGGCTGTCGATGTAACAACGCGAAACGCAGAATCGCTTCTTGCGGACGCCGATCTTGTCCTCGACGGCACTGACAATTTCGAGACCCGTTATCTGATCAACGACGTTTGCATCAAACAGGGCAAACCATGGGTATACGCTGGAGTGATCGGCACGGTGGGCATGGTTATGCCGATCCTCCCGGGCCATGGTCCCTGTCTGAGATGCATTGTCCCCAGCCCTCCCGATCCCGGCGCCGTGCCCACCTGTGATACCGCCGGCGTACTCAACTCAGCCGTTGCCGTTGTGGCGTCGCTGCAGGTGACAATCGCCCTGCGGACACTGCTGGGATCGCCCCCTCCCTTGACGGGCCTCCTCTACGCCGATGTCTGGAACGGTTCCTTTGAGCTTATGAAGTTCCAAAAAGATGAGCAGTGTCCATGCTGCGCCGTTGGTAATTTTGAATTCCTCGATGCGAGCCGGGTCTCCTGGACGACTTCTCTTTGCGGCCGCAATGCCGTCCAGGTAAACCCTGCGCGATCCGTTGAGCTTGACTTTGAGGCGCTTCGCCAACGGCTCGAACAGGTCGGCCGCGTTAGTTCGAGCGGCCTGCTGATTCGCTTTAAAGCCGATGACGGCGAAATGATCATCTTTCCGGACGGCAGGGCCATTGTCACCAATACCACTGATGTGGCCAGGGCAAGGACTTTTTACGCACGATATCTTGGGATATAGGGGTCTGGACGATTGCCGTTAATGGAAACTGACAAAATGGACTTCATCGAGGCCCTGAGCGCAGGAGAGCAATGCGGAATACCCGCCGTTGGATGGCTTGTTCGGCTGCTTGAATCTGAAGGGGAGCAACAACGCCTTTTGCTCCACGCAGCCGACAGGCTGAGAGCCGCAACAATGGGGGAGGCCGTTCATCTTAGAGGCCTCATAGAGTTTTCGAACTACTGCAGAAAAAACTGCCTGTACTGTGGATTGAGAAGGGACAATGCTACCCTTGAAAGATATCGGCTTACGCGCGAAGAGATCATGGAAGTCGCAATAAGGGCCTGGCAGACCGGCTATAAGACCGTTGTGCTGCAGTCGGGCGAGGACTTGTATTTTAGCACGGAACTAACGGCCGATATCATTCGTGAAATAAAATCCAGGACTGGACTCGCCATAACCCTGAGCCTGGGAGAGCGTGACAAAAGCGCCTATTCGGCATGGAGGAAAGCCGGCGCTGACCGGTATCTGCTCAGGATTGAAACAACTGACGGGAAAATCTTTAGAGACCTCCATCCGGATGATGACCTTGATGAAAGAAAGCGGTGCCTTTTCGTGCTCAAAGAACTCGGCTACCAGTTGGGGAGCGGCGTAATGGCGGGACTTCCGGGACAGGACGCCTTGAGCCTGGCCAAAGACGTAATCTGGATACGCGAACTCGGAGCGGAGATGGTCGGCATAGGTCCTTTCATACCTCATCCCCGGACCCCTTTAAAAAACGAGAAGGGCGGAACGCTCGAGCAAGCTTTGCGGCTTGTTGCCGTTTTGAGGCTGGTATTCCCGTATGCCCATATCCCGGCGACAACGGCGATGGGGTCCCTTGACCCCCTCGGAAGAGAAAAAGCCCTTCAGGCGGGAGCGAATGTAATGATGCCCAATATCACTCCCGCCAGGGTCAGGCCTCTCTATGAACTCTATCCCGACAAGATATGTCTGGATGAAAATGCCGACAGATGCTTTGACTGTGCCGCATCCAGGATTATCTCGCTTAACAGGACGATTGCCGCCGGCTACGGGCATGTGATCAGGCAGGCAGCGTCGTGAAGGCATCCCGCGACCGCCTGATGCTCTGCCTCACGCGCTTGCGCGTGTGGCAGAAATCCCGGGGGCGCGGGGGAAAGTCCCCCGCTCTTTTAGGGTACTACATAAGTCTATCATACGAGGATGAATATGAAGGCAATTGCGCTCCTTTCAGGAGGTCTTGACAGCTCTCTCGCCGTCAAGCTCATGATCGACCAGGGTATCGATGTAATAGCTTTCCATTTTACCAGTCCTTTCTGCAACTGCACGCCCAAAAAGGCCGGGTGCAGGAACCAGGCGCGTATCATTGCCGAAGAGCTGGGAGTCGATATCCAGGTAATGGCCAAGGGCATGGATTACCTCGCAATCGTAAAAAACCCGCCCCACGGTCACGGCAGGGGTATGAACCCGTGCATCGACTGCCGTATCTATATGCTCAGGAAAGTCAGGGAGAAGATGGCTTCGCTCGGCGCTTCCTTTGTTGTCACTGGAGAGGTGCTCGGCCAAAGACCCATGTCTCAGCACAGGAATGCCATAGAACTCATCGAAAGAGAAAGCGGTCTCAAGGGACTCATCCTGAGGCCCCTTTCAGCCCACCTCTTCCCGCCGACCCTGCCCGAGCAGGAGGGAATAGTGGACCGCGAAAAACTTCTCTCCATCACGGGCAGATCGAGAAGAATACAGATCGATATGGCGCAAACCCTCGGGATAAGGGACTACCCCTGCCCCGCCGGCGGATGTCTGCTAACCGACCCCATCATCGCGTCCAGGCTGCGGGACCTGTTCGCCTGCACGCCGGGCTATGACATGACGGACGTCCACCTTCTCAGGATGGGAAGACATTTCAGGGTTCAACCGGACCTCAAGGTTGTCCTGGGCAGAGACGAAGCGGAGAATGGGCGGATCAGTTGCCTGACAAAACCGGGATTTACACTCTTTACTCCTGCAAATTTCAAAGGACCGGCTGCTTTGGCGACGGGAATTCCCAAAGACCCGGATGATCGCCTGATCGGAGAGATGATCGCCCGCTATTCCAAGGATACCTGTGACGCATATGAACTCAACAGAGAAGTAATCGGTGGAAATGTATCAACCATAATTGTGACAGGGAAGCTCCCTCAAGAGGTCATTGACACTTTTCATATAATACCTTCGAACAAAACGGTTGATAGATAGCGTTCACCCGAATCGGGCAGGACAACGACAATTATCTTATCTTTGTTTGCAGGCAGAGATGCCGATCGAACGGCGGCGGCCATCGCAGCTCCGCTGGAAATCCCACAGGTGATTCCTTCTTCCTTGTGCAGACGCCTTGCCATTTCCACCGACTCATCGTTTGACACAGTGGCTATCTCATCCACCAAATCCATATCCAACACGTCAGGTTTGAATCCGGCGCCAATGCCCTGAATTTTGTGAGGCCCCGGCTTTGGCGGTTCCCCGTTGCGGATAGCGGTCAGTACCGGTGAATGAATAGGCTCAACTGCAACCGACCGGATGGCTTTTCCTTTTACTCCCTTGATATACCGGTTTACTCCGGTAATAGTTCCCCCGGTCCCTATCCCCGATATTAAAATGTCGATTCGGCCGCCGGTATCGTCCCAAATCTCGGGACCGGTGGTCTTGAAATGAATGTCCGGATTGGCTGGGTTCTTGAATTGTTGAGGCATGAAGTATTTTTTCGGGTCGCCGGCCACGATCTCTTCGGCCTTAGCAATGGCCCCGGGCATTCCCTTGGGGCCTTCGGTCAAAATCAATTCCGCCCCGTATGCTTTGAGCATACGCCGGCGTTCAATCGACATGGTTTCAGGCATGGTTAGAACCAATGGATATTGCCTGGCAGCACAGACAAACGCCAGGGCGATCCCGGTATTGCCGCTGGTTGGTTCGATCACTGTTATATTCCGTTTACCTTGTTTCAGCTTTCCCTGCGCTTCGGCAGCCCAGATCATTGACGCCCCGATCCGGCACTTCACCGAATAGGAAGGGTTGCGCCCTTCGATCTTTGCCAGTACGATCCCGGGCAACCCTGCCGTGATTCGATTGATGCGGACAAGCGGCGTCCGGCCGATGCTCAAACTGTTATCCTCAAACATCTCTCCCATCTCGATTCTCCTTTTTTGAGTTGACTGTGTTTGTGGATAATCATTGATTCCGCTCAGGCAACCCGCCTTCTATAATAATCCTCTTCGGTGATCGCTTGAGCTGTCATTCCGGGATAAATCGGTCAGCGCCGGATGGCACGAAGTTCCCTGATTTTCGCGGAGAGGACCTCGGCTGCGCGCTCTATTTGCTCTCTTGTGGTGAACCGGCCAAGACTCAAGCGCACAGCGCCAAAGCCCTGCTCGCGGGATAATCCCATGGCCTTGAGCACCCCGGACAGCTCACCGCTGCCTTCATGGCAAGCCGCTCCTGTGGAGGCCGCGATCTGAGGTGTCAGCGCCAGCAGGTCTGCTCCGACTACTCCATCGAAGCTGACGTCGAGTGTGTTCGGGAGCCGCTCTGTCGGGTGTCCGTTCAGCATTACGCCATCCGCCAGCTCACGTAACCTGTTGTGGAAATGCTCCCTCAGGGAGAGGATGCGGGCGCCTTCGGCGGCCAGGCGCTCTGTGGCCAATTCGGCCGCCTTGCCAAGGGCCGCGATATACGGAACATTTTCCGTACCCGCGCGGCGGCCCCCTTCTTGCCCGGCGCCGTGCAGATAGGTGTTGATTTTTATCCCGCTCCGGATGAAAAGAGCGCCGATTCCCTTGGGGGCATAAAGCTTGTGGCCGGCGACCGTCAAGAGGTCCACCCCCAGATCGTCGACCCTCGTTGGGATCTTCCCCACCGACTGGGCGGCATCGGTATGAAATACGATCCCCTTTTCACGGGTGATTGCCCCGATTTCGGCCAGGGGCTGGATCGTCCCGACTTCATTATTGGCGTGCATGACGCTGATAAGGATCGTCTCGCTGGTGACGGCCCGGAGCACTGCCCGGGGATCGAGGAGGCCGGCGCCGTCAACCGGTAGAAAGGTAATCCTGAAGCCCTGCCCTTCCAGCCAATGCATAGGGTTCACAACCGCAGGATGTTCGATTGTGGTGGAAATGATGTGCTTCCCGCGGTTGCTGTTGGCAAAAGCGGCGCCGATGAGGGCCTGATTATTGGACTCGGTGCCGCCGCCGGTGAAGACGACTTGCGATGAATCACAGCCCAGCAGGGCCGCCACCCTGGTTCGCGCCAGGTCCACCGCCTCCCTGGCCTTTTTCCCGTAAGGGTGGCTGCTGGAAGGATTGCCGAATTGCTCTGTCAGGTAAGGAATAAGTTCTTCTGCTGCGGCAGGGTCAGTGGGGGTCGTAGCGTTGTAATCGAGATAGATGGGCTGCATATGGACCTCCAATTGATTTTATCACCACGAATTGTCTGTCCCCATCAAATTTCATCTTCGAGTTCTTTGTGGTGAACGCTTGCAGGTTCCAACAGGCGGCAAAAGGCGCACAAACCGGGAGCGCCGGTTGCTTGCACGCATTTCTCACAAACGCGCAGCTCGGGCCGTTTGCACCCCAAAAGAAGGCTGTTTTCTTTGGCCCGTAAAAAGCTGAAATAGAACTGCAGCTTGGTCCCCGGGGAACCATTCTCCATGGAGTTCAGGACCTCTTTCAGGCGAAGGCTTGTCGCTCCCACTGAATAAGGGCACTCCTCCTGCATATATTCAATGTTGTTGATGATCGCATAAGCGGCGGTTTCGCGCTCATAGAACCGGGCAAGAGGTTTTGCCCTCTTCACCAGGCCCACACCATCCGCCGGCAGCACTGGTGATTGTCTGACAAGATATTCGGCTTCCCAATGGAGAACATTCCCAAATAGAACAGCCGCTTCGTCATCGAGATTATGGCCTGTGGCAATGACCGTGTAGCCGAGTTCACGCGCAATGCGATTCATTTCATGCCGTTTCACCAGGCCGCAGACCGAGCAGAATTTTTTCCTTCCACCCTTTCTGCGTCCGGCCATTTCCGGTACTGTTTTCCCGTAGACATCGGCTACATCCAGCACATGCAGTTTCACTTCGGGGAAGATGTTCTGAGCAAATCTTTCGACATACTCGCACGATCTTTTTGAATAGCTGCACCCTGCTTCCACCCCGAGATCCATATACAGCCCATCGGCCTGGAAGCCCAGTTTCAAAAGAATGCGCCATAGCGACAGACTGTCTTTTCCCCCCGATACCGCGACCAGTATCCGGTCGTCAGGTTCGAACATCCGATGCTTTTTCATGAAGCTCAATGATATCTTCTCAACCCACTCCACAAAATGAACTTCGCACAGAGCAAGTCTGTGCTGGCGCATATTGATGACGCTATCCGCCGCACACATGCGGCAACGATGTACTCCCACTTGGCTCCTATCCACCCGAAACAACGGAAATCAGCTTGACCTCGCCCTGATCTCCAAGTCTGGTTTCATTATTGACCAGCTTGCCGTCTCTGACAGCCAGAACGCTTTGGGGGTTAAGTCCCAGGTCTGTCATCAATTTCCGGACGGTTATGTTGCCGGGTATTTGCCATTCCACATTTTTAAAAATGACTTTGACCATAAGTGAACTTCGAATCCGGTTAGAGTTCAAATCTCATTTGCAAATTACGAATAAGCCGGTTTGCGCAAATATATTCGGAAACCTGGAAAGGCGCCCCCTATTTCTTATGTACTCGCAGCGTTCGATTGTAATGCCCTTGTCTCGGCAGAACACGAAAAAATCGGAAATACTCAAAAAGTGAAGATTTGGTGTTTCATACCATTGATATGGCAGGGAAGCCGTAACAGGCGCCCTGCCCTTGAAGAACAACTGTAACCTTGCGCTGTAATGGGCAAAATTGGGAAATCCGACGATTACCTTGGTTCCAACCCTCAGGGAATCCGCCAGCACTGGTTCGACATGCCTGACCTGCTGCAGGCTTTGATTGAGGATGACATAATCGAACGAACGGTCCGGATACTCGGAAAGCCCGGAATCAATATCCCCGTGAAATACGTTCAAGCCTCGCGCCACGCACGTGTATATGGCCTGTTCGTCGATTTCTATACCCTGGCCGCGTGCTGCTCTGTCCTTTACCAGCATGTAGAGCAACTCCCCGCTGCCGCACCCGAGATCGAGGACCGAGGAGCCCGGGGCAACCAGTTCCGCAATAATCCGGTGGTCCAGCCGGATGGACTCAGACGGCATGTTCGCTCATTACCTCGTACCCGTTGTAGACCTTCTTCAGGAAGTGCGTGATCAAATGGGTTTCCTCCTCTATTTCGAGCAGAAAGGCATCATGCCCGTATGTTGAATCGACTTCGCAATAGCTCGCCTCCAGACCTGCAAGCTTGCACGCTCTGACGATTTCCTTGGTCTGATACGCAGGATAGAGCCAGTCGGATTTAAAGGCGATCACCAGGACCTTCGCATCGGTCCCCCTCAATAACTCGTGGAGGGACCCGCCCTCAGCGGCATCAAAGTTGTCCATTGCCTTGGTGATGTAGAGGTAAGAGTTGGCGTCGAACCTTTTCACGAAGTTCTCGCCGTGGTAGTGGAGGTATCCTTCCACCTCGAAGTCGGGGTCGAACTTGAAGGCATCGACGGAGTCCTTGCGCTGCCTCCCGAACTTTTCGTGCATCGAGGCATCGCTCATGTAGGTGATGTGGCCGACCATCCTGGCCACCGATAATCCCCTGTTCGGAGGCGGCCCGCCGTAGTAGTTCCCCGATTTCCAGTGGATGTCGGACATTATTGCCTGCCGCCCGACCTCGTCAAAGGCAATCTGTTGAGGCGAGTGCTTGATCGCTGTCGAGATGGGGATAATGCTGCGCACCCGGTCAGGGTACCGGGTCAGCCAGCAGAGCACCTGCATCCCGCCCATCGACCCGCCCGATACGCTCAGGAGCCTCTCTATGCCGAGGTGATCGACGAGGAGTTTTTGGCAGTTCACCATGTCATGGATCGATATTAGCGGAAAACGCAGGCCGTAAGGTTTTCCCGTCTCAGGGTCGATGCTCGAAGGCCCCGTCGTCCCCTTGCAGCCCCCCAGAACGTTTGAGCATATAACGAAATATTTATCGGTATCGAAGCCTTTTCCGGGGCCAATCATGCTGTTCCACCATCCCGGCTTCCTTGCCCCCCGGTGAAAGCCCGCTGCGTTTGCATCTCCCGAAAGGGCGTGGACGATCAGGACCGCATTGGTGCGTTCCCGGTTGAGTTCTCCATACGTTTCGTAGGCGATTGTGACCTCTTTGAGCTTCCGGCCGCACTCCAGCAAAAACCCTCCCGGCGGAGAGATCGTTATCGATTTGGTCTCAACGATACCTATGCTATCTCCTTGACGCACTTCATCTTCTCCATGCAACTTTTATCGGAACCCCGCTCCGCCTTAAAGTATATCACTGATTTTCTTGCCAGTTTAATTGCCTTCGCCCACTTTTTCAAGCGCCTGGCTTATGTCGCCGATGATGTCCCGAACATTTTCCAGGCCTATCGAAAGCCGTATATAATCTTCAGTGACACCGGTCGCTTCCTGTTCCTCTCTGGTGAGTTGCTGGTGTGTCGTCGAAGCAGGATGAATGACCAGGCTTTTGGCATCTCCGATATTGGCAAGGTGCGAAAGCAGCTTTACGGAATTGATGAATTTCTTTCCCGCCTCGAGGCCGCCTTCTATTCCAAAACCGATCAGCGCTCCATAACGCCCGTTGAGGTATTTTTTTGCAATAGGATAGTTCGGGTGCCCATCGAGACCTGGATAATTCACCCAGTTGGCCAGCGGGTGCCCCTTGAGAAACTTTGCCACTTTCAGGGCATTCTCTGAATGCCTCTCCTGCCTGAGGGTCAGTGTCTCGAGTCCCTGGAGGAAAAGAAAAGCATTAAATGGGCTCAGAGCCGGTCCAATGTCACGGAGCCATTGCACTCGAGTTTTAAATATGAACGCCACATTTCCAAGGCCGGGGAAGTCCCCGAAGACGTCCCAGAATTTGAGGCCGTGGTAGCTCGGGTCCGGTTCAGTGAATTCGGGAAACTTGCCGTTCCCCCAGTTGAATTTCCCGCCGTCCACAATCAGCCCGCCAATCGAAGTCCCATGGCCTCCTACAAATTTTGTTGCTGAAATTACACTGATGTCCGCACCGAAATCGAACGGCCGCACGAGGCCTATCCCGACTGTATTATCGACAACGAAAGGCACATCTGCAGCGTGTGCGATTTTTGCCACTGCCTCGAAGTCGGGCACGTCCAGCTTGGGATTGCCGACAGTTTCGGCAAAGACGGCGCGTGTTGCATTCGTAAGGGCCTTCTTGAATTGGTTGGGGTCCGTGGAATTTACGAATTTTACTGTGCGCCCCAGCTTCGGAAAAGTGTAGTGAAAGAGCTGGTAGGTTCCGCCGTAAAGATTATCAGCCGAGACAATTTCATCTCCGGGTTGAGTAATAGCAAGAAGCGCTAGAGTTGCTGCAGCCTGCCCGCTCGCGACCGCCAGCGCTCCGCTTCCGCCTTCGATCATGGCGATGCGCTGTTCCAAAACATCGTTGGTCGGATTCATGATCCGGGAATAGATATTGCCAAGTTCTTTCAGGGCAAAAAGATTTGCGGCATGATCGGTACTCTTGAATACATAAGAAGTCGTCTGGTAGATTGGAACCGCCCTCGCACCGGTTGTCGGGTCGGCCACCTGTCCGCCATGCACGCCTATCGTTTCCGCGCCCCATTCGCTATTTTCCGCTTGCGCCATCGTTTTCTCCTCAAGAGTTTTTAGTTGCGAGTTTTTAGTTTTGAGTAGTTGCTAAAAGCCGACAACTTATAACTAAAAACTTCCAGCTTCCCGCTTTTCAAATGCTGTAAAAGGGCACACTCGTTTTGAGCTTCTGCCTTTCCAGCAGCCCCTCCAGCGTAAAGGACTCGAGTGCCTCGAACATTTTCCCGGTTACCTCGGACCAGACGTCCCGCACGAGGCAGTCCCCGGAACGTTGACAGAGCGTGGGGTTTTCAGTGCATTCGACCAGGCACATCGATTCTTCCAGCGCGAGCAGGATGTCTTTCAAGGTGATGTCCCGGGGTGTCCTCGCCAATGTATACCCCCCCCGGGAACCGCGGATCGAATGAACGAATCCTGCGCTCTTGAGGAGGGGAATAAGGTTGGACAGGTACTTCTCCGAGATCTCCTGCCGCGCCGCAATATCCTTCAATCTAACCGGTCCGTCTCCTGCGTGGATGGCAAGATCGAACATGAGTCGAACGCCGTACCGGCCTTTGGTTGATAATTTCATCACAGCCCTCTGCGATAAGCAACAATTTCCATCATATTAGTGGACTATTTCTCACAAGACAATACTGCCTGTCAATAGTTTTTTGTTTGATTAGCAGGTGGATTCCGCTAGAATAAGAATTCAGAACAATGCGTTCAGACTTGACAATTTTTGTTCCCTCCTCGTTTTTTTGCAAAAGGTCTCACCCACGGCGCCGTGTGAAGCGTGGGGACAGTTGCTGAAAGCCTCTCTTGATTTTTTTTTAACCGTGAAGCTCGCCGGATGCTGCTCCAGAACATGCTTTAAACACTGTTCGAGTCGAAAGCGGAGGTGGCGATGTGGGAAACGGGTCGAAAAGTCTCAATTGTCATGGTTGACGATGACGAGGATGATTGCTTCATTATAAAAGAGGCCCTCGATGAAAGCGAACTGGACCACACTCTGACGACACTGGAATCTGGTTCGGAGCTGCTCGATTTCCTGCACGGTCGCGGGAAATACGCGGGGAGTAAACCCGAATCCCCTGATCTGATTCTCCTGGATCTGTATTTGCCGGGTCTCAGTGGAAGCGATGTACTCAGGTACATAAGAAAGCACCCTCAGTTCGCTCATCTCGACGTGGTGGTGCTTACCGATTCGACTGACCGGTCCGAGTTGTCTGAATGCTACCGGTTGGGCGCGACGGCGGTTTTCAGCAAGGGGAAATGGCTGGAGACATTCGCCGAAATTATTAGAATTTCCGGATCTTACTGGTTCAAATTCGTGACTGTCCGGCTCGATAAAATTCGTCCGGATTTAAAACCCCTGCACGGTGTTTGAGACTTGCAAAGAGGTTTTGCAATATCTGCCGCAAGCCTCGATATTCCGGCAGGTGCAGGCGGAAAGATAAACGGTGGATCGCAAGGCTGCGGCGGACGGTCTCCAATTATGAATTTCCCGGCTTCCAAAGTAGACTAATTAAAAAGCCTGTACGTCATTGCGGTCATAAAGCATTGAAAATGCGTTATTGACCGCAATACATCAGGAGGCAAAAAATGAGTGCAAGAAAGATCATCATTTTGGCGTCCATCGGGCTGGCTCTTTTTATGGTTGTTCCGGCCGCGCCCGCGAATGCTCAGGATTGCTATTTCTGCAACCCGCTTCTCTTTCCGTTCGTTGTGGCGGGGGCCGCCGTTACAACCGCAGCAGCTATTGTAACCGCTCCTTTTTGTCCCTACTGTGGACCTCACTACTACTATGCTCCACCTCCGGCGCCCGTCTATTACAGTCCTCCGCCATATCCGCCATATCGCGGCAAGGTATGGGTTCGCGGCCATTATAACCGGTATGGGGCATGGGTGCCGGGACACTGGCGAATTCGACGGTCATAGACGTCTCAGTCGAATCCCCTCGCCGGCTCCGGTGATGCATTCATCCTGACTGCAACGACCCGGGGCCGGCGTTTTCCTCCTGGACTCCTCCGGCGGTATGTTCGCCGGGGCGGCCGGCAGCTGCAATTCTCGCAGGTTGTTTGGCTGCCCTTGTTACTGAATCTGTATCTTAAAATTAAGGAATTCCGAATCAGGGGATTTTGTTAGGCTTTAATTCCTCAATTCCTGCGGCCTCACAAAAGCGGCCTCACAAGGCGCCCTCACAAGGGATCGGGCGCGAACTGGGCACTCACAGGAGATCGTGCCCGGACTTGAAGCAGCAAACTACCGGCTGCAACGTGCGGCCCGGACCTGAACGTAGTGAGGGTCCAGCGTCAAAGGCGCTTCCACTATGTCCAGCGCGAACCCGAAACGCAGTGAGGGTTCCGGCCGCGAACTATAAGGGTGTGCCCTGGTGGTATAACGCTAACCGCGAACCCGAACATGGTGAGGGTTCAGCCGCGAACTGGGCACTCAGAAAAGCGGCCTCACAAAAAATCGGCCGCGAACTTGAAGCATTGTAGGCGCTTTCGAATTGGCCACCGCGCACCCGAACGTGGTGAGGGTTCGTGCCCGGACTCGAAGCATTGGCCAGCCGTCACGACGCTAAGCCCGGACCTGAACGAAGTGAGGGTCCAGCATCTAACGCTCTTCCTCAGTGTTAACCGCGAACCCGCAACGAAGTGAGGGTGCGGCCTCACAAAAGATCGGCCGCGAACTTGAAGCATTGTAGGCGCTTTCGAATTGGCCACCGCGAACCCGCAACGAAGTGAGGG
>JBKQTS010000097.1:0-4155 GCA_052143075.1 Syntrophobacteraceae bacterium | reverse complement strand
TTTGTTTCCGGTCACAAGATTTGAATGTCTTTTCCATAGTGGGGCCATATTAGCAGAAAACGGCTCTAAATGCCATTTCTCCGACAGGCTCCTAGCCCGGTATTATACCATCATTTTCGCCTGAACTGCTTAACTCTGACAGGCGTAAAGCGGGCTACAAAACTCCGGGGATGGAGGTGCGTCTGAAATCGCAAACGGATCTCACTGAGATATCTTTTGCATGTCCGATATGAAAATCATGTGGTTTTTACGGGTTTCAGGGCCGCAGAGGAAGTTTTTCGGGCAAAGACCCGACCCGAAAATCCGGCTGGGATGCCTGGCACTGAAGTTGGTGCATGATTCTGGTTTAAAGAGGCGGAATTCACCGTAATTGGAATAAAGTTTTGCGGACCTGAACAAACTATCCTGACGGTTCAGGAATTCTGCAGCATGGCGCTTTACTCATTTGCTTTCTGAGAATCTGGTTCAGATTGTAAAGAACAAACTCGAGACGAAGTCGAACAGGAGGTCCCGGAGTGAATGTTCGAATACGATTAGTAATCATTTTTGTTATATTTATTGTCATTGCTATAACTGCATTATATTTAATAAATTTTCGCGATCAACATTTATCTTCTCATGATTTGGATCTTAAACTGAACAGGCTGATTTCTGAATTAGTAAAAAAAGATTCATCAATTAGAAGTACCGTTCTGGCGGTCATGAGGGGTGATGGCTCCTACTTTTGGGTAGGCGCAGCAGGGATTGCCAACCAAAACGGTCACGTGCCAATGACCAATGATACTCCTGTTTACATTTCAAGTGTTACTAAACTATATACAGCTGTCGCAGTAATGAAATTGTACGAGGAAAATAGACTTTCCTTAAGTGATGCTATATCAACATACCTTCCAGTGGATTTGATAAAAGGAATTAACATTTATAAAAATATGGATTACGCCGATGATATTACTATCGAATCATTGTTATCGCATTCTTCAGGCATAGCAGACTACTACGAAGAGAGATCCAAAGACGGCAAGAGTCTCTTTGAATTGTTCGTCGAAGACACTGAAAGGTCCTGGACGGTAAATGATACTATAAAAAGAGCACGAGACGAATTGAAGCCTCATTTTCAGCCTGGTGCAGGAGTCTTCTATTCTGACACAAATTACCAATTGCTTGGTAAAATTATCGAGAATATAACCCATAAACCGCTTAACATCGTTTTAGAAGAGTTTTTCTTTCGCCCCTTGGCGCTCAGGCACACTTGGCTGGTCGGCTATCCTGAACCTGAGATCGTGCGGTCTGTTAGTCCGGCAGATATTTTCTATAAAGATAAAGACATTACCAAAAGCCGTTCGAATGGCGCTTACTGGGCTGATGGAGGTATAGTTTCTACAGCGGAAGAAATGATAATCTTCCTGAAGGCTCTCAATGAAGGAAAACTAATTAAGAAAGATACACTGGAGAGGATGCATAACTGGCGCAGAATGTCCTTCCCAATTCGATATGGTTATGGAACTATGTGTTTTAAGCCGCCAAAGCTGGTCACTATGGTTACAAAACTAACTCCATTATGGGGTCATTCAGGCAGCACTGGCTCCTTCCTCTACTATTCGGAAGATCTCAATGTGTATATAGCTGGATCTGTCAATAATGTTGGATCGAATATTAAGCCTTTTAAAATAATGAGAAATGTGATGGTGTTATTTAATTCAAGGTGATAGCTCCGCTAATTCTGTAGCACGCCGGGAATTTCAAGGACGCAGTTGTCGATAAGCCGCGTCTTGCCCACAAAAACAGCCAAAGCGAGCAGGGCCGGTCCGCTTATGGCTTCTATGTCCTCAATACTGTCGGGGTTGCATAGCCTCACATAATCGACATTGAGAGGATTAATGGAAAAAGAAAGGCAAATGGGTGTCTTCAGGTTAAATGCAGGTATACTGCGTATCCTTCAAAAGGGAAAACCGATCTCGAGACCCCGGGTCATGGACAGATCAGTGGTAGCGTAGAGTTCTAAAGGAAACGACCTTGAAAAGTTGACGTCATTCCAGTGCAGGCTGGAATCCAGACAACCGCTACCAGATGCCGGCCCCCGGACTATAGAATTTCGGGGCAGGCAGACACAATGATAAGAAGGCTACAAATCCAAAGACTTGCACAAGCGGGTCTAATTTTTTGTGTGCCTGGATTTGCGACGGGCCGGTTTGATGTCAAAGATAGTCTTATCTCCAGGGAGCAGCAACTTTGATCTTCTACGTTCTTGTTTGGGTCCCGACGCTCGCGATCGCGGTTGCAAACGGCGCTCTTCGGCAGGCAACGTTTGGGAAAGTCATGTCCGAACTGCGCGCTCATCAGCTCTCGACGCTGATCGGTTCGGTGCTCATCGGGCTGTTCATCTGGTTTGGCATCCCCATGCGGCCGCCAGCGTCCGGGCGCCAGGCATTGCTAATCGGGCTCATCTGGCTGCTTCTCACGGTTGCGTTCGAATTCTTCATGGGTTTGGCGCTCCAGCACAGGTCTCTTTCTCAGGTCCTTCACGAATACAACCTCACGGCGGGCCGCGTATGGATCCCTTTCCTCATCTGGCTTACGCTCGCACCGTGGGTGTTTTTCCACCTTCGCTGATTCTGCCTGATCGAGCTTGAGATGGGGAATCCGATGCCATCCATGGCAAAGAGCTTTTGGAGGAAAAAGACACAGTGAAGAAAACATCAAAAGACGTTTCGGAAATTCCCCCCATGCCCCCATGGATGATGAGGGGCTCGAGCGATTCTGGGAGGCGCATGATCTCGAGGACTTTGACGGCTGGACAGAGGGTGGGCTCAAGTTTACCCGCCCGGCCAAACGGCTGATTCAATTGCGGCTCGACCCGAAGGATATTAGAGTGATTGACAGAGAATCCAGGCGATCGGGAATCGACAGGGCACAACTGGTGCGCTCCCGGGTAAAGGAAAAGATCAGAGATCTGGAAGCGCAAAAATGAGGTTCGTCCGGCAAACAAGCACCTGCAGATTCTGAAAGGACAGTACCTCGGGACACGACCCGCCGTGGCTTCGCATCAAAACGTGACTGTTCGAACGCATGGACACCTCTAATTTGAATCCGTTAAATAGAAGAATATACCAACGAAACCAACGAGAACCGCCTTTCGCATCGTACCGAGTGCAATTTCGGGTTTTTCAACCTTCCTCTGGCTCAAAATCTGATTGAACATATGATTTACAGATAGAAAGGGACTGGATAGCACGCCGCATAACGCCCTATAGGAGAGATGTTGAAATATCATAGGTTTGGGTGGGAAAAGATGAAAAGAACAATCCAGACTCACTAACTGATACGACATAGAGCTTCAATGATTAGCCCGATTGAATTCCCTGATAGTCAGAAAAACTGCAGCCCACCAGACTTATGAAAAGCAGTCAGAGGAACCACAATGCACGCACCGGGAACTACCTTCCGCGGCTGGAATTCATTCCCCCAACCCTCTGAGAAAAGTCCACCGTCTCCCGCCAGCCTACCTTTCCGCGTTATGCCGGATCTGGTAACCGTTACTGTTGCCGCTTCTCATTGCCGCATCCGGGCGCCGTGTTGAAAACCTCATCCCGCTTATGTAAAATATTGGCAGATTGCGGCGATCTTCCGCCAAAGGCCGGCGCCGCCGCGCAGGAGGTATTGCCGTTTGTGTTTGAAACTAAACATCCGGGAAAAGGTAGCCCTCGCTTCTCACTGGAGACGGCGAAGAGGTGTGCCCATTCGTCGGCAAGGGAGCGTAGCGATGTGCGCCCCATTGTTTTTTGCGCAAAAAAACCCTGAACATAGCGCCCCGCGTGAGGGCCATTGTTTTTTTATTGTAAATAACAATGAAACGATAGTGCTCGGTCAACCGCCTCGCCGGGCGCTCGGTGGAAATCGGTAAGCCGCTCACTCCGTCATTCCGGCGAAAGCCGGAATCTGTGCGCCTGGAAGCGGGCACGATCTGAGGGGTGAAAGTCCCCTCCCGGGAGATGCTCGCTCCCGGTAGTCAAAGGAAACTGCGTCGCCGCGAGGCGGGGTGGAGAGCAACCCAAGACGAACATGCAGTCCGTAGGGTAACGAACACGATTCGGCCGTACGTTGCGGCGAGCCTCCGGATTCAAGGTGAAGTCCAGACCGGGAGTGGCCGGGCGAACC
>JBKQTS010000096.1:0-12933 GCA_052143075.1 Syntrophobacteraceae bacterium | reverse complement strand
GCTAAAAATACACTCCCTTTAAAATGCCCCTAAAATAGGTTTATGCCGATGCAAATTCTGCCCCTCGTATCCTGCTACCGACCCCCTCGTTGATTCCGGGCATTTGGGTACAATAAATGCCCCTGGGATACGTTCTACGGTAAATCACTCAGCGTCGCCGGGTATACGATCTAACATGCCGATATCATTAGTAAATTAGTCTTGACTTCACTCCATCCTAATGTTTACTATTTTCCATACGGGCTTTAACAACCGAAAAAGGAGACACCGAAATGGCGGGACCATTTGACAAAGGAAAGAATATGGATAAGAAACTAGATGAGGAAGAACTGGGGAAAATACAGGAAGAGGCGTGGAAATGGTTCCATAGCCGCTCGGATTCGCAAGATTACGACGACTTGGTGGAAGAAATACATCAGATGGAAGTCGAACACTACCGAGGAAAAAATATAGTTTTTTTAAAGGCTTTGATTCCTGAAGATGCAGATGAGTTCGGTGAATTCGAAAATATCCATGAAGAGCCCGTTATCTGTACAGGTGCGCATGAGAAGGTCGAAGAGCACGCACCGGCTGTGCCAACATGGATTTTCCGCCCAGGTAAGAATGCTGAAGGTGAGATTTCGGGCTGGAGGATCGGTAAAGAGGGTTCGGAAAAGTTTGTCGCCTTCAAACTAGAGGGGCTGGACCGAACGTATCGCCTGCTGGAGCGTTGGACATCAAAAAAGAAGCCCACATTTGTCTCGGAGATGGATGGAAAGCACCGAACCACACTCACACGCTGTTGGAAACTAGCCTTGAGCGAACTCACCGCCGCTGCCGCCGGCGACCATGATCTGGAAGACATCGTCGCTCATCTTAGTGAGTATGTGCACTTCGGAACCAGGAGCTATTACGATCCAGAGAAAGATGTAATCAACTGGATTCTCGAATAATTCAGAAATCTATGCCAGCCTAACGGATGTCCCTTGCCACAATCCCAATACTCCCCTGTGCGGTTTGATTGCACAACTTTCGCCCTAAACTGCACATCTAATTTCGCGATGTGCATTTTCATTGCGTAGCGACCCGAGATAGATTGCCTTCGTAGCGGCGAGATGTCCTTGCCGGACGAAACAAAAAACGGATCGGACGAATCTAACGGGCGCGTGTCTCGGGTCTCCAGAGAGTGGGGAATTGTGACGAGCGCGGAAAATCCAAAATCGGGCCGGCGGAGGAGAGAATGTAACTTAGTTGGCGGAGCTGTATCAGCACTCGATGTCGCTGGGTAGGAGGAATCGGTCGGTCTGAAGATATAGTTCCTCAAAAAAGATCAGTCGGAAGCCGGTTTAAGGACGGACCCGGCCAAACTAAGGGAATCGGTGAATTCAACCCGGCACGAAAATAATTACTAGAGAGGATGGGAACATCGACGAAGGAAAAGAACACAAAACTGCAGGCATTTTGAGCTTAGTCGAAGGGAACAGCAAAGCCCCGGACAAGACGGAAACTGACAATGCCAAAAAAACAGAAGGGCAGAAAGCCCTCCACTCCGAAGGATACTGAGGAGGAGAACAAGATAGCCATGGCGGTCATCAACGAGGCCAATGTCTTGGGGAGAGAGGCGAACGAGAAAGCGGAGAAGATAGGAGAGATTGTATTCCGGCAGTGCTTCACGTTTCCTGAGTCCGAACTCGACCCCCCGAAGAAACGTGCGGCCTTGAAAATAGTCTGCGATCGCGAGGATGATTTAGGCGTAAAGAAATCCACTCTATTTAACTGGATAGCCGTGGCGAGACAAAAACGATGGTGCAAAGCGCGGGGTGTTGACGTCAGCGTGCTATCGGTCGCGCAGCAAACCGAGTTGACGCGCATGCGTGAGGATGCCCCCGGAAAACTCGTCGTCATAAAGGAAGCCCTGGCATTTCCTAATGACTTCCCATATCGCGCCTTGGCTGCGTTGGTAAAACGTCGAAAGGCACCGGCAAAACCCCGCCGAAAACCTAAAAATCAGGCGGATACTCAGGCATCGCAGTCTTCCGGGACTCCAGCATCAACGGAGACTCCGACTGGCACGGGGTCCACAACCTTGGCAGAAGTCAAGCAGTTGGAAACTCTGCTCACGATTCTCACCCGCTGGGATTGGCAGGGTCTTGAACTGGCCCAGGGCATTTCAGCCAAAAAGGAGTTCAGCGCGAACGTCAAAAGCATTCTCCCCTTGATACGAAGTCTGCTGGCGAAGTTCGAGCGTGTCAGCCAAGAAATTGAAAATTCCAGGCGCTTGGAAAATGACAACCAGGAAAATGAGGGAGCTGATTTAGAAACAGCAGCTGTAAGGCTTTGATGAAGAGGGTGATTTGTCTGGCACTGGACAGTGGTCAACAACCCCGGCGCGGACAGATCTCCCCCGGCGACTCAGCGCTCTGTATGTCGAAAACCCCATGTGGTCAGGTCTGGCGGAGTATTCACACCGCCCATGACCGGGAATGTTGCCGACTGCGGGAACTGCAGAACGTGTGGCTGTTTGGCGGGAAATAACGATCAACTCATGAGTGACACTCAATTTCCTCCGGCCCGAAGAAACGAGGGACGTGTGGCTTGACGAGGGCTTAGCGAGTTGGAGATGTTTTTTGAGATCAATTTTGAGAATGGAGAGAAGCATGAAGAAGCGAAAGAGACCTTACATCTTTCCTGGGGCAAGACACATTATCTCCCGTGCAGTGGATGAAATCCTGAGACTTAACCCGTGGGAAGATCCGGAAAATGCGGACCTATGGATTCATGTGGCGAATTACATGGAAGAGCTTGTCACGCAAATCCGTTCCCATACCCCGAACTGGCTGGAAGGGACATGTCAAAAAGATATCTCGTGCGCCAGGGAAGAAAATCAAATAGCAGCAAGACCTGGAGCTTCGGATAGTGCCGATGCTGCGCGATCTCCTGATAGCCGATAACCCAGCCTAAGCCATCCGGGGTGGCGTTCTGTTACGTCCGGGCCTTAAAAGGAGACTACGTCCAGGCGTTCGCAAATAAGGTTCTCGGCGGCAATATCGTTCAGGTATTCGTGGCAGAGGACCACTCCGGGCTCGGCCTTGTCCTGCAGGATGGACGCACCCATTACCATTGTGGGTGGTTCAGTGATCGTCGGGACTGGCCTGGATAAGGGCACCATGTTGACCTTAGAACCTGGAAAGGTGTGATTCGAGGTAAGCCGCAGGCAAAGGTTGCGACAAGCGCAGATTCGATGCTCGAAGCAGCCGCCCTCGGAAGAGCGGGCCAATCATTTTAGGGGCAAGGCAATGGCGGCCCGGTGGAACTTGTCCATGACAATCCCCGACCCTTATGGCTGGCTGGAATCGGCCGCACGCCATGACTGAAGCTGAGGAAATTTCCAAATCAGGCATGTTGGGAAACCGTCAATAAAAGAGAACAAAGAGGTGTAATCATGAGGCGTAAACGACCAGTACTAATTTGTACCACGGATGATAATGTTCATTTCAGGAGCGAGGTATTTGCCCGTCCTGAACTCCGGCTGACAGATTATGTGTACCTCGCTGGCAACATCATCGAAATCATCGCTAAGAAATTTGAGGTGCCTGTACCTCATGTGGCTAATTGGGTTATGGCAATCCTGGAATTGGATGAGGAATAAATCCTATATCTGCACATTAAGGAAAAATGATTATGAGCAACAAGTTTAAAGCCAAAAAGGTTGAGTCCAGGGGTGATGTTCTTTTGATGTGCTGCATGACTGAGCATGGGCTGGAAGTGCACCTGCCAAAACCTGGTGGTGACCCTCGGGAATACTCCTACGTATTAGCCAGTGTAGTACAGGCAGTGGCAGCTAAGTTCCAGACGGACATTGACGCGGTAATGGCCGGAATGTTGCTGTCTAAGCAGGATGTTGAGAAGAATAGCCACGTTTGTAGAGTTGAACTGGACGAAGCAGACGTTCATTAAGACAAGCAGGAGGTATAATTTTGGAACAAGAAGCACGAGAAAAAGTAGTGGAGAGAGATCCTAACGAGCTGACATAAGACGATCATAGGAGAATTTCATAATGGGCATGGATCTGATAGCTATGAACGGTGAGCGCTGGTCCTTGAGCTATGGGGCCTGGGCGTTTTTGCTTGAACTGGCGGAAAAGTATGGGTGGGAACCTGGCGGAACCACTCTTCCAGATAACCCTGAATATGCCGATATTCCTTGGGACGGCGGCTACGGTTCAAGCGATTTCCAGGCGATCTCAGCTGCTGATGTGATGGAGATTGCAGCCGCTTTGGAAAGAGCGATAACGGCTGAGCCGGAGAAGAATAGTAATACCCGACGAGAATTCATTGAATTTCTGCGCCAAAGCGGCGGGTTGCTGCTGGGATAACATACGAGGGATGCGGAGTAGCCATGTACTACGCCTTTAACAAGTATTGCGAAGGCTGGAAGCCAAGGCGACGGCAGCTCCTTGCGGATCGTTTGCTGGAGTTGGTTTTCGAACTTCCACTGGATGGCTGGGGGATGCGCCCTTACGTGCGGACCAATCCTGGTTTCGTGGCTATCAGGCGCCTGACTCACTACCCCGAAGAGCAGTATCGGGAGATTGTCAAGGCAGCCGACCGAATTTACGACGAGGTGATGGAAATTGGGGATTTCGCTCCACAACCTAAACCGCAGCGCCTTCGAGTGGTAAAGAAGAAAGGCCCCTCATAGTGACAAGGCCGGCTCACATTCATTAAAAGGAAAATTCAAAGTGATTTCAGACATACTTTACACTGCAGTTCGAGAAATTGACAGGTATTTGGAAGAGAGTTTCATGTACAAAGATGAAAATGGCGTCCCTGACCCCGATATTGTCAAGGTGAGGAATGCGATGTTTGATCTTTTACTCGAACTTGATTACCCCGATAGTCTTCTCACTCCAGAATTACTGGAAGAGAAGCAGACGAAGTGGCTAGTCGAAAAGCGGACACCGACATGGCGACCGTTCATGAACACGTAAGGAGCTTTCGGGGGACTGCTTGGGTGCAAGGCCATAAAATGGGCGCTGCCATGACTGAGGTGACTGAGGTCAGGCTTGGGTGGGAAAATGTCACCTAAGTGCGAAAAGGTAATGATGGCAATGAGTTAAGATGTTAACTTAGGTGACTTAGGTGATTTTGGATTCAAAATATATGAAATTAAAATTAATAAGAAATACAGCCATTTATATAATGGATAATTGTTTATGAGTGCACAGGGAAGGGTCATCAACCACGGTCACCTAAGTAAAACTCTCTAACTACCCGTCCATATTGGCGAAACGTGACTTGGGTGCCAGGACGGGTCACCCAAGTCTGAGGAAGATTTGAGGAGGGATATCCATATGGCCTGGTCCGGCCGGCATCAAGAGCCCGAATTCACGCTCTTGGGTCTCGTCCGGGATGCTGTCGGAGAATCTTTACTCATCACCCCGGCGAGGCTCTTGTTCTGGAGATGTTTAATCAGGGAGCCGTGGTACAGGGTTGACGAGGGTTTCTGGATTCAGGCCGGCGTCGTGAGCGCCATTTACAAGATGGGCGAGTAATAGAGGCACCAGCAACCGCGTGCGTGGAGATAAATCGTGGCCGGATACTACAAGTGAGAAACAAGGAGAGTCCTATGTCAATCGATAAACAAACTTTACTGCCGCCGATGGCGCCAGGGAACCTGGTTGGAGCGAGGAAAGCATCCACGAAATGCCAGGGGTTGAGAGATTGTGCCGCGATCACATTGCGGCCGGAAAAGGAGAGCGATGTATGGTGGAGTCGAGAATGGTACCTTGGGATTCTCACAGTGATTGAGTACTTCGTACAGGTCCACCTCGAAGGGCGGGTGGATGTTGATCTGAAGGCAACAATTCTTGAGAAAACAAAGACCCTGCGCAAACTGATCGAAGATGCACCCAAGGATGCTCTGATTAGTGACGAGAGGCGGGCGCTGTTCAAATCAACTTGGATGGACCTTGCGGACCACATAGCCTGGTGGGAAGGTCGCGTATTTCACGAGAAGACTATGTTCAAGAAGTGGAAGGAACTTGCTTATTCAGAATAACTGAGCCCAGATAAAGCACTGCACAGGACGGTTAAGGAGAAAATTATGGAAAGGCACCAGATCAAAGTAACACTAGAAGGATTAGCTCCATTGGTCTTCGACAGATTTTGGGGACATTCTAAGGAAGAGATACCTCCAGATCGGAAACTCTATCTTGCAGATGAGAACAAGGTTGTAATGCCACTCCAGAATCTCAAGAGCTTCTTGCAGAAGGAGAAGCCCCCAGGAGCAATCAAGATCGTCGAGAAGGTCAAGTTCAATGAGTACATCCGGATAGCTCAAACACACATCGATTTTGGGACTGTCCCTTACTATCCCATTCTGGATGGAGCCGGACAGCCAGTCATATTCACAAATTTCGAAGATGGACGCTGGGAAATCCTGTTGGAAGCGACATGTACCAAAGCTTCTACCGGTGCCGTTATCAAACAGGAACCGCTACCAAGGCCAATGCTAAAACTCCCTTGGAGATTGGAATTGGAAATTGGAATATGGCGCAGTGATATCAACACTAAAATCACTGAAGACAAGGTGCGTTCCTGGTTTGAGATAGGGGGCATATTGGTAGCTCTTGGTAATCATCGGCCTGATTATGGGAGGTTTCAAGTTACAAAGTGGGAATAACGACACAGCACAGCTTAGCAAAGCGCAGCTAAGCCATGTAGAGCGCAGCAAAGCACAGTTCTCATAAACTGAGGAGGATCGCCGCGTCATTACAAAGATCATAGCTAAGCTCAACTCAGCGCAGTTCAGCGCAGCGCAGAGTAGCGAAGCCCAGCGTAGCCCAGTCCAGCATATGCAAATAGAGTTTGTAACTAAACTACATAAGGAGAAAATTATCATGCCACAGGAAAGAGATTTTCGTAAAGGTATAATAGCTTTGTCCAATAAGGCTTTGGATGTCATGGAAAAGTACTTGGGTGGGCAGGTTTTGGACGGTAAGCTCGTCCAGTACGCCGAGAGAATGATATCCGCCGGTATCAAGTTTTCCATTCGGGATCAATTGGACGAACAAGCCAAGAGACAGCAGGCCCTCAAACTTGTCACCCTGGTTCCCCCGGAACAACGCCAGGCATACATTTCACAGACATTTCCGTCCGTCAAGCCGTTCCTGCTCTCAAGACCGGCGACAAGAACTCAGGAAGAAAGTTCAACAGGAGAATCAGAGGTCAGCTAGAGAATACAAGAAGATTTAACCCGGAAAGACTCTGAGCGAAAAGGTCAAATAGCTCGTCCTCTCCGCGTTCCATATATATCGTGTAAAAGGGGCTTTAATCCTGTAATTGCATTCGGGGGGAGCCCCTTTCTTAGTTTGCTTTTCTCCCCTCGTCCATCCCGAGCCCCATATGGAAAACCACGGCCAGCTGCGAGAATCGCCACAGAGCGGCTTGGTGCGACCCGTAAGAACGTGATCGTTGCGGACTGTTGCGGACTTGCAACTCTGCCACCAAATCGAAGATAATAATTCAAAAGCTGATTTCAGGAAAACGAATGCTCTGTTCCAATGGTATAGGGGAATGGAGTATGTAACGACAACGGAGCCATAGATGAAAACCGGACAAAATGATCTCTGTCCCTGCGGCAGCGGGATAAAATTCAAGGTCTGCTGCGCCAATAAGCTGAATGGCGGTGCTCATCGACCCAAGCTCAATGCAGTAATGGCGGAAGTTAGGGAGTTGCTCGAAGGTCGGAGCTTCGCCTCGCTGGAAGAGGCCAACGCCTTTTTGAGCCAACATACGCAACAGCGTAATCAGGCGCCCAAAGATGATTTCGACGGCCTCTCGTTGGAACAGATGCATCGCTTTCTGCATTTCCCTTTCGAAACGCCCGATCTGGTCAGTTTCCCGTCCTGTCTGGATGTTTCTCCGGAAGCCCCGGTCCTTACGCTCTTCAGACTGTTGACCGAAGTCCTTGGCGATAAGGGCATTAAGGCGACCTCCACTGGCAACCTCACGCGTAAGTTATGCAGGGATATTGCCATGGCCTTTTGGGGAGAAGAAAAATACCGGGAAACCTACCGTTTTGGCGACCTGCGTTCGGAACCGGAATTCTTCGACCTGCATGTTACCCGGCTGGTCTCCGGGTTGAGCGGATTTGTCAGGAAGTACAACGGAAAGTTTATCATAAGCGGTGAGTGCCGGAAACTGATGAGTAAACTTGGGCTGGCCGGCATTTACCCACGGCTTTTCCGGGAATTCACCACAAGGTACAACTGGGCTTTCCGGGACCGTTGGCAGCAAATCCCCCTCATACAGCAATCTTTTCTGTTCAGCCTTTATCTGCTTACGAAACATGAGACCGAGTGGCAATCGAGCCGGTTCTTTGAGAACTGGTTTCTCCGCGCCTTCCCGGCCCTGCTGCAGGAAGTTTCACCTATTGGCGACTATTACTCACCGGAAAAGATCCTGCGCAGTTGTTATTCGCTACGCTGCCTTGAAAGCTTTGCCGCCTTCCTTGGGCTGGTGGAAATTCAGGCTGATTCCGCCAAGCGATACGATGGTGATTTCCGTTTAAGAAAACTTCCCCTTCTGGATCATGTTGTCCAGTTTCATCTGTGAGGAAAGAAATGGCCAGGAAGAAAAAACCGGCTGATCCCCTGAACGACTTATTGGCAGCGGCCAAGCCGGAGACTTTGATCGATTTGATTGCCCATCTTGCGAATTCTCGCCCTGATATGCGTCGCGAGTGCTTCGATTATCTGAAGAAGCACGTTACGCTCAGCGCCGAACAGCAAATTCGCTCGGAAGGTGAGATTGCAATGGCGCTCTGGTGGGAATTGTACCCCGATCTGGAGGAACTCGATAGTTACGGTGGAGGTGACGATGGAACGGTGGATCAAGTGGCCGGCCTCATTGACGATATTCAGGAAAGACTTGCAGGCAAAAAGATTAGTGAAGAGATTCGCCGGCAGTTGCTCGATGAAGCGATCCCTTTCATCAAAAGCGGCAACGCAGGCATGGATGACTCTCTTTTCGATCTGGCTTATGCCACCTGCTACACCGATGAGGACTGGCGACGCCTGGCGGTAGCACTGGAAGCTTTAAACAAGGATTGGCCGACCGATCATGCCCGGCGTATCTACCGCAAGCTGGGGGACAAGAAGAAATATCTGGAGCTGCGATACAAAAAGCTTGAGTACGGCATGGATTACCATGATTTGGCCTCGTTCTATTGGGACGCAGGAGACCGCGAGAAAGCGCTTGCAGTAGCCGAAGAAGGAGAGAAAAAGGGACAAGGGCGCATGGATGAACTGCGCAAATTTCTTTCGGACCGTGCCCTTGAAAGCGGCAACCGGGTACGATATCTGGCCCTTCAGTTTGAACAGACAACCGACCATCTTACTCTGGCCGGTTACCAGGCGTTCAAAAAGATATGCGCCGCCGAAGAATGGAGCGAGTATGAACCCAAGTTGATCAAGCGGCTCGACGATGCCTGGACGTCGGAGCACTTGAAGATCCTCATGCACCGCAAAGAGTACGAGAAGGCTTTGGCGGTACTACTTAAGGAGAAATATCCAGTCCATGGCTGGGACTCCGGTGATGAACTGAAAACAGCGAAACAGTTGGAGACCCGTTTCCCCGATCAGATACTCACCTATTATATTTCCGGGCTTGGCAACCTGAACAGCAACGCAACCCGAAAAGAGTATGCTCAGCGGGCCGGGGTCATGCTCAAAGTCAGGCACATGATGGTAGATATTTTAAAAGATGATATTCGCTGGAAGGCGTTTGCCGGAAAAGTCAAGAAAGACAACCTCCGCCGTCCGGCATTTCAGGAGGAATTCGCCAAAAATATTCCCGGATGGCGGGAATTGGCCTAATTTAGGGAATCAAAATTGTTTTCAACTACGAAATGGAAGCGACGTAACCTTTCTTCCTATGACCGGACTTTCGGCGATGGTCTTTTATGCGCCTTCCGAAGTGTCCCGGGTTTTTCGTGATCGGGAGGCGCCCAGCCTCTATGCTCGTAATGCAACACCAAGTGATCTTTAATATCGGACGTATGCTCCAAAATTTCATCCATTTTCAGCGACTCGATCATGCCTTCCCGCCAAACCTTCGTTTCCACCGTTCCTATCACCAAATACTCATTTTCGACGACGTCCGGGTGAGACTCAGAAAAGATTTCAGTCATGAAATGTTCCAGATCATCCTGGTGAGCAATTATGAACTCACATTTCGGGCAGTAGCGGCATGTTTTTCCCGAAAATTAAAAGGCCGAATCCATCGATATGGATGAGCAAGGGAAACTTCCTCACGTAAGTGAGCCAGCTGCATATTGGGCACTTGCTCCACCTCGTTTCGGCGTATTGGTTCAGGGCAAAACGATAACGTGGGGGCAGCTTTCCTAATCGCCTCTTTGGCATGAGATCAGTTCCTTGGTGGAATTCATTTTTTCGGGGCGTTTAGTATTCGAAAACCTTACTGTTGCATGCACGCCAGCCAGACTGAAACAGAACGGCCCGCCTGCTCATAAATAGCGGAGCCATCCAGGTTGTTGTCGAAATGGTCGCACAGTTCCCGAAGCGCTCTCTCTACGCGTTCGAGGTGTTGAATCTTATGCGCATCCTGGATATGCTCGAAAAGCTCATCGAGGAGTCCGAGGGCGAGAGACGTATAATACACGGCCTGCTCTGAGAGGTTTCCATGGAATTCTGGAGATGTAAGCTCAGCCCGCCTCATGGCCTGCGCGATTTTGTCTGCTTCTTTTTTCGACAATTCAATTCCCAAGTGTTTGCGGGCTTCCCCTGCCGCCCTTTCGAGCTTTTGCGTCATCTCCACAGCTATCTTGGTGGACAGAATCCCCTCGTTAAAGCTGCGAATTGTCAAAGCGCAACTCTCACACAGTGATAGAACTGCGATTACATTGCGGCAGGATCGTGATGCCACGAAAGCTCCCTGCTGGGTTCATAATTTTGAAGAGATTTGGCTAAACTACTTTTGGTTAGCAAAAATAAGATATGGCGAATGCGAGATTTTCTCAAGTCCGGAAACACCTGCCCGGAATGGATGCAGCATGGGTTTCGGTTGTTCGCGTCTCCTGTCTCTTTGACATCCGAGACTGCCTTTTCTAATGGCGAGTATGATTGCCTGGGCAATGAGGAAGTACAAGAAACTTAAGGGTCAAAAGACCCGAGCAGCGAATCTCCTGTCAGCCATTGCGAAAAGAGAGCCGAATCTGTTTGTTCACTGGCAGGGGATGGTTGGCACGTTTGCTTGACGGGAGCGGTGTGAGTCGAGAGGCTCCGGCACCCTTCTGAGAGGAGCTGGGGGTGAAATTCCCCCGGCCTACTCACCGTCAGACACAATGCCACAGACCAATGCAAAAATGCCAAACACGTTCAGGCTCAATGCCGAACACGTTGGCGCCGAACCAATGCTACTCCGACTCCTTGCCCCCTCCGCTTTTGGCGATGCCCAGGGGTTGAAGGATTTCCGATAGGATACGCTCCCGCGCCGCGTCGGTCCCGAACGCCGGCGATTCACTTTGCACGCGCGTAAGCTCGGCGAGGTGGTGCAACATGTTCTTGCGGCCCGCTTCCCTGGCCGCCTCGATAAGGCCCCAGTCGCCGATTTGCCTGAACCGGCGGAAGGCTTCCCGGATCTCCGGGAAAACCGTTCGCGAGATAGCGCGCTGGAAAGCCACGTAGAACCCGAGGGAAGATTCGATCCGGTTTTGCACGATATGGCCGAGAAACCCTCGGGGGTGCGTGTCCGCAAGAACGTCTTTCAGCACACGTACAAATATTTCAACCGGGCTGTTGGCATAGGCGGACACCAGTTCCCTAAAGAGCCGGCCATCGAAGCCGTCATCCAACGCTTCGCCGATTTCATGATAGACCCAGGTTTCCAGCTCCAGCCAGGCAATCCGCTCCAGCTGGTCTCCGAGACGGGCCGCATCGCGCCGGAACTCATCAAGACTCGCCCCGTGGCGGGCAAGAGCAAAATCCAGGGCTTCCTGGGCTGAGGGACGCGCCTCCAAGATTTGGTCCCACAGATAAAAGAGCATGCACGACCGCCTGGCAAATATTTGCTCGCCGCGCCGCATCGCTGGGCTCATGAATATATCGCGAGCGAGCTCCCGGTTTACCACATCGACCCGCAACCCCTCCACGGTCCTCGATTCATCGCTTTCCGCCAGGAAGAAAGTGGGTTTCATGCCGATGCCGTAGCCCGCCCCGTAGATCAAACCCAACGGACGCAGGAACCGGTTGAGACCGCCCATGTCGAAAGGATCGAAACTGGCGCCGTTAAAGACAAGCGGCTGGATTTCCTCCTCCATGATCTTTTCCCAGTACTCCTCCCTTTCCTCCATCCACCCCATGAGTTCGGCAGGCTGGGGCTCCCGCCAGGGCACTATCCCGTGCTCCCATTTGTAGAGGTCCCGCACCCTCAGCAGAAGACCGCAAAGCGAGTACACCCCGGCATGGCGGGCATCGGATATGTCGCAGTTCTTTTTTACCTGGCGCCGCAGGTCGGATATTTCGGGATTCAATGCGAACTCCTGAATAATAACCCCTGCTCTTTACATCTTATCGTTAGCACTTTACCTTTTCACGCATCTTTTGGGAAGCCGGCGTACTCCGAAAAAGCGTGACGCGGCAATGTCCGACGCGGTGCGTCAGGGGAAAGCGGGAAATTCAGGGGAGATGAATAAAAGGTTAATATGCGCAATTCAGGACAGTGCCTTTCGTGATTTTTTATTGAAAAACTAAGCAGATAGCAAGAATAAAAATACCTTGTGTAATGAAGATGTCGCGGGCAAGCTCCCGGTTTACCACGTCGATTCTCAGCCCGCCCACCGAGCTCGATTCGGCGCATTCAGCCAGGAAAAAAGTGGGTTTCATGCCGATGCCGTAGCCCGCCCCGTAGACCAGACCCAGCGGGCGCAGGC
>JBKQTS010000095.1:0-15010 GCA_052143075.1 Syntrophobacteraceae bacterium | reverse complement strand
GTTGATAGAGCTGCCTGACAACAATAAAGATGACGCCCTGCAATTCCTTGCTCATATTATCGAGGCGATTCCATCTCTTCCCACCGGCATCGATGTGGTCGGGCTGGTCATGGCAAAAGAGCGTTCGACGACTTCGGCGCTTGGCTACGGCTGGGCCAGTCCTCATGTCCGCGTGCCGTTTGAAGAGGACCTCATCTGCGTTGTAGGGTGGAGCCCTACGGGAATCGAATACGGGGCCCCGGACGGAAATCCCGTATCGATTATCGCCTTGTATCTGGTGCCAGAAAACCAGCGAAACCATTTTTTGCGCGAAGTGTCGATGTTGGCCAAGGCCTTGAAATCTTATCCCGGGTTCAAAAAACTGAACGCGGCCAAAGAACTTAACGAAGTCCGCGATCATCTGCTCGATCTGATCAGCACCAGCAGGGAAACAGTAGGTCCGGACACGCGGGCGCGCATGATTCAACTGCAGGCCAGGCAGATCGTTGCGTCAATTCCAGCCTATGACCTGGCAAATCTTGTTCTGGAACCCGTGACCATTATATCCGGCCCAGGTCTCAAACACGTCGTGCTCGCTCAAGACCCCCAGCTTGTGGAATATCTCGATGCCGCTCCCCGGCTGGTCGAGCGTCTTGCCTCCGAAGGCGTTTTCCAAAACGGCGGATGGCGCATTCTGAAGCGGGGAGAAACAGCCTATCAGGGAGAGCGTGTTTTGTACGACTGTCTGGCAGTAAGGGTTGCGGGCAGTAATTCATTAATAGGGTCTGCCCTGTTTAACAGGTGAAGCTGTAGATGGGGAAACTGTTAGTCACCGGTGCAAGCGGTTTTCTGGGCTGGAATTTATGCCGCATGGCACGGGGCCAATGGGATGTATATGGCCTTGCCCGCCGGAATGAGAATCAGCCCCGGGGAGTGGAACTGCGGCGGGCCGACCTGACTCGCTTCAAGGATATAAAAGAAAATCTTCGGGAAATTCGCCCCGACGCGCTAATTCATGCAGCAGCCGAATCCAGCCCCAATTTTTGCCAGCTAAATCCTGCGGCATCTCACAGGATCAATGTTGAAGCCACTTTCAACCTCGCCTCCCTTTGCGCTGACTTAGGCATTCCTTTCGTCTTTATCTCATCCGACCTGGTCTTTAACGGCCTGAAGCCGCCGTATAGTGAGGATGATCCCGTCCGCCCCGTTTGTATCTATGGAGAACAGAAAGCTGAGGCCGAAAGGGCTGTGCTGGAGAGGTATCCACGGGCATTGGTTTGTCGCATTGCCCTTATGTTCGGCGATGCCGGACAGGGTGCGGCCAGCTTCATTCAGCCGTTGATAAACGATATGAAGAATGGCCGGCACATTAACCTCTTTATGGATGAGTACAGAACGCCGGTAAGCGCTGCGAATGCCGCACAGGGGATTTTACTTGCGCTTTCCAAGACAAACGGGATCGTGCACATCGGAGGCTTGGAGCGCATTTCCCGCTTTGAATTCGGAAAACTGCTGCGGGATGTAGCCGGAGTGCCCAATGCCAAGCTTAACGCATGCACGCGGCAGAGCATCCAAATGGCCGCGCCCCGCCCGGCTGACGTTTCCCTTGACAGCACGAGGGCCGTGGCTCTTGGTTTTGAGCCCGGCCCTTTGCGCGAAGAACTTGAAAGACTCGCGTGCGTTCAGGAATTGAGGAACTTGTAACTTGAATTACAAACGCCTATTTGCCTTCAAAGAGGCGGCGCGGGTTGTCTTCGACGATGGTTTTGATCTGAGCATCGCTTGCCCCTCCCTGTTTCAGGGCCGGGATGATGTTCCTGAACAAATGGGTGGGATGCCAGTTGGCGATAAACGGCATTACTGCCTCGGGCAACGTGAACGGCCGGCCCAACCACGTGCAAATGAAGTCATGAGAAATCATGAGCCGGTTGCTGTAACCCTTGGCAATCAGATCCAGCATGACGGCGTATCGATCGACATCCCGCGGGCAGCCCGCCAGGACCTCAAGACCCATGCGGTCCCAGGCGATGTACACTCCCTTGTCGAGTGTCCTGACTTGATATGCGACGTCAAGGTTGTCGCTCATGTGACCAACCTGAATGCTTTTGGGGTTCGCCCCGGCAGCGATCAGAAACTCTGCCTGCTCCGGTCCCATGCTGCCTCCCTGGGTATGAGTGACGATGGGAACTCCTGTGTCTTTCTGGACCCGGGCTGCAGTGCCCAACATCAGCTTCTCGTATTCGGTGATGCAGTCCTTGCTCGTGCCCGTCTTGACGACGCCGGCCTTGATCCCGGTGCCCCGGATACCCACTGTCACCTCAGTCATGAAGAGTTCGTAAAGATCATCCCTTACGTCGCCCAAACTGGCGCGTAATTTCCAATATGTTGGGGATCCTTCCCCTTCGTAGTAATACCCGGTGGAACAAATGACGTTGACTTCGGATTTCTCCGAGATTTCTTTCAGAACTTCAACGTTCCTGCCGAGGTCCACCGGGGTCGCATCGATGTAAGACCCCAGACCAAGGCCCTTGAGTTGTTTTAGAAGCGCCACGCCGTTGTCAACGATGGCTCGGTGATCAAACGGAGCTATAGTCTGATCGCCTTCCCAGCCTGGATAACCAGCCACAATATGTTCGTGAACTAATGTCACGCCGAGCTCCGCAGGTGAAATCGGCCCCAGAACAGTGTTGATTTTAACCGCACTCATCGGTTCTCCTCCTTTAATTCGTTTTTGCCTCGTACTTTGCCCGCTCCTGTTCCTGCAGCAGGCGCCACGGTATTTTACCCGTTCCGCTCTTGGGCAGCGATTCAACGAACTCGATCAGGCGCGGGTACTTATAGGCCGACATCTGCTCCTTCGACCATTTGACGATCTCCTCGGCCGTAACCTTACCGATAGCTTCAGGTTTGAGAACTACGAGGGCCTTGACCTTTTCCACACGCTCCTCGTCGGGCACCCCGACCACGCAAACTTCAAGCACGGCCGGATGCCGATACAGAACCGATTCGACCTCAGCGGGCCATACCTTGAAACCGGCAGCGTTGATCATCCTTTTTAGCCGGTCCGATATATAAAAGTAGCCTTCTTCATCCATGTAGCCTATGTCGCCGGTCCTTAGGAATTTCTTATTATCCAGCTCGATGAAAGCCTTTTCGGTTTCTTCAGGTTTGCCCCAGTAGCCTTTCAGAACCGAGGGGCCGTTGATCACGATTTCACCCTGCTCGCCTCCGCGCACCTCCTCGAGGGTGGCTACGTCCACTATACGGGCGTCGACGCCGAACACCGGGATGCCGATGCAGCCGGTCTTGGGCCGGTCCGGCGGGTTGACGTGGGTCTGGGAAATAGTCTCGGTCAGGCCATAACCTTCCATGTATTCCAATCCGGTAATCCCTTTAAGCTTTTCGCTCAGCACCGGGGGCAGCGGCGCACCACCACCGCCTACCGATGTCAGTGAGCTCAGGTCGTGTTCCTCGATGTTGGGCGTCGCTAAAAGGTCGGTGAGCATCGTGGTGATGTTCGTCCAAATGTTGACCTGGTATTTCTCTATGGCGGCAAGAGCCGCCTGGCGGTCCCAGCGGGTCAGCAGGACGGAGGGCGCCCCGGTCGCGATGGGGGCCAGAAAGGAGTGGACCATTCCTGTAACGTGAAAGAATGGCAGGGCAGACAGACAGACCGACATTGGACTGACTGCGGTCCAGGTCACTGAGCCGACAACAGTTGCCGTGACCGTCGCATGGCTGTGCATGCATCCCTTGGGCATGCCGGTGGAACCCGCCGTGTATGGCAGAAGACACATGTCATCCGTGTTGAAAGTCAGCGCCGGCGGGCTTGGGGCATTGGCCAGGGTGGTGGACCAGTCGCGCGTCCCTTCGATCCGGGCCGGCGCCTCGAGCATGAACTCAGGCACCGGCAACTCCGGATGTTCTGGCAGATAGTCTTTATAGGAGCCGACGATGATTTCCGAGATACCCATGCCCCGGCACACATCTGCAACTCGCGGATACAAGTCGGTGGTTGTTATGACAATTTTAGCCCCGCTGTCGGCAAGCACATGACTGAACTCGCTGGCCACTAACATGGGATTCATGGGTACGACCACGGCACCGGCGCGTATCCCCCCCAGGAACCCGATGACGAATTGTGGCGTATTCTGCATGTACAACGCCACACGGTCCCCCTTCGCCGTCCCGAGGCCGGCCAGTGCTCCTGCCAGACGCTGGCACTCGGCCCACAGTTCGGAAAAATCTATGCGCCGGCCGTAGTAAATGATCGCTGTACGGTCCGGATATCGCCGGGCCGAAGTCTCGAGAAAATCGTAAAGAGGCGTTTGGGGATAGACAAGGGATTTGGGCAGGCGCTTTGGCCAATACTTGTAGTGGGTCTGGTTCATCGTTCACTCCATTCGTCGAAATCCCCGGCTCGGGGCAAAGGCTGGTGTTGTTTACGATTTTGATTTTCTCTGATGACTGCCACTGCGAACAGACCAATGTTATTACTTCGTTATCAGTCCTTTTTCCATGGCAAATGCGGTAAGCGATGAAGCGCTGTGAAGGTCGAGTTTTTTCATTAGGTTGGCACGGTGTTTTTCAACCGTTTTGGCGCTAATGCACAGATAATCGGCAATGTCCTTGTTTCTGTAACCCTCGGCGATCATCTTGAGAATTTCGCGCTCGCGCTGTGTGAGGGTATCCCACGAGGTGGATGATTTGACACTCTTTCTTCCCTCGAGATACCCCTCGATTACTTTTTCTGAAATACCCGGGCTAAGATAGCTCTTGCCCGAGAAAATGTTGTCCATTGCCAGCATCAGTTCGCCGTGAGTAGCGTCTTTGAGTATGTAGCCTTCGGCTCCGGTCTTCAGAGCAGTCAGAATATGTTCCTCGGTCTTGTGAACGGTAAGAACAAGGATTTTTGTGGTGGGGTTGAGCTTCTTTATTTCCTGAATTGCCCCCACTCCGTTCATCCTGGGCATCGAGAGGTCCATCAGGATCAGGTCAGGCTTGAGGGATTCGACTTGGCGGATGGCCTCCAGGCCGTCCTGCGCCTCTCCTACCACCTCGAAGTCCGGGTTGGAGGACAGGAGCATTCTTAGTCCTTCCCTGAGGATCGTGTGGTCTTCGGCGATTACTATTCTTTTTCTCTCTGGCATAGGTCAAACCTTCCTGAGATTACTGGATACCCACCAGCTTCGAGCCGGGTCCAATCCAGCAATCCACCGGCCCATTTCTCCGCGAAGTATTACTTGCCGAAAACTTGCACACGAACATAATCGGAACGGAATCGGACTTTTTCTTATATTATTATACTAGTGAATAAGTCGCCAGAATTTTAATTCGCCGGAATCTGCCCCTTTTCCCAGATCGATACAAAACCATGCAGATCGGAGAAAATACAGCATTTTTATGTTGCGATTACTGCAAACAACGTATTTACCGCTTAGCAACGCTGTGAGAAAAGAAACGATATTCGGAGAAATATAATAGCCGGAGTGAATTCAATTTCAATAGAAATCAACTGCTCTCAGGAGAAAAAATGTGTTTTGTCCTACTGGTGGAAGACAGTTCGACTTTTCGAAAATCGCTGAAAGAAATGCTGACGCTCAGGTTTCCCAGGATCGAGATCGGGGAGGCGTCCGATTGTGATGAAGCGCTCCAGAAATTGGAGGAAACCAATCCAGACCTAATCTTTGTAGACATCGGGCTACCGGGCAGGAACGGTCTGGAACTCACCAAAATAATCAAAGAGGCTGATTCCGGCGCGGAGGTGGTCATTCTGACCAGCAATGACATTCCCGAATACAGGACCGCCGCTTTGAGCAACGGCGCGAGTCATTTTTTCACAAAAGGAAACGCCGGGAGCGATGAAATAGCCAATCTTGTAAGGTCCGTCTTCCGACAGAGAGGCAAGGACCAGTGTCTTTACCCAGGATTTCAGTTTCCCTGAGGTCATGTAGTTGTTTCTACGTTATTCGGCGCAAACATTTGAAAAATACCGCAACAATATACTCGCATTAGGTGGATCACTCTATTTGGGTTTCATTCTTTTTCTAATATAGGTGGACCATGAACCACCCAAATCTATCGTAATATATATCCTGAGTATTAGGAGGGGAAAATGAGCATAAACGGAGCAGATGTGACCGGTCATTTGTCTGCCGACGAGGTCAGGATGAAAATGCGGATGTCCTCCGGGTTTCTCAGGTTTCAGAAATGGCTCGTAATTTACAACTTGCTGGTCGACCCGAGGCCGCTGGCGGAAATCGCCAGGCACACAGGCCTCTCGGAGTCAAGCGTATACAGGATTATTGCCGAGTATAACAACGGCGGTCCCGAGACGATCGAATCCATTGGGCAGATGGGCCGGCACGCCTGGTTCGAACAAGCCGGAACATTTTCAGTGTAATTCGAGCGCCCAACCGGGTTCCTATCCTCGCCCGATCTTTGCGCTCAGGTCGGCAAGCGAATTCAGATGGGCCTTCTCTTCTTCGCCCAGACGGTGGAATAGCTCCTTTGCGGCTGCATCCTCGCAGGTCTGGGCCATGCGCAGATACAGGTCAAGGGACTGGATTTCGATCATAATGGCCAGTTCCAGGCAGTCCTGGTCAGACTTGAGGTAATAGTCGTTACGGGCAAGAAAATCGTCGATTTTAAGCCCGCCTTCCATCCGGCCGTCAGGTTCGCAGGAATCCCCCGGTTCTGCGCCCAGCGATTCGAGAAGCCTCAGAAGGTTCTGTTTGTGGCTTTCCTCAGCCTTGATAAGCTTTTCCAGGAGGTCCCTCACCTCGGCAATCCCGCTCCTCTCAAAGGCCGCCCTGTAGAATTGCTCGAGGCCTGTTTCGAACCTGCATGCGATCGCAGCAGCCTCTGGGGCTGCTTCATCCCCGCGCATGAACTGGAGGTGCAGTTCAGGGGGGCTTGCGGCGGTCCTGAGCTCCCAGGCCTCTATTCCGCCCTGGAGGTGCAGGACCCGGTTAAACCCGCGCCTGGCCAAAAACTGGGCAGCCATCCGGCTCCTTCCGCCGACCGCGCAGTAGATGATTAAATCTCGTGCGCGATCAAGCTCTTCCATCGAGTCTGCAAGCACGGGCAGTGGAATGAGTCTTGAACCGGGCAGGTGAGATTGCTCGTATTCCTCGGGCTGGCGAACGTCAACGAGTTGGTATGTCCCTTCCTTGTGCTCGGCAATGTATATCTGGAGGTCTTCCGGAAAAATTACCTCAACCCCGGGCGGGTGTTTATCGTACGCCATGAACCTCCTCCGTAGGGCAAGTCTTGTGTCCCGCAAGAACGAACCAATGCGGCGTGGTGCATAAAAATCAAAGTCCCTGAAGGCCTCTTAAGAATGCGAGCACGTTTAGTCCCAGCACACTGTGGTTGTAACCGCCCTCGAGCAGGCCGAAACAGCCTATGCCGAGTTTCCTGCAGGTATTGTGAACCATCCGGCCCATTTCCTGGTAGTCTTCCGTATAGAGCACGTGGCCCCAATCTTCGATATGATTGTCGAAGCCGGCAGATACGCCGATTATGTCCACATTCAGCGAGTCAAGCCGGGCGGCCACTTCCCCCAGATAACGTTTGCGGTCGCTTTCATCGGGATTATGAATGGAGACATAACCTTTCCCGCCCAGGATGTTTACCGTGCCGTCGCCAAAGTGAAGATCGAAGTCCAGGACGTGCGCCGTCTTGATGTAGCCCTTTGCCCGAAGGTGTTCCAGCGCTACAGCCATGTTGTTGAAATAGCAGAAGCCCCAGTTGTGATCGGCCGAAGCGTGATGCCCCGGGGGGCGAACAAGCCCGAAAGCCGGTTCATTCATGCCGGCAATGGCGGTCTGAATGGCCGCCCCGGCGGCGAGCGCGGCGATATTGTACAGCCCTTCCCTTTCCACGCTTTGCACGAGGGATTTGGTGTGGACGGCCAGGATGTCGTCCTGACCGGCCGTAACGGCCTCATCGAGCTCGACTTCGCTGCGAATGGCCTCGAGGACTGCTTCTATCCTTCCCGGGGAAGCCGCAGGATCGCTCACATAGACACTCTTGAAATCATCGTGGGTGAATACTTTCATAATCAGGTCCTCTGGAAGCATAGTTTACCAGAAGTACGCGCAAATTGTGAGAAAATTGCGGAAAACCACTCCCCGGACCAGGGCAGTTCTTCAATTTAGCCACGCGGAAGCACAAAGAAATTCTATTGCAGCTCGTTTTCCAGGGTAATACTGTCGAAGGATCCTTCCCGGATCGTCTTCATCTGGTTGCACCCACAGGATATGGGACCAGTTGAGGAAATAGACGCCTTTTTCCTTGCTTTCACCGATTGCGGCCTCGAACATAACAATGAACGGACTGGTATCGGATTTTCTGAAGAAGTCGGAAATGCGCCTGCAGGAGCCGATATTGATATAGCCTCGGAAAACGCTTCCGTCTCTCATTGTGATATTCACCCGTTGGGCATTCATTTCTCTCATCGATTTTGCCTCTTCAAGTCATTGAAGAATCCACGTCAATGGGTCCAACGTCTTCAGACCGGGCTCAAAAACAGCTTCTCCTGTCTCGGCCCGGGTCAGTGGAAAGCAATTTTTTCCGTCTTGACCTGCCTCGATAGACATGCAAGGATTAAACCATTCTTTTTTGTGCTGGTGGTTGATATATAATTCGGAAATAAGATTTAATCACTTGAATGAAGAAACTGCCAGCGGCTGAGCTGCCTTTCCGGAGAGTTTATGGGCGATAAATCTTTTGATTTCTACCGGGCTGTTTCGGGGGAACTCGATCCCGAAAAGCTGCAGCGAAAATTTTTGACGGCCCTGCTGGATTTGCAGAACGTAGAACGCGGATCCATATGGGTTAAGAGTGAAAGAGGCTACACGTGCATCGAGGCTGTCGGAGCGCAAAGTGAGCGCATCAAATCAATGACCATCGATTTGGGCCAACCCAGCATTGTGGGCTGGGTTATTGAAAACGGCAAAATGACCGTCGCCGAACCAGGTAAAGACGCGCGTCACTACCGGCAGGCCGAGGAGAAAATCGACGTTAAGAGCAGCCTCATACTTTGTTTTCCACTATTTCTCAGAACCGGCGGCGTCTACGGGGCAGTCCAGATAATAGACACCAGCGCCGGCGGAAACCGCCTCAACCTTCAGAAAAACTATCTCGAACTGCTCCAGCAGCTTATAGACATCGGATCGATAGCGCTTGGCAATTCGCTGGTTTTTTCCGAGCAGGTGCAAGAGAACCTCAAGCTCAGGCAGACCCTGAAAGCGATCCGCGAACAGGATCTGATCATTGGTAAAAGCTCCGCTCTGCTGGGGGCGAGGAAAAGGGCCGCAGAGTATGCAAGGACGGATTTTCCCGTGCTCATTACCGGCGAAAGCGGCACAGGCAAGGAACTTCTGGCCCGGGAAATTCACCGGCTGAGCGGCAGGAGCCGCGGCCCTTTTCTGGCTCAGAATTGTAGTTGCATTCCCGATACTCTGCTCGAAAGCGAGCTCTTCGGCCATGAAAAAGGGGCCTTTACCGGGGCTTCGAAAACCAAGATGGGACTTTTTGAAGCTGCACACGACGGGACCGTTTTCCTCGACGAGATCGGAGACATGCCCCTTCAGCTTCAGGCCAGGATTTTGCGCGTGATCCAGGACGGCGAAATTAAGCCCGTTGGTAATGTACACCCCAGAAAGGTGAACGTGCGGATCATTTCCGCTACCAATCGTGACCTGCAAAGCGAAATCTCCAGGGAAAACTTCCGGGAGGATCTGTTCTACCGCTTGAACGTTTTGCCGCTGCATGTTCCCTCTTTGCGCGAAAGGCGGGAGGACATACCCCTGGTTTTGGACCACTTTCTGAGCGGTGAGGCTCTGCGGCTCGAGACCGCCCGAAAGAAGTTTTCGAAAGATGCTCTCGATTTTCTCCTTGAATACGAATGGCCCGGAAACGTTCGCGAGCTCGAGAATTTTGTTAAGCACATCATCGTTATCACTCCTGGAGACCTGATAACGCTGGAAGACCTCTCTAACCACTTTTTCTCTATAACCACGAATGCGCACAGCCCGTTGGAACAGAGGCCGGACCAAAGGAAAAGGCCGGCTGAAGAGAACAGAGCGGCGCCGGGCAGTTTTTTTGACGGGTACTCCTGGGAGGAGTTGGAACGCGAATATGTTCTTCATCTGCTCGAAAAGAACAAATGGCACATAACCCGGGCCGCCAAAGAAGCTGGGGTGAATCGTTCGACCTTCGATTCCAGGATGAAAAAACTCAATATCCGAAAATAAACCGAATACCAAACTGAAAGCCACGCGATTCCAGGAATGAAACCAACCTTGATAAATGAAAAAATCACTCTCGCCAAAGATCTGCACCGCCGGTGGGGCGAGGCCCTCAGGACCGACTCCGGTATATCCGCCCAACTCAGGGAGCTTTCGGCAAGAGTGGAAGCTTCGAGCAGATTCTGCCTCCTCTCAGGAGTTGCTCGAGCATGCGGGTTGTGTGACCTGGAGGAGGGGGGAAGCTGCTGCGGAGCTGGAATCGAGGACCGCTACAGCCCCGAACTTCTGCTGATAAACCTTCTGCTCGGGGTCACCCTGCCCGAATCGCGCAATTCGGCAAAGAGCTGCCATTTTGCGGGGGAGCGCGGATGTGTTCTGGCGGCACGGGAAATTCTCTGCGTGAATTACCTCTGCTCGAGGCTGCAAAAAACCATTCCGCCGGAAAAGTTGCTCCAGCTTCAGGAAGCGACTGGATCGGAAATGGAACTCCTTTTTCTACTGCACAACAGGATCAGGAACTTTATCAGGTAAGAAGGCACATGATATCAAACGATCTCCGCAGAACTCTTGAGCTCACGGCAAACTACTTCGACGGGCGCAAGGTCGGCTGCTTCGGCAACACCGGCTATCGAAAGACCACGGACCTTTCCAAATTCTGCGCCTGCATAGAGGACCTGCTGAGATCAGGAACTATAAAACCCCGGAGCACCGTGTTCACCGACCTCGGATGTGGGGACGGCAGGGTAAATCTTCTGATGAGCTATTTCGTCAGGCTTTCCATCGGCGTGGAAATCGACTCGGAAATTCTTTGCGAATACGCACAGAGAAAAAACGAATTGATCTGCCTCCTGAAGAGCGAAGGAGCGGTCCTGCCACCCGAAAATATCTGCCTTGTTCAGGGAAACTCACTCGACAACGGGACCTTTGATGAGATTCAGTCCAGGACAGGCTTGGATTTCGGCGGCGTAGACCTTTTTTATACCTATATTACACTCCACGACGTCTTTGCCGAAAAGATCGCCGAGCGTGGCCGCCCGGGGGTCTACTACCTGGTCTATGGCTTTAGCAGGGTTCTTCCCCGTTACGAATCATTGGAGCTGGTAAACCCCGACGTCGGAGCCCGGGCAATAGCGGCCCTTTTCAGGAAAAAAGGGTGATCGGCGGATGTGCTGAAGTTTTGCAAGCTGAAGTCCGTATTCAGCGGCTTTTTAGTTGATGATAGGTTTCATCGTCATTTCTTTTTCCTACAAAAGCCACTTTGAGACAATCCTCTTCAACCCGATGGATAATCCGATATTCTCCGATATCCGCTCTTCTATAGGGATACCCGGCAAGGGGATAAGAATCGGGCTGCTCCGGATCTTCCATGCTAAAGTTACTCGGTGGAACTCAGTGTGAAACGTCTACTCAATAAATCTGATGACGGGAATGGCCCTGAGCGAAAGGTCTGGATCAGATGCAAGCTCATTCAGTTCCTCCCTGAATCGCCCGGCAGATTGAAGAAGGTGGGCCACATCGATCCCCTTGCATTCAGGAGCGAAGGGTCTCAGAAGCTCCATACCGGAGGAGACAAGTCTCATAGCCCCTTTCAGATTGGAGCGCTTCGCATGGTAGATGGCAACGGCTATCTGCAGAATGCCTTTGTAGAGGTCACGTATTTTCCCTTGCTCATGCATCCAGATTTCTTCCAGCGTTTCATGGCAGTCGTAGTATTCACCCCGATTGAACTGCCCGATGCCTTCGAGGAGCTTTGAAGGCGGTTTTTCCCTGCAATTGTTCTCCATTCCTTTCCTTCCACGGAATTGTCAGCACTCGGGCGCCGAAACATTTTGGGACTGAGCTGCCCCGGTGCGATGAAGGCGGACCGTGAGGCACTGATCCAGGCCGCTCCTTTTGCGTCGTTACGAACCTCGGACTCGCTGCCACAAAATTTCTTGATTGATCCTATCCACCGGCCTTAGCGACAAGAGATCGCCATCGAACCGGTATTTTCTCTCAAGAACGTCAGGATGACCGCCGGGAAGGAGTTGCCCCTCGAGCAAATGGCGGACCACTTGCTTTTCGGGGTCGATTTCATATCGGCCGAAATAAGCCAGGTACTCCTGCTTAAGGCCCGGGAGATCTTTGCCCTCGCCTCTGGATTTCCTGCATATCTGCACCGCCATGACGCCGGTGCCGCTGTAATAGATATAACCGATCGCATCTTCTCCAAAGGGATATTCCTTTTGCCCATCCGCATTGGTGATTACGCAGTGGACCAATCGCCATGTGCCGGCGATCAGTTTAGCGATGTCTTCCATCATGGTTCTCCTTTCGGTTGTTGGACTGCAATGCGGCACAATTTATCGGGTTTAGCCACGGTCCCGGACGTCCATGCTTCCGCGAAAGCGAGTGGCGCCTCCTGCCAGGCATTCCCCGGCGTTCTCCTGCGTGAGCAACCCCTTTACGACGACAGGCAAACCGAACTCCCTGGCGGCCGATTCGAGGTCCCTGAAGTTGAGATCGCGCCGGCCGCCCCCACGCGAGGATTTTATCACTCAAAACCTCATTCTGCGGTCGATGAATACCAATGCGGAATGCCCGATACCTGAAAAAGTAGAAGCCGATTCTGAAATAGCTTTTCAGGCGCCGGAGCACGGGCGGATGATCTTAAGCCCCTTTATCGCGAGAGCGGAGGACAAAAACCTCGGACTTGACGAGGAATTTCCCCGCAACATCCACATCCGCCGACGCATGATAGCTGCCGACTCTCTCAATGGTGCCGATTTCCAGAGGTAAATTGCCCCTGCCCGGGTCTGCGATGTAGATATCCATGGAAGCAGAAAGAGTCTGAAGCCAGGAAAATACCCTTGCTGAAAGAGCAGAATCATAGAACATGTCCCCCGCGAGCAGGACGTCAAAGCCTTCGAGGGAATTCCCAATGAGGTCACGTGTCGTGGTATCTGTATGCACCCCATTCAGCCGGGCGTTTAAGAGTGTTGCCTCGATAGCAAACGGGTCGGTATCGGAAGCCATGATCGTGGAGGCGCCGGATTTTGCTGCCGCGATGGCCTCGATGCCGCATCCTGATCCAAAGACCATCACTCGCCGGCCCTTGACCACCTTCGGTTCGTCCAGTATGTACCTCGCCAGTGCCTGCCCTCCCGCCCAGCAAAATGCCCAGTAAGGGTCGCCTATGGCCAGCGCCTCCAGTTCACTCTCGCCTGCGCAAAAGAGCGGACAAGAGTCCGTAATCAGGTGCAGCTTCAATTCAGGACAAAGCACCGGATTGGACACGCACGTGTTTTCCAGTATGAATTTCACTCTATCCATCTCGAGTCCAACTCAATTCTCATGCATCAGAGTTCGCCGGATGGGCTGGCCTCCAAAATCCAGCTTGCACTATTACTTGGAGACCCGGAGATTTTCAACACGGTTCTCCGAAACGATCGAGCAGTATCCCGATCAATCTGCGGTTGGCGGCGGGAAAAGGATAGAGCGCCAGTTCGGCTGGGGGAACCCACCGGCATTCGACCGCTGCGCGCAGGACCGGCTCCTTCCCGGGCAGCACGTCGCAGACTTCGCACAGGTAGGCATGCAGTGCAACCCGAAATCTCGTATAGCAATGGCGGATCAGGGCCAGTTTTTCAAGCGGGCGTACGCCGATTCCGAGTTCCTCCTTGATTTCTCGCACCACCGCCTTTTTCGGGCTTTCCCCTTCATTGATTTTTCCTCCGGGAAACTCCCACAGATATGGCATGAGACCGCTGTCGGGCCGTTTCTGGATAAAGATGCGACCGTCCCGGATAATCACCCCGATTGAGACTTCGATGGGAGTAGCGGGTCTGCTGCGGTTGGATCCGGACTCGAGTTCCGAAAGGCCGCATTTCTTGCCTTCGCAAAATTCGGCCAGCGGGCAGCAGTCGCAACGGGGCAATTCAGGCAGACAAATCGTTGCGCCAAGGTCCATTAGGGCCTGGTTAAACTGCCGCGCTCTTCCTCTCGGAAGGATTTCTGCGGCCAATTTCCGCAGGCCTGTCTCGGACGTGGCCGAGCCGGAAGAATTCGACCTGTTGAAAAGTCGCCGCAGAATGCGCGCAGCGTTTGCATCCACGGCAGGAAAATCAAGGTTAAACGCAATGCTCTGGATTGCTCCGGCCGTGTAGCGGCCGATTCCGGGAAGTGCGATCAACGCGTTGAAATCGTCCGGGATGCGCCCGCCGAAATTGCTTACGAGCACCTGTGCCGTCCTGTGAATGTTCTTGGCCCGAGTGTAGTATCCCAGCCCTTCCCAAGCCAGCATAATATCCCGCTCGCCGGCAGCGGCAACGGCCGCGGGGTCGGGAAATTTCTCCATCCAGCGCAGGAAATAAGGAACTACCGTTCTGACCTGCGTCTGCTGGAGCATGATTTCAGATATCCAGACCTGGTAGGGCGAATAGCTCTTGCGCCACGGAAGGTCCCGCCCGTTTAGTTCGAACCACGAAAGGACCTGGTGCTGGATTTTATTGATTCTTTGGGAGGGCGAAAGCGAATTCGAATTCATCATGCCTTTGCTGTTTCCATCCCGGATCAATTGTAAGAGTGTGTCATCATAAATCTTTTTCTTTGCCATGGAAACATCTTGGAAACATGATGGGAATTTTTGGTTTACCGCCGTCATAGCCGGGTTGAGTCAAAATGAGCACCACAAACATTTTCCGGTGCCCTTGGTCCTTTTGTCCGCATGGAAACACATGGAAACTCCCTGGAAACATCATGGAAAAATATGGAAACTTTTGGGAGACTGTTTCCAT
>JBKQTS010000094.1:0-16074 GCA_052143075.1 Syntrophobacteraceae bacterium | reverse complement strand
AGCGTCAAAGGCGCTTCCACTATGTCCAGCGCGAACCCGAAACGCAGTGAGGGTTCCGGGCGCGGACTTGACGCATTGCCTGGGATGATGCGTCAAGCGGGGACCCGATACGAAGTGAGGGTCCGCTTAGCCCATTATGGCTACGGGTCTTTTCATGGTTTAGGGTGTCCCAACGGGACGTGAGTTGCTGCGGTGGAATTTAAAAGCTTTTACGGCTGAGGGAGCAGAGTCAATGCCACTGCGGCTGGGCATATTTGGAGGGACTTTCGATCCCGTTCATCTGGGCCATTTGAGGGCAGCCGAAGAAGCCCTGGATATTCTTGGGCTCGATGAGATGCTTTTTGTGCCGGCGGCAGTTCCTCCACACAAACCGGGCAGGAATATCCTCTCCTTCCAGAGCCGCTGGCGCATGCTCGAGCTCGCCCTTGCCGGCAATTCACGCTTCCGGCTTTCGGACCTCGAGCAGCGGATGCCCGGAAAATCATATACCGTGCATTCGCTCAGACAGCTTCGCAATGAAAACCCCGGCGCCGAGCTTTTCTTTCTCGTCGGATGCGACGCTTTCTTTGAGATGGATACCTGGTATGAGTTCAAGGAAATTTTTCGGCTGGCGGGCATTGTCGTGCTCTGCAGACCCGAGTGCCGTGAAAATGAAATGCTGGAATTTGTGTCCAAAAGGGTATCCGAGTTGTATAGAATCGTCCCTGAAAATCGAGAAATCCGGCATCCGGTGCTCTGTTCGGTGTACAGCCTGCAAAATACGAGGATGGATATCTCCTCGACCAGGATCAGGGAGCTTGCCGCCGAAGGGCGATCCGTGCGATATCTGGTCCCGAACAATGTATGGAGTTATATAGGGGAAAACGGGTTATACCGAAAAGCAATTGAGGGATGAACCCTCACTTCGTTGCGGGTTCGCGGTTAACACTGAGGAAGAGCGTTAGATGCTTCAAGTTCGCGGCCGATCTTTTGTGAGGCCGCAGGAATTGAGGGATTTGAGGAGAATCGGGAATTTGTTTTTAATTTCTAAATTCCTAAATTCGCTTCTAAAGGAACAATGATGCCTGATTTGGGTATCTCGAGGGCTCAACAAAAGGACAAAGACCTCCGAATGGAGATGAGCAGCAAGGAAAAAGCCATCCTGTGCGCCAGGGAGGCGTTTCGATTCAAAGCCCTCAATCTGGTTGTTCTGGATGTTTCCCGCTTTTCTTCCTTTGCCGACTATTTTATCATTTGCAGCGGGAAATCCGGAAGGCAAGTCCAGGGGATCGCCGACAACATCGAAAGCGAACTCAAAACCAGGGGACTCAAACCCATCGGGACCGAAGGAAAACGAGAAGGCCACTGGGTCCTGATGGATTACGGAGATGTGATCATCCACGTCTTCTACGAACCTGTGCGCTTCTTTTACGACCTGGAAAGCCTGTGGTCCGAGGCTTCCAGAGTCGAGTGGGAGCAGGGGCAGGACGAAACCATAGCAGGAAAAAATTGATAAAGGCTTATTTTTATGCTTTCTAAAGCGGTTTCCGGAAGGAAATTAAGAAAGGGACTGATCGCCCTCACTTTGTTTATTTTCACCTTCGTAATGCTCTACCCGCAAGGCAAAGTCAGCGCAATCACCCTGAGCGAAGAAAAAGATCTGGGGAAAAAGTTCGTCAGGATGATCCGCAAAACGATGCCCCTTGTGGAAGACGGCGAGGTGCTCACTTATGTCAGAAACGTCGGTAACCGCGTGGCCAAAGAGGTTGGCGTAACCACTTACCAATTCCAATTCTTCGTGGTCGATGAATCGGTTCCGAATGCCTTCGCGGTCCCCGGCGGCTATATATTCATTTACCGCGGCCTGATTGAAATGATGTCGTCGGAAAGCGAACTGGCAAGTATTCTGTCGCACGAATTGGGGCATATAGTGGGGCGGCACCTTCAGAGGTCTATAGACGAAGCGAAGCTTCTGAGCGTTCCAATGGTAGCCGGCCTGGTTGCGGGCATTCTTCTGGGGGCCCCCGGGCTGGCAGCCAGCGGCCTTGCTGCTTCCCAGACCGGCGCCCTACAGTACAGCCGGGCCCATGAAATGGAAGCCGATCAGCACGGGTTCAGGTTTCTTTGCGATGCAGGCTACGATTCTGCGGCCATGCCCTCTATGATGGATAAGCTGCTGCAGTGCACGTGGCTCCAAAATTCCAAGGTTCCCAGTTATCTGTCCACCCATCCGGCCCTTGCTGAACGAGTACAGTACCTCACCGAGATGGTCAAAAAACAGAAAGCCACATCCCGAAAAGTGTTGGAACCCCCGAGCGGGGATTTCATGGTCATGCGGGCCACTCTGCTAGCGGACTATACCGACGAGAAAACAGCTTTCGACCGTTTCCAGGCGGAGATAAAGAAAGGTGACAACGCTGCGGTGTTCGGGCTGGGGCGTCTCTACCTGAGGCAAAACAAGTGGTCCGAAGCGGTGGAGCAGCTCAGGCAAGCCGCTCGCCTGATGCCGTCCAGTCCTTTTGTCCTCAGCACTCTGGGGGAAGCTTACCACAGGGTGGGCAAACTGCAGGAGGCGCAAAATACCCTGGAGTCAGCCCTGATGCTCGATCCTTCCACAGCAATCGCCGACTTCAGGCTGGCGTTGGTGTTGATGGATATGGGGAAAAAAGATGAGGCCCTTGACCATTTGATGCGAATAGAAGAACTTGCTCCCATGTTCCCCGACGTAGACTATCAGCTTGGAGTGATCCTGGGACAGGAAGACAAGCTGGGGCTGGCGCACTTCCATCTCGGACGCTATTACTTTCACAAAGACAACAAGGAACTGGCTATCTCGCACTTTAACAAGGCAAAATCCCTTATCAAAGATTCGCCTTCGAAAATTGAAGAGATCAATGACGATCTTAAAGAACTGCAACCAAAGAAAAAGGGGCTTTTCTCAATCTCATAAGAGCCAGTAAGGACTTGAATCCAGCGCCAGCGGCGGCCTGCCCGGCTCAGGCTGCCAAACTCCCTGGGCCCCATGCCTTCAGGGAGTTTCCTGTTAAACGGATTCGCTTTTAGATTTCGAGACTGATGGAGACCGTGAATTTATGTCATCGCAAAAAACCCGAAAAATAGACAATAGACAGGACAAACTGGAAATACCTCTTCCAGATAACGGTAAAATAAGCGCACCTTTGTTGCTCATTTCCCTGGTCGGGCTGCTCATATCCGTCATGAGCGGATTTCAGGAGTCTATCCCGTTTCTTAAGCCTCTTTGCACGAGCGCATGCAGAAATACAGTCGAAATTCATTTTCTTCGTATGCCTTTTTGGCTCTGGGGCGTCCTGTTTTATTCAGTCACAGCCCTGCTGGCCCTGTTCAGGAAGGAGACGGCCACATGGATTGCAGGCCCCGCTGCCGGAGTGGAGGCTCTTCTCATCCTGCTCATGATTCAACTCAAAGCGCCTTGCCTGTTTTGCATGGCCAATGCCGTCGTCATCATCGTGCTGCTTGTGGCTACGTTTAGAAAAGAGCTTTTTTGGCAGCAAACGACCTTGGCCTTTATTTTCTTCGTGGGCTTGTTCTTCTGGGTCCCATTCGAGAACGACCTCTCACATTCTGCTGCAAAGAGTGCGGCCGTCCCAGCGGCGGACGCCATGGACGCCGGCGATTCCGGGATTGCCGCCACAGTGGGCGACGAGGTCATAACTAACCAGCGGCTCGATGTTCTCCTTGGCCCTAAACTGCTCGAGACGCGCAGAGAAATCTACCGGATGAAGACAGAAAAGCTGGACCAGGTGATAACTGAAATGGTTCTCGAAAAGGAAGCAAAACAGCAGGGGAAAACGCTGGATGAGCTTGTCGAACAAATAGCCCCTGCCAGTTCGGTGAGGGTGGATGAATCCGAAATTGACAAATACATGCAGGACAACCAGCAGCGGTTCCAGGAGTATAAGGGAAACATTGCGGATCTGCGACCGCGAATAGGGACCTTTCTGGAACAGCAGAAAAAAGCCCAGGTAATCAAGGATTACGTTCATGGCATCGAATCCAGATACGGCGTCCGTATTCTTGTGCCCGTGCCCAATCCGCCCAAGATAACAGTCGATACCCAAGGCGCTCCCACCACAGGGCCTTCCGATGCGCCGGTGACAGTGGTCGAATTCTCCGACTACGAATGTCCCGCATGCCGATCGACCCATGCAGTTGTAAAACTTGTCAAAGCCATTTACGGCGACAAAGTGCATTGGATCTTTAAAGACTATCCGCTGAAGCGGCATAAAGACGCTTTCAAGGCAGCCGAAGCTTCTCACTGCGCCCAGGAGCAGGGCAAATTCTGGGAATATCAGGAAAGCCTGTTTACCACACCGGACCTCTCGCCCCCCAACATGGTAAATAATGCCGCACAACTCGGAATGTCAGCGGAAAAGTTCTCCAAATGCCTTCAGGATGAAAGATATAACGCCCTGGTGGCAAAAAACGTGCAGGGTGCCGTTCAGGCGGGAATAGACAGGACCCCCTCATTTATCATCAACGGGATACTGTTTGCAGGTGGCCCGTCGCTGGATAACTTCAAGAACATGATTGACGAGGAGCTGAAAAAAGCTGAATTGCAGCTCCAACCTGTTGCAAAGACTCAATGAAACAGATGGAGGAATCGATGAAGATTCTTGTCAGCGACAACCTTTCCGAATCGGGGATCGAAAAGCTTGCGAAAGTTCCGGGTTTCGAAGTGGAAGTGAATACAACCCTGAGCGCCGAAGAATTCAGGCGGGCCATAAAGGAATTCGACGCGCTGGTTATTCGGAGCGCAACCAAGGTTACCACCGAAGTGCTGGAAAATGCCCATAATCTGAAAGTGATAGGCCGCGCAGGGATTGGGCTTGACAACGTCGATATTGAAGCGGCGAGCAAACGCGGCATAGTGGTAATGAACACCCCGGAAGGCAACGTCATAACCACCGCCGAACACGCCATAGCGATGATGCTTGCCCTGACACGCAACATTCCGCAAGCTTCGAGCTCTCTAAAGAATGGCGCCTGGGAGAAAAAACGCTTCAAAGGAAAGGAAGTCTTCAACAAGGTGCTTGGGATCATAGGAGTCGGCCGGATCGGACGAATAGTGGCTGAACGGGCCCAGGGACTCAAGATGCAGGTAATCGGCTACGATCCTTACATCAATCCCGAAGTGATTGACTCTCTTGGTATCCGGGGCGTATCGTTCGATGAGCTGTTGGCGTCATCGGACTACATTACGATTCATACCCCCATGACTTCGGAAACCCGCAACGTGCTCAATGCCGACACCTTCAGGAAAATGAAACCGGGTGTTTTCGTCATCAATTGCGCACGAGGAGGAATCATAAACGAACAGGACCTCTATGAGGCTATCAAACAGGGGATCGTGGCCGGGGCTGCGCTTGACGTTTTTGCTAAAGAGCCCCCTACGGGTAATCCCCTGCTCACCCTCGATCAGGTGATAGCTACGCCTCACCTTGGAGCTTCCACCGAGGAGGCCCAGGAAAACGTCGCCATCGCAGTGGCGGACCAGATAGCGGATTTCCTGACGCGCGGCACCATCCGCAACGCCGTAAACGCTCCTAATATCGACGGTGCTGTGCTTTCCACACTGCGTCCCTACCTGGTTTTGGCCGAAAAGCTCGGATCCGTGCTGACTCAGATAACAAAGGGCGCCATACAGAAGGTATCCATAGAATTCGTCGGCGATGCATCTTCACTTGAAACGCAACCTCTGACCGCTTCCGTCCTGAAAGGCATGCTCAGCCCGATCCTTGGCGATATGGTCAATTTCGTCAATGTCCCTATCCACGCAAAGGAGCGCAATATCAGAGTGACCACGTCGGTCCGCAGCGAGGCCGAAGACTTTACCAACCTGATCAGCATTCATGTAAAGACTTCGCAGGGAGAGAACCTCGTTGCGGGGACCATACTCGGAAAGAAAGACCCGCGAATGGTCCGGATCAACGACTTCCGCCTTGAAGCGGCCCTCGAGGGGCATCTGCTGCTGATCTACAATATCGACACGCCGGGCACTATAGGCGCAATCGGTACCTGCCTCGGACGCCACAACATAAATATTTCACTTATGAATGTCGGGCAGGTGCTCGAACGGGGACAAAACATTATCTTTCTGCGCACCGACTCGCCCGTTCCCGCGCATGTCGTCGAGGAGTTGCTTGCGATGGATAATGTGGATATTGTCCAGGCAATCGAGCTCTAATCCACTCGATTGATTGAGGAGGAAAAAGCGCCATGGCAGAGAAGGAAGAAGAAAAGGGATTTGTGGTAAAGGACCGTCGAAGGTTCGTTGAGGGGGCCGAAGCGGAAGAAAACAAGCAGGAGCCACGGTCTGAAGCGGCTTCCGCCGCCGGGGAACAAAAGAGCGCCCGCCCCGAGGAGGCTTCCTCCAGGGAAGAGGAACAAGCACGGGGCCCATTGCCCGAAGTTACGCTGGCCACCTTCATTTTCTCCCTCAGCTCATCGGCCCTGGTGCACCTGGGAGAAATTCCGGAGCCGGAAACCAATCGGACGCAGGTTGATTTGCCCATCGCAAAGCAGATTATCGATACTCTGGGCATGCTCCAGGACAAAACGAAGGGCAACCTCGACCAGGATGAGGAAAGGCTTCTCAAGTCCGTGCTCTATGATCTTCGGATGCGCTACATCCAGAAATCAGACAAGCGCAGTGAATAGTGGATGGTGAGTAGTGGATGGTGATTAGTGAAGAGTGAGTAGTGATTGGGCTGATGGAACGATTCGTCCTGGCCAATTCAAACATTAGGGTGCTCTTTTTACCGCTGCGAAGCCGGGGAGTCGGATTTGATCCTCAAGATCAGCGTTCCCGCGAAGATAAACCTGTGGCTCGAGGTGATCCGAAAAAGGCAAGACGGCTATCACGATATCTCGAGCCTGATGCTGCCCATTTCGGTTTTCGATGATATCTCGATCGACGTTCGGCCCGGGGACCGGGACATTTCAATCACCTGTGACTCGCCCGAAATACCCTCGGACGAGCGAAACCTGGCTTGGCGCGCTGCTGATCTTTACGTGAAAAGCTGCAACTCGACGGCCGGGATGAACATACATCTTGAAAAGCACATTCCCTGGGGCGCCGGCCTCGGGGGCGGCAGCTCGGATGCGGGCGGCGTTCTTGTCGCCCTGAACTCATTTTTCGAAAACGCCGTCCCTCCGGATGATCTGGAAAGACTGGCTCTCAGCCTTGGGGCCGATGTGCCTTTTTTCCTGCACTCAAAACCCGCCCTGGCAACCGGGATAGGCGAGAAGCTGCAATTTGCCGGCAAGGTGCCGGATTATCCGCTGCTCCTGATAAAACCACCCGTGACGGTGCCGACCGGCTGGGTATATCAAAGTTTAAAATTGACAAAAGGCTTGCCTCAAATTAGGCTTAATAGTTTCAGTGAGCGCCCCTGGCAGTTTCAGCATCTCATTGAAAACGATCTCGAAGCGGTTACCGTACCCCGATTTCCGGTAATAGCCGAACTTAAACGATGGTTGATCCGCCAGGGCGCCCTGGCGGCCTCCATGAGTGGGAGCGGGCCGACTGTGTTTGGAATTTTCAGGACCGCGCAGGCTGCAGAAGATGCTCAAATCATCGCAAAAAAAAATTGGCCGGATTGCTGGGTCCATACCGCAGAAGTAATCGGCCGGGCCGGTGGGACCGGCCGGTAGGACCGGCTGCCAACCGGTGGGACCGGTTGCCAAGTTGCCCGCTTGCAGAATCGCCGCGGGCGGTGGGGCCGGTGGGGGTCAGGGACGGATCAGGGATAGCGTCGAGAACGGATTATGCCTTCTCTTCGAACGGAAACTTCGCGGGGCGTTGAATGCGCACCGGGGTTTCCGGATGGACATTAGCGAAATATTGCGTTGGGGCGTCGCCAAGCGGAAAGGCACGGGTCTTTGGAACCCGCATTCGGAGGTTCGAATCCTCCCGCCCCAGCCATTTTTTTTTGTAATGGGTTGCAGTCGGGTAAATTGTGCGGGAGGGCGTAAAACCCTCTGCGTAAGGACGCAAACTGGCGTAGGCAAATTGCAATTATGTGGAGCCGCCTCACTCTTTTTGCCGGAAATTCTAACCCGGCCCTTGCCGATAAAGTTTGTTCGCAACTGGGTATAGGTCCGGGCAAAGCCCTTATCTCCCGCTTCAGTGACGGAGAAATCAGGGTTGAAATAGGCGAAAACGTCAGGGGCAAAGACACCTACGTGCTCCAGTCCACCTGCCCGCCTGTCAATGAAAACCTAATGGAGCTGCTGGTGATCATGGATGCTCTCAAAAGGGCGTCCGCACGGCGGATTAACGCGATAATTCCTTACTACGGCTACGGCCGCCAGGATCAAAAAGAAAAGCCCAGGGTCCCGCTTTCCGCCAAAGTGGTTGCCGATCTTTTGAGTGTCGCGGGGGCTGACCGCGTGATTACGATCGACCTGCACGCAGACCAGATTCAGGGCTTCTTCGATATTCCGGTGGATCATCTATTCGGCACGATTGTTTTGAGCGACGCACTCGAAGAAGAGATACGGGGAGACGAGATCGTGGTTGCCCCCGATTCAGGAGGCACAGAGCGCGCCAGGCTTTTCGCATCCCGGCTCAAGCTTGATTTGGCCCTCATGGACTATCGCGAGGAGAACGGCACCTACCCCAGGATCGTCGGAAACGTCAACGGGAAAAGGGTTATAATTCTTGACGATATGATCGATACGGCCCGGACCGTCCTGCGCACGACGAGCGCGGCAAAAGCGGCCGGAGCCGAAACAGTTGTGGTCTGCGCAGTTCATCCGGTGCTCTCCGGAGAATCGGCGAAAATGATAGAATCCTCGCCTGTCAGCAAACTTATGGTGACAGATACCATTCCTCTTTCCGAGAGTGCGAGGGCCAGCAGGAAAATCCATACGGTGAGCATTGCGCCCATGCTTGCCGAAGTCATCAAGCGGGTGCATTTTGAGGAATCGATAAGCTCGATATTCAACGAAATTTGAGATCCCGGCGCCGGCGCCGGCTACATCAGGAGGCATAAGGAATGACTCTGGAAATTCAAGCGGTAACAAGAAATACGACTGGAAAAGGCGCCGCGCGGACCGCGCGCCGGGACATGAGGGTCCCAGCGGTGCTTTACGGACCGAAAACCCAGCCGACCTCTCTTTCGGTTTCGGCTTCGCATCTGGAGAAGCTTCTCAAAGAAACCGGCGGCGAGAGTAAACTCCTCAACCTTAAGATCGACGGCGGCCAGGACAGGCAGGTGCTCATTCGCGAAATTCAGAAGCACCCTTACCGGAGGCGCTTTCTCCACGTCGATTTCTATGAAGTGCCCCTCGATCAGCCTATCACCGTGGAAGTCGTTGTGGAGCTGACGGGAGATTCCATAGGGGTGCAGAAAGGCGGAGAGATCAATCTCATTCAACGAACACTCTCCGTGCGCTGCCTGCCAAACAAAATTCCTGAAAGCATCCGGATCGATGTGAGTAATATCGATATGGGAGAGACACTCCACGTCGCAGACCTTGTAGCGGAATCCTCCTATGAGTTCGAGGAGGACCCGACCGTAGGGGTCGTAAGCGTGTTGGCTCCTGAGGCCGCGCCCCCGCCCACGGAGGAAGGCGCCAAGAAATAGCCGGTGGGACCGGCTGCCAAATTGCCCGCTTGCAGAATCGCCGCGGGCCGGTGGGGCCGGTGGGACCGGCTGCCAAATTGCCCACTTGCAGAATCGCCGTGGGCCGGTGGGACCGGCTGCCGCCCACGGAGGAAGGCGCCAAGAAATGGCCGGATTTTAGAGGAGGCGCAGTGGAGTGGACAAAACCGTTTTATACCAAATAGTGCGTTCAAATTGAGTGCTTCGGGAGGGCGTAAAGCCCTCCCCTACAAAAGAACCGCGCGACAATGCCGTCAGGGCGGGGTGTTTCTACGTCAAAAAAGTCCCCGCCCGCTCTTGAACGCAACCTGGTATTACCTGTTCACTGCTCACTGTTCACTGAATTATGGGTGACGTCTGCCGCAACGAAGAGCAAATCCTTGCCCTCATCGGCCTTGGAAATCCGGGAAAAGAATATGAACACACCCGCCACAATGTGGGCTTCCAGGTCGTTGACCGGCTGATTGCGCACTATTCCCCCGTAATGATGGAACGCAAGTTCCGGGCCTCATGGGGTTTCGGGTTTGCCGAGGGCCGGAAAATCCTTTTTGCAAAGCCGCTCACCTTCATGAACAGGAGCGGCGAAGCCGTTGGCGAGATTATCAAATACTTCGGGATCCCTTCGGACCGGATGCTCGTTATACATGACGACCTGGACCTGCCGTTTGCCCGGGTTCGAATCGCACAAAGAGGCGGCTCAGGCGGGCACAAAGGCATCCAGTCCATAATCGACCACGTCGGCGCCTCGGATTTTCCACGCCTCAAAATGGGAATCGGCCGCCCGAAACACGGGGAACCCGTCGAAACCTTTGTCCTCCAGCCCCCATACCCGGAAGACCGGCAAAACTTCGAAACAATGACGGCGCAAGCTGAAAAAGCAGTCCTCGCCATCCTCGCCACATGCCTGTCCGATGCGATGAATGAGTTTAACAGGCGCGATTGATTAACGGCATACAGATGCTGTCTTTGCTTCAGACTGTATGTTACTGCCTGCATCAGTGAAGTCAGATGTGCACATTTAAGTCATGTCTCCGATATTTTCAGGATCGGCAAGCCATTAGTCAGATCAAGCCAACTCACTCCAGAAGTCCTTTCGGAACTGCATCAAAGATCTATTTCATCAAGTTGCACTTATTGGCATGTTATTTGTACTACCCACGGATGCGGGTGAATTCGTCCGGGGATGTAGACTAAACTATCGAGCTTCTCGTCGATACCTATAAGATGAAGGGCGGTGCAGAAAAGGCCCGATTTAATGATTCGCGACAGCTCTGGCAAACCGCAAGCCACTCAACTCTATGAAAAGGAAGATTGTTATGTACAAGACAAGGATCAGGCCGGGCCAAAGTCTTTTTGCGCTGCTGTGGGGTTTTTTCTTTCTGTTCATTTTCAGTTCATCGGTTCTCGCGTCGCCAGAAGAGTTCGAGGCGGTAAAACAGCAGATCCAGAACAAGCGCGCCAGGTGGCAGGCCTCTGAGACATCGATTTCAAAGCTCCCTGCGGCGGAGCGTCTGAAGCGCCTTGGCTTCCGGAAGGAATCCTTCAGCGTTTCGGAAGGCGCCCGCGTACTTTCAACCCCATCTGTTGCGGCGGGAACATCAATACCGGCGACTTTGAATTACAATAACGACAGCTATGTAACTCCCATAAGAGATCAGGGTTCCTGCGGAAGCTGCTGGGCCTTCGGGACAACTGCAGCTCTGGAATCACAGTACCTGATGAGCACCAAGGGAGTCGGATGGTCTACTCTGAGTCTTTCCGAGCAGATACTTTTATCGTGCAGCAACGCGGGAAACTGCTCCCAGGGAGGCTATCCCGACCTCGCATCCGATTTCATCCAGAATACCGGTCTTCCACTTGCCAGTTGCTATCCTTATACAGAGGTGAATTGGACTTCAGGTCCGGACAGCCCCTGTTCCGACGCGGCATGCCCCTACTGGCAAAGCGACACCTACTCAATCAACGGCTGGGGATATGTGGCCACAACCGCTCCGACCGCCGACATCCTGAAAAGCGCTCTTAATACTTATGGCCCGCTGGTCACCACAATGAACATATATACGGATTTCTATTATTATACGGGAGGCGTTTATTCTTATTCCTACGGGTCGTACCAGGGCTCACACGTCATTGAAATCATCGGTTATGACGACACCGAGAATTGTTTCATCGTGAAGAACAGTTGGGGCAGCACAGGCGACCCCCCTTGGGGGGAATCGGAGCCGGGGTCCGTAACGACGCCGGGGTTCTTCCGGATAGCCTATGACCAGATCGACCAACTGGTGCAGTTTGGATACTATACAATCGCATACGAGGGGTACAAGGGCGTACAAAACTCCTGCACCTATTCCATATCACCCAGTTCCGTAACTGTAACTTATTCCGGGGGATATGCCGACGTGAAGGTAACTTCGCAGTCCGGATGCTCCTGGACAGCCGTTAGCAATGTAGACTGGATAAAGGTCGAATCCGGCGCAAAGGGCGCCGGCAACGGGACCGTGAGGTATTATGTCACTGCCAACCCCGACTATTACAGTTGGACCGGTACATTGACCATAGCCGGACGGACCTTTACCGTAAAGCAGAGTGCAAAGCCACGGTCGTCCCGGCGGCATTAGTAAAAGGCAGCTTCAGAAACAATAAGATAATTATTGACTGTGTTTTCAGAAGGCCGCTCAAGCCGATCTTGCTTATATTAGCAGGAGATCGCCTGACAAGCGGCCTTCTCCTTTTTACCGATAGTCCCGGATAATATATAAACAGCCCTTTGGCGATGCACTGGAATCGATTTTCCCGCCCTACTCGAACGGATCGTATTCCGTTTCCGCCTTGCCCGGTTTGTTGCCGGCCATCGGATGAATGCATTGGTAATAGTCCAGAGCGCCCACAGCAAAACAGAGCGCAACCAGGGGCGGATAGCTTTCGAACCTGGTTGGATCGGGGGGAATGTGCTGAAGGCAGGCCTTGATCCGAGGGCCCGAATCCAGATTCAAGGCGCCCTTTTGGAGTCGGCCCCTGATTCGCACGACGCCGTATTCGAAGATCTCTGTAAGGTCTCCATCGCCGCCGATCAATGGAGCGGTATAAGGCCAGAAAGAAGACCTCCCTGCCGCGCATCCCCCCTGGTTGAATTGAATGAGATGCTGCCTGATCGCCATATCGAAGGGGCTGCCGTACCAATTCTTCTGCGCGAACCTGGCGAATTCTGCGCACTTAGCCATGAATTCATCGAAATCTGCGCTCTCCCCTTCGGCAAGAACGTGCATAACTACATCTTCTTTATCCGGCACGAGGTTCGGTCCTCGATTATCGAACTCTTCACCCACAATGACAGCAAAGCCCGGGCGGCCAAGTAAGGTCTGTGGCCATGCGAGCCCGCCCCAAATTCGCCTGTAATTTCGCTTCCTTTCCTCATCCTCCCAATAAATGGGGTGGTGGGGGTCCCCGGCGTAATGCTTCGGGATGATTTTTTGCATGGCGCTTCCCTTTCGTTTTTTAAAAGATGCAATCTCCGAACAACGACCCGGCGCCATACTGCCGGGCCATAGCCTCGTAGTTGAACGCGTGACGGAAGTGATCCGGTCCCAATCGGACATAGACGTAACGCTTCGAGCCGGTCACCTCGTCCTCTTCCAGTTTCTTGGCCGTATTGGAGCAATGCACCGCGAATTCCCGGATAACGTCACATTCGCGCGGCAGCGCCACCTTTGCGAACTGAATTTCAACGTGCGAGGCGTCCAAAGATTCCGTCCGGTTGCTATGGACGGTCAAGTCGCCATCGTTCCATTTGTAGCCGCTCTTCCGGTGCTCGGAGTAATAGGAGAGGAACACTTTCCCCTTATGCTTCCCGGCAAAGGCCCTGGCGTTCCGGGTCTCCGGCAGAGCATCCACCACGCAGCGGCTCACGTTGAAAACCTTCATGAGCCTGTCGAGTTCTTCCCATGCCAGGTACTCGCCCGCATGGACGATTTTCCCGGCTCTTTGCCATTCGCGCTTCCCGATTACCACATGGAGGAACCTGCCCTGGTCAACTCCCATGCTGCAGGGTCCGGGATCGGAGGAGGCGATGCCCTCATTGCCGCAAAGCGCCAGCACCTCTTGAACGGTCAGCCGGTTTGTGGCTTCGACATAGGCCATGCCGAGCTTGAGGTTATAGAACTCTGTCAGGTTATTCGTGGTCCTGAACTGGTGGAGGATTTCGGCAGGATCAACATAATGGCTGAAAAGCTGTGAGTAATGGTAGCCGCGCTTGTCGATCACGCCCGGACGCTTTGCAACCCATTCTCTGATCGAAGGGTTGAGCTCGGCCTCACACTTCCGGCAAGCCCGGATTACCCGGCCGCCGGCTTCGAGGAGGCACTTCGGAAAACTCTCCTCGAGGCATGTATATTCGCCGCACTTCAGGCACTTCACATGCCAGAAACGTTGGTCGGTTTCCTGGAAGGCCTTATCGATGCCGTAATCGGGCAACGTAGGATTGCTCAGCTTCAGGACCTCGCGAAATTCGCTGTGGCTCATGCGCTCCATGGCCATATCGACGGCTGCCTGGCTTGCCTCGTCCATTTCATCGAAGACCAGGAAATCTACAGGAATGCTCTTTAAGCCCACACGCGACTTCATGCCCCGGAGGTAGAGGAAGCAATTCCAAACCTGTTTGATGTTGGCCGAGTCGGTTGCCTGCAGCCATCGGCCCAAGGTATCCGGGTTATCCTCGATCAAGGGGTCGATCCGGCCCTTGGCGAATTCGGTCACATCGGTCCTCGATGGGAAAAGATAGAGAATGCCCCGGAAGTCGCGGTATCTGGCCCCGTACATCGCTCTGAGCATGGCCTTCGTGGTAAGCCCCATTTGTGCCGCTTTGATCTCAACCATGTGCGGGTGATTGTCGGCATAGGGGGTCATAAGGTATTCGTGCTTATGAAAGCTGAACGGCCGGCCGTCAAGGATTATGGGGGTATTCAGTGCCCACCGGCCAAGCGAAGCCGGTGTGCTCTCATACACATGCCCGAACTGCAGATCAAACTCTTCAAGGAAGTTCCGGAGCGAATAGTTTCTTTTTACTTTTCCCTGTTTTCCCATTGTCACATTACACCAATATCGAGGTCACTTCGAATAGCGTGTAATTCTCTCAGCCTTTGCCTTATGGCCGTTGTTACTTCAGGCGCGCATTCTCCAATGGCTTCAAAGATTGCCTGCCGGAAGGCTTTTGCCTCTTCATAGCTGGAATAGACACGATAGACGTCCAGCATGATGCTTACCTGCTTGCGAATTTCAGCAACGTGTCTAAGTCTTTGCGCCTGGAATTTTTCCCGATCCGCGCCCGTGAGACCGCTTGCCCCTTCTTCTATCCAGTCGAGTTCCGCATTTATTGAATCGTTTATCTTCTGAAGCTGGGCCATGGCGTCCATGCCCCGGTCAACAAGTTTGGCCGCCGAACGGAGCGTCACGTCCCTGGTGACTCCAATCTTCAGCGCTTTCAAGCGCTTGGAGACCGCTGCCCGACCTACTCCAAGCCGGCGCGCTGCCTCGGCCGGGCTGTTTCCATCCCGGATCAATTGTAAGAGTGTGTCATCATTAATCTTTTTCTTTGCCATGGATACATCCTGGAAACATTATGGGAATTTTTGGTTTACTGCCGTAGTTTCCGTCCGGAAAGGGCCCTTTTCCACCCTGGGGCGGTGGGACCGCCAGCCAGCTTGGCCACTGCCTTCGGCGGTGGCACAACCAGGATCTCGACGCTCCGCGAGGCGGTACATAGGTACGCCTCCGCGCAACCCATCGATTTCCTTGCCCGTACGAAAAATGCCTCCTTTCCGACTCGGAAACTGTAAGTGTCTCATAAGGTGAAATTCTCCTACGTTCATCCGGGTTATCGGATGGACACTAGCCGAACCCTCGCTTCGTTCGGGTTCGCGGGTAACATCGAGGAAGCGCGTTAAACGCTGGACCCTCACTACGTTCAGGTCCGGGCCATACGTTACAACCGGTAGCTCGATGCTGGACCCTCACTACGTTCAGGTCCGGGCTTAGCATCGTAACGGCTGGCCAATGCTTCGAGTCCGGGCGCGATCTTTCGTGAGTGCCCAGTCCGCGGCCGAACCCTCACTGTGCTCGGGTTCGCGGGTAGCATTATGTAACCAGGGCACATACGTATAGTTCGCGGCCGATCTTTTGTGAGGCCGCACCCTGCCCGTGCCCTTGATCCCTTTCTCCGCATTGAAACACATGGAAACTCCGTGGAAACATCATGGAAAAATATGGAAACTTTTGGGAGACTGTTTCCATTTGCCCGGTTAAGTCGCCGACAGAAATGGCTTCGCAGTGAGCCATAATGGGTGACTGAAAAAAATGATCTGCCCCTTTTAAACGTGGGTTAATCTGGAAACTGAACACAACCAGAACAGAGCCACAAAAAAGGAGGCAGATCATGGAAAAGTTTATCACG
>JBKQTS010000093.1:0-8342 GCA_052143075.1 Syntrophobacteraceae bacterium | reverse complement strand
CCAAATCCTTACCCCAAGCCAATTTAAATGCTTTAGCTCTCACATAATGGATGTTATATCTATAATGTGAATAGATAATCATTGGAATCTATTCAGTTTTCAGGAATCGGCGGTGAGAAAGTCCCTTGCCTCCGTCCCAAACATGGACCCGAACTCAATAGAAAAGCATAAAGGAGGGGAAATCATGGGAACAGCAGCAGGTAAGGTCGTTCAGTTTCCGGGCACTCAACAAAAATCAAGCCGAAACCAAGCCCACACCATCACCAACATCGACGGCGTGAAGTATTACACCGACCAGCAAATCAAACTTTTCCGGCGTCGCGTCCGGGACCAGGCCACCCTCGACATTGAACGTGGTCAAATCACGGCAATAAGAGAATGGATGGCAGTTGACCTTATCACATCTTCCGGGTTGAGAGTGTCCGAAGCCGCCAATGTCCGCTGTGGCGACATAAAAGCCGGATATGGTGAAAGCGCCCTGTTCGTGCGTGACGGTAAGGGTTCCAAAAGTCGGACAGTGCAAATACCAGATGCACTCAAGCGACACCTAAAACAGTTCATTGTATGGAAGGCGAGCCGGGGCGAGCCGACAGGACCGGATGATTACCTGTTTATTGGCCAAAGGGGACCATGGAGCAGTCAGGCAATCCAGTTTTTGACAAAGAAGCACCTGAAAGCACTTGGGCTGTATGAAAACGAGAAATCCGTCCATGCGCTTCGACACAGTTATGCGGTGGAATTTTACCGGCAAGAAAAAGATTTGCGAGCACTCCAAAAGCAGTTAGGGCACGCATCAGTTCAAACAACGCAAATCTATGCTGACGTTTCAGTAGCCGACATCCAAAAACAAATCAGGGGCCTTTGGGGGTAGATAATGGGAAAAGACAAGCAAAGGGTCGAACGCAGGCAGACCGGCGTTAAGCTGGATTCGGAACTACTCCACAAGTTCAAGGTACTGGCGGCGCAAAGAGAAACCACCTTAGGGGAACTGATCGAGGAAGCAATGAAAGACTACCTCCAAAACGCGCAAGACTGGGAGGAAAAATAGTCAGTCTCGATAACCCAAGAAAGATTCCTCCAAAATGAGGGACCGTCTACGTCAACGAGCAATTGTCTCATTGTTGCGAACACACGACGGACCTCCGACCATTCTTGCCACGCAGATTTTCTTTCTATTCGATGAAAAGCCATCGCTTACCGGAATCACAGACAATATGAGTTCGGAAATGGTCCTCATGGAAGTCGGGAACATTTTACGTTCCAAGCAACGTTTCCACGAAGACGTTCATACCTGGGCTCGCGATTTGTTCAAGCAAGCTGGACTTCCTTTCGAGATAAACTCAATCCCCAGCAGCATAGACATTGAAGAAACTCCGGTTCCCGGCCTTTCCGTTGTTCCTTCTCAACCAGCAACTTCAAAGCCCAAAGCTCAATCCTCACCAAAACGGAAAACCCGGCGCATTTATCTGAGCCTGGCGATTCAATATCTCGAAAAAGGCTCCTGCACCCATCGTGGTTTAGTGGACGCAATCATGAAGCAGTATCCAGCCTTGAATAGGGAAACAGTCGCAACCTTTGTTTCTGATGTTCAGAACCCTAAATACTCGCCAATAAAAGACAGAAAGGTAGTCAAACAGGCTGATGGAACATTGATATTTGAAGACAAGATAAAGCCAGCACTCACGGTGATTGAAAATCCAAACTTTACTGGAACTGAGAAGAATCAAGCGGAACCAGTCACTGAGAAACAGGTATCCGGAGGGGATGTATGAAAGCGGCAGCGTACGTTCGCGTATCCACAAGTTCTCAGATCGACGGGGAGTCACTCAATACTCAGCGCTCATCAATCCAGGATTACTGCGCATCAAGGGGCTGGGAATTAGCCAAAATATATGAAGACGCTGGCATATCCGGTGCCAAGGATGACCGCCCAGCCCTACAAAACCTCCTGTCAGTAGCAAAAACTGGTGAAATCGAAGCTGTCGTTGTCCGGGACCTATCGCGCTTTGGACGTTCCGCCCGTGACCTTTTGAACAACATCCAAACATTGAAAGATTGCTCGGTCACGTTCATTAGCATCAAGGAAGGCATCGATGGAAGCGGTCCCTATGGTCAGTTCATGCTTACCATTCTCGCGGCAATATCCCAGCTTGAGTTGGAAATGATTACCTCTCGCATGAAAGAGAACCGGCTTGCTCGCTGGCGAGATAGGCGGATTTTCTGTGGGAAGCCGCCTTATGGGTATACCTGGAACGTAAAGGAAAAACGGATTGAGATCGTTCCAGACCAGGGCGAAGTTTATTCCCGCGTGGTCAGGGAATACCTGGACTTGAACAGATCGTTGAATGACATCAGCCTTTTACTCAACGAAGAAGGAGTCCCAACCCGCAACAATGGTTCCTCCCGATGGTCCAGCGGCACGCTCTCCAAAATTTTAAAGTGCGCTGATTACTTGGGCGAAATTACAGTGAATAGATTTATCACCGATGTGAAAGGCAGGATCATAGCAAATCGGCCAGAAAGCGAGCACATCGTTTTCGAAGCTCCACCGTTGATAACGCAGGACAGATGGGAAGAACTTCAAAAACGTCTTAACAGCGCCAATGTCCGCAGCGGTAGGCCATCGAACGCTGCAAAGGAGTTCCTGCTTCATGATCTATGTCGATGTGGAATATGCGGGGCCAAAATGCGCTCCGATTATGGAAACCGCCGCGTAGACGGTACTCGATCACGCCATTACGCCTGCTACTGGCATAAGGCGACTCCAAAGCTGTTATCCATCAAGGGCCGTGAGAAGTGCCCGTTGCCCGTAATCCCTGCCGAACTGCTGGAATGGCAGATATTTTATGTTGAACTTATGAGGCAACTCGGCCTTGACCCGGACCGGCACTACAAGCCTCTGCTCGATGGAAAATCCAACGAGGACAACAAAGTCAAAGAGCTTGAACGGAAGCTGAGCAATATCCAAGCCAGCCTGAAGCGAAAAGAAATTGTGCTGCGAAACCTGGACAGCCTCCTTGAGAGCGATGATTTTGACCTGGCTGCTTATTCCCAAAAGCGGAACGGTTACCTGACTGAAATACACGCATTACACCGGAAAATAAAAGAAACCCGGCAAGAACTCGATGAACTCAGGAAGAGAAAGTCCGATCAAGCTGAGTTCGCCAAGTTCGTTTCCGAAGCTGATGCTTTCAAAGCCGTTACCCACAAAATCATGAACTTATCTTCTTCCGGCAAGCAACGGCTCCTTCGTGGTGTGCTTGACGGACCGATTGTAGTCGGTCATTCCACACTCATTCCACACGTTGGCGGCGATCCTGAAGATGAAATGATGAAGATACTACATAGCTGTGGAATGACCGTTCGCCATAACCAGCCATTATTGTTGGAACTCTTGGGCGATAAGCACACCACGAAATCGTTGTGATGGTTGAAACCACCGGGGATGTATCAGGCCGGGTGTGGATCTGGAAGATCAGGTGACTTTGCCTGCGGGATATTCCATGATTGAGACCATCGGGGAGGTATCAGGGGTGAATCCACACTTGGGAACCTGGCTGATTGCACCTCCGATGAAAAGGAAACACTGACGGGAAATATGGATATGAGATATAGAGCAGATCCATAGCCGGCTTACAGCTTTGTGCCTCCATGACCATCCAGCCGGCCATCGTGGAGCAACTGATCAGGGCATCGTCATATTTACAAACCGCTGCATGAGCATGAAATCCTTGTGTGGCTATTCACTTAGGAATGATTCGGAATCTTCGTTATTACTCCCGAAGGCCTTCACACAAACCTTGGAACCGGAATAGCCTGTAGAGGTGGTCGAATCAGCTGAGGCCAAATCTGTCCAGGTTATGCCGTCTGGCGACACGTAGCTCTGCTCCATCACGGCGGTGGAATTGTCGCTAAGGCCCTGTACCGTCTGCTGGATCGCTATTTGATACTGGTAGCCGCTATTGGGATAATTGGTATCGTTTAGATAGACCACGACCGAGAAGTTTTTCCCTGGAGTAACATGCCCCGGTGTGGGGAAAGTTGCGGTGTGGTAACCAGGGTAAGTCATTGTGCCGGTTGTATGAGCCACGCGTTTGCCAATCACCGGCCCAACGACAGGGTCTCCGCTACTGTTCACCGTTGTCTCGACGTTATCATAGACCCCTATCTCATAGGTGACACCGTAATCTCCTGCGTAGAACCCCACCGATTTTATATCCTCCCCTTGAGAATTCGCCCTGAAAACGTTAGCCATCCAGCCGGTCTGACCCGAACCATAGCCGGAATTCTGTCCGTACCCCGCCATGCCGGTTCATCCGAGGTTGTCATATTGATAGATCCACCCGTGACGCGGGGTTAGCCCCACCCCATCGTAGGCATAAGCGTCAATATTCAGAGACGTATCATAGTAAGACAGCCAGAAGCAGCCGTTGTTTCCCCACCAAGCTCCCCAGCTGTTTCTTACCAGCCAGGCGCCGTCCCCCGGAGGCGGTGGATCGAACCCTGCCTCCGCAAAGTTCCTGGCAGGAAAATTGTCGTTCCATCCTATGATTGCGACTTCATGATCAGCCGAGTCGCCCGCCGAGTCATAAGTTACATAGTCCCCGTTTGAGTCGGTCGGGTTATTAAGTAAGAAATCCGCGTAAAAACTCACGGTTACAGCGGCGCCATGGTGATAAACGGCATCTTTTACCTATTGGGTATAAGGAGTGCCGCCGGTCTCCGAGGCGCCGTCGTCAACGTAGAGCAAGTCCACGTTCGTAACGCGCGCATTTGATATTTTGCTTGCGGGGCTTTTCGGCGAGGGTTGGTTCATATACAGATGCTCAAAGGGGTACTGGTCTTCCGGGACGGCTCCATGGCCTGTCACGTTGGCAATCGCCATCAGGCCACAGCCGCCGTCGCAGGGCCCCCGTCAAAACCGTTCGTGTCCATGATAAACTGCTCGGATAGAGTGACAGGCGTCGGCATGAAGCGCGTCTCGATCGAAGCGACTGCCGCAAACGCCCAACAGCTCCCACAGGCACCCTGGCTTTTGACTGGGGGGACTTTGTGCACCAGGCGCATATCCCAGGATGAAGGGGTCGCGCTTTGCCCGGTCTGGATTGCCGCGAGGCCCCGTGATTTCCTGCGCAGATATGAAAAATCAATCGGCGGGGGTATATGGCCCTTGGCATGTTCGCCCGGGAGCGTCCTGAGATGAGATGTCCCGGCGCTCTTTGCGGCTTCTCTATCCGTCATGAATTTCAAAAACTCGGGCTTTTTTTAATTTCGTTTTTGGCTAAATCAAAAGGCAGTATTCGATAAGGTTCTGAAAGTATCCCGATTATTGTAAATGCTGTCCTCTTATTATTTTCATGCTGGGCCGTTACAATTTGATAATTGATTAATATTTAATATTCGGGTTTCTGTAATTCGTGGCGCCTGGCAGTCTAAACTTGAACACCACTCCCGATAGGTCATCAGGAAGAGGACTATAGGGTTCGCTGACCTCGTATTTGCCCTTCGGAGCCATGTCTCCAATAATGAGGCTTTTTCGCCAGAGAATCTGGGTCTCCTGCCGATTTGTCGTCCACATATCCAATTGTACCGACTTGAGGGGGTGATTCGACTCGTTGATTATGTAGCCCCTGATGTGGCCGTCCTGAGTAATCTCGAAATCCCTAAATACCAGGTCCTTGTTCGGCGTTCCAGAGCTATTGTCCACCGTCCCGTCGCTATAAAATGACTTAGCGCTGGCATGAAAAGGAAAGAGAAGCAAATTCAGCAGAAGGCATCCAATAATACATTTCATCTTTATCAAACGTTTCTCCTCTATTTTGAAATGGGCCAAGTTTCCCCCGGGAAGCCGGTCCAATAACGAGGGTGGGAGCAGAAGTATTTGTTTTCGGCCGCAAGATTTGGATATCTTTCCATAGCTGAGGTCATATAACAGAAAATAGCTCTCAACGCAATTCCCACCTGGTAATTAGTTGTATAAGTGCGCGTAACAATTTTAAGTCTGTCACGCCGGCGCAAGCCGGGGTCCAGAGGATTTCTCGAGATGAAAAGGACGTCCGGATTCAGGCCTGCGCCGGCTGACAAGATTAGGGTGTTCCATTGGATTAAGCCGCCAAGCTCATAGAACCCTCAATACCTCCTCTTACGAAAAGGCGTGGTGGGCTGCGCCCCGCTTAACCCACGGCTATTTTCATGGTTTCAGAGTGTCCCAGAGGGACATGAATAACTGCTCAGAAAGTATCGTCTTCCTGTGACCGGCAAGTCCATACCGGAATCAGATACAGTGGATTGCACCCTTTACTGTTGTTATTCGCGCCCTTTCTCTTCTTTCTCTTTAACTTCGCCTTGATGTTGCGGCTGTTGCTGTTGGTGCTGCTGTTGTGGTTGAGGCTGCTGCACGGCAGGGCGCTGCTGTTGTGGTTGAGGCTGCTGCACGGCAGGGCGCTGCTGAGGCTTTTGTTCTTGCTGCCCAGCAGGCGGCTGCTTTGCAGCGGGGGCCGGTTGAGCCGGACCTGGTTTGCGTCCTTCCGCGCGGGACGGAGCAGCAGGCTGGCCCTGGAATCCCTTCTGCCACTCGCCGCCCTGGCCATGATGGTGTAGCTCAAAAAATTGCTGACTATAACGCTGCCCCTGCCGGTGTTCACGCCAATAAGGATACTGCCGCTGAAAACTCTCCCAGTATTGAGGCCGCCCCGTATACCACGCCATCCATCTCGGAGCATACCAGGTTCCGGGTCTGACAATATAGATGGGAGGATAAGCGTAATATGGGGCCCAACCGTAATCAGGGCCGTAAAAATAGTACAGGACTCCATTCAAAAACCAATCACCGTTGTAGTAGACCCAGGGGGTATCAGGCCCCACCCAGGGTGACTCTTTGGGATTCGGGGGCGGGGGTGGATACTCAGAGACCTGAGCATAAGAAGGTGCAGACATTACGACGACTGCGCCCCCAGCCAACGAGATTGCTATCATCAAAATAAAGGCAATTTTTTTCATATACACCTCTCATCGAATTTTTTTTCATTTGCTTCCATTATTTTCTAGTCTCTTAGCCAACTTCAGATCTTCGCTTCAGCAGCCGGTTCGAAAACAGCGTGATAAACAACCCCAGCTATTGACGCCCCAATGATGGGCGCAATCCAGAAAAGCCATAGCTGGGCCAGAGCCCACCCTCCGACAAATAGAGCCGGACCTGTGCTGCGGGCTGGATTGACAGATGTATTGGTGACCGGAATGCCTACCAGATGAATGAGAGTCAGGCCCAAGCCAATGGCGATAGGTGCAAATCCCTGTGGGGCGCGGCTGTCGGTTGAGCCAAGTATTATCATCAGGAACATGAAAGTTAATACCACTTCTGCAACCAAGCCCGACAAGAGTGGATATCCTCCCGGAGAGTGCTGGCCGTAGCCATTGCATGCAAACCCTCCGTTCAGATCGAAACCTGCCTGACCGCTTGCAATTATGTAGAGGACGCTCGCTGCTGCAATTGCGCCGGCGACCTGTGCAATGATGTAGGGGAGCAAATCCGACGCCGGGAAACGTTTCCCTACAAACAATCCGATTGAAACCGCGGGATTTAGATGGCAGCCTGAAATATGACCAATGGCGAAAGCCATTGTCAAAACAGTCAAGCCAAAAGCAAATGCAACCCCCAAGAATCCTATGCCAACCTTGGGAAATGTGGCTGCCAGGACCGCACTTCCACAACCGCCAAAAACAAGCCAGAAAGTCCAATGAATTCCGCTGATACACGTTTTCCAATGGATATTGCCTACCCCTCTTCATAAGGCTATGCCGAACAGTCCCAATGAAAAAGGCCGGGCGCCGCCGGCCTTGATCTCTTCGAAGCCCTTTGTGCTATTTTTTCATTTCCTGTTTCAGAACTGATTCAGCCCTATCCGCTGCCTGTTCGGCACGGCGGGCCGCATTATCTGCTTTCGTAGCAGCCCCTTGAGATGCGTTCAGACTGGCGGAGCATGTTTGCTCCGTAGTTTTTGCCTTATCCAACGCTGCTTGACAAAGTTCAGTGCACTTTTGGCAATCACCCTGCAAGCATGAACAGCCCGAGATCAAGGCGCAAGACAAAGCAATAACGAACATAATCGCCAGCGTTCTTTTCATTCTCTTCCTCCTTTTGGTAGGCCGATTGCAGAATTACTTTCGGTGGGTACTTTAGTAAAACATTCCTTAATTTTATGTTCCTCTACCCGGGTTTTTGCCAAATAGGCACATATGACACTGATTTTACTAGTGTGCCCTAGATTCCATGCGGATCTGCAGCCCCGCAAGCCTCGAAAAAATTCAAAAAGCGTAGGCACACGACTGTAATTTTTATTCGG
>JBKQTS010000092.1:0-7268 GCA_052143075.1 Syntrophobacteraceae bacterium | reverse complement strand
AAGAACAGGGCGCAGGGACTGGTTTGGGGCTTGCGGTGACCCACGGAATCATAAAGAATCACAGAGGTGCTATTACCGTGGAGAGTGAACCCGGCAAGGGCGCCACCTTTGATGTTTTACTTCCAAGGTTGGCGGCTGAGACCGTTGACTTTGCGAAGGGTGCCTCCTTATCCATTCCGCGAGGAAACGAGCACGTTCTGTTCATTGACGATGAGGAGGCCATTGTTAACATGGCTAAAAGTGTATTGGAGAACCTTGGGTACTCAGTGGTTGTTGAAACAGGCGGCAACAAGGCCCTGGAAGTGTTTCGATCCAATCCGGACTTATTTGACATTGTCATAACAGATCTTACCATGCCCGGTATGACTGGACTCGAACTGGTTGAAAGGCTGAAGTCCGTGAGGTCTGAGATACTAATCATTCTCTGCAGCGGGTCTATTGACGAGAGCCTGCGTGAAAAGGCCAAAGCTATAGGAATTAACGGTTTTTTGCCTAAACCGGTTGGCGTCCACGTTCTTGCGGAAGCCGTCCGGAGAGTGCTGGACGAAAAAGTGTAAAGAACTTGAGATTACCATGGCGGATGTGCTGATTATTGATGATGACCGTACAGTGTGCAGTATGTTGTCCAGAATCTTGGAGAACATCGGGTACGGTGCGACCCATGCACATACACTGGAAGAAGGGCTTCGTGAAGTGCTCTCCAAATCCTATGACGTCGTGTTTCTGGACGTGGGATTACCCGATGGAAACGGGCTCGATGCATTGCCAAAGATTCTTGAAACCGGAAGTTCGCCGGAAGTCGTCATAATAACCGGCGCAGGCGATCCTGACGGAGCTGAACTCGCCATCCGAAGCGGCGCGTGGGATTACCTGCAGAAGCCGCTCTCACCCGAAACGGTGATTCTGCCTCTCAAACGCGTACTCCAGTATCGGGACGGCCTGAAGAAGGCCCAAAAGCCTCCGGTGTCCCTGAAGCGGGAAGGGATTGTTGGCAACAGTCCGACAATCAAAGCTTGTCTGGATCTAGTCGCCCAGGCTGCAGGCAGCGAATCCAATGTCCTGATTTCGGGTGAAACCGGCACCGGCAAGGAGCTGTTCGCCAGGGCCATTCACGACAACAGCCCAAGGGCCGAGAGGCTTTTTGTTACCGTTGATTGTACGGCAATTCCGGATACGCTTGTCGAGAGCACACTCCTGGGTCATGAGAAAGGGGCCTTTACCGGCGCTGACAGAACTCAGGAAGGGTTGATCAAGCAAGCCGATGGCGGGACACTGTTTCTCGATGAAGTCGGCGAACTCCCCCTGTCGTTGCAAAAGGCCTTCCTGCGGGTTCTGCAGGAGCGTCGTTTCCGGCCCCTGGGCGGGAAAAAAGAGATTGCCAGTGACTTCAGGTTGATTGCAGCCACGAATCGTGATCTTGAATCAATGGTTAACCAGGGACAATTCCGCAAGGACCTCCTCTATCGTCTTTGTACGTTGTCGATCCAACTGCCTCCTCTGAGGGAGCGTCGCGATGATATCAAAGAACTGGTTCAGCACTATGCGAATCAACTTTGCGAGAGGTACAGGATTGCGTCCAAAGGTTTCTCGCCGGATTTCTTTGATATTCTCGCTGCATACGATTGGCCGGGAAACGTGCGGGAACTGGTCAACACAGTGGAGACCGTACTTACCGTGGGGCGACACGAACCCACCATTTTTCCCAAGCATCTCCCAACCGACATCCGAATCAAACTGGCGCGTGCTTCCGTTGAAGGTCCGGCCCCTGGTCCTTCCTCCTCGATCTCGGGCACTAATGTCTACGAGTGTTTTCCCAATCTGGAGGGGTTGCTTGAAAGGACTGAGCGTCAATATCTCATGGACCTCGTCTCGCTTACGGAGGGGAACGTGCCGGAACTCTGCCGCATATCCGGGCTATCCCGTTCCCGTCTTTATGCCCGCCTGAAGAAATATAATATCGTACGTCGCTTTTAATCCTGTCAGGGTTCGCCACTGTCCCATTATTGGGACAAAATCCCGAAAATGGTATTTATTCCCAGACTTCGGATCTTTTGCTGCCGTCCGGACTTGTTGACTATCCTGCCATCCCGCCGATAAATACCTGCAAGGACTCGAAAATAGCCCTCATACCCTCCGTGGCACAAATGTTGCCTCTACCTCGAAGCACTTTGCAAAATCGCCGGGAATTGAGGAAAGGCGCCTCACTTTATTGCTCGATTATGGAGAGTAAGGGATTGGCGCTCTCGATAATGGCGAATCCCGGGTGATGTTGGCGCCGTGTAGACACCAGGGATGACCTTATTGCAAAGCCGCAAAACTCTCTGGAGCCACATGCTCAATGTCGTGATACTTGCTGCGTTCAACTGAACTATATGTCGAATGACGGGGGGCAAACTCTTCGATAACGGCAAGAGAATTAACAAGGAGTCATTATGCGTCGTATTTTCATTTCAAGCAGCCTCCGCTTCAAGATTTTATTTGCTCTTATGCTGTCCATCATTCCAATGCTGGCAGTTGCAGTCATTGCCTATCGCTCCGCCAGCGAGAGCACTCTGGTGTCGAGCAGCCGGATCATGAAGCTCACAGGCATGCATGGCGCCAAGGAGATCAACCAGTTTGTCGAGGCCCAGAAGGGTGTTTTCATCGATTGGACCAAGGAAGATACCTTTGGCATGGCTATTGAGTTCGATACGACCAACGAGCTGAGAAATCAGCTTGCGTCCTTGCTCAAGGGCCAGGAAGGATTCTGCCTGTTGCTGTTGACTGATATGGATGGGAAGGTCCTTCAGGCGGCAGTGGGAGAGAACGAGAAAAAAGTAAGCTCAGAGAAAATTATTGGACAGAAAGTCAAGGAAATGCCCAAGTCTACGGGGCAAGCCGGACGGGTTGCAGACCTGATTGAAAGTGATTTCATGAAAGAACTCGGGATAGAGCCTCCAACGACAATCCGGTTCACTTTCCAGACCAAAGACTCGGACAAGAAATCTAATGGATATCTAATAGGCTATTTGAGGTGGTCGGCTATTCAAAACAAATCGAAGAGTGTTGCCGATGAAATGAAGAGGTATGGGTTTGACGACGGCAGGCTGGCAATCGTCGATACTTCTTCCGGCAGGATGATGGCTCGCTCGGATCGAAAAAACATGGACAGTCAACTGAAGATGGATGATGCGCTGAAGGCCTGGATGAACTCGGCGAAAAGCGCGGAAACTCAACGGTTTATTCTTGGAAAAGAAGCAGACTATGTTTCTGTTTTTCCCGTTGCGAGCATGGCGGGACCATTTGGAGGAACCCAAACGGGACAAAGTGATTCCCACCTGCTTCTGACGATGTTTGTCAGTGAAAAAAGCATTTTATCCAGCCTTCGGGTAATACTGTGGACCTCTCTTATTATCGCCTGTGTGTCCACTTTGCTCATAGTCTTGGCAGGTTTTCTCATTGTTCGTTTGATTTCAAGATCGCTTAACCAGGTAATTGACGGTCTGTCTGAAAGTGCAGAACATGTGAGCAGCGCTTCCACGGAGATAGCCACTGCAAGCCGTCATCTTTCTGAGGGGACTTCGCAACAGGCAGCGGCTATCGAGCAAACGGCAGCTTCTCTGGAAGAGACTGCCGCTATGACCAGAAGGAATGCGGGAAATGCTTCTGAGGCCAGTAAGCTTATGGCGGATACGGCCGTAGTGGTCGATGAAGCCGGCGCTTTCATGACTGAACTGACGGTTTCGATGTCGGAGATCTCTAAATCAAGCGATGAAACCCAAAGAATTGTCAAGGAAATCGACGCAATTGCTTTCCAGACCAATCTCCTGGCGTTGAATGCCGCCGTCGAAGCCGCACGGGCAGGAGAAGCCGGAGCAGGTTTCGCTGTAGTGGCCGAGGAAGTCAGGAATCTGGCGAAGCGAGCGGCAGATGCTGCCAGGAATACGGCCGATTTGATAGAGGGTTCCGCACAAAAAATCAACCATGGTTCGGATATCGGGTCAAGGGCCAACGACGCTTTTGTAAGGGTGGCCGAGCACGCCAGAAAGGTTGGCGAATTGGTTGCGGAAATTGCGGTGGCTTCGAATGAACAGGCCCAGGGAATTAAAGAGATCAACCTGGCTGTGGTCAGCATGGATAAAGTGACGCAACAAAACGCGGCCATTGCCGAAGAGTCGGCATCGTCTACCTTGGGAATGCATAGCCGGGCCGATCAGATGAAAGGATTTGTGGCTCAATTGGTGACACTGGTGTCGGGGAACGGGAAAAAAAGTGAGCCGGTGCACTCCATGGAGCTTATTCAGCGCGAACCAAGGCAAGAATTGTCACGCTAAAAGGTCCTTCGACGGTTCGAAAAAGCGTGGCGAGCAATATGAGCATTGTTGGAAGTAGCGTCACTTGTCAAAAGTTAACAGAGCGATCCGTAATCACAACCTTCAGATGAATGGAAAAAGACGAAAGGGAAAAACATGATAAGAAAGCGACTTTGCTTCTGGTTGGTCTTGATGCTGGCTCTTGCACCCGCAACCGCCCTTTGGGCAAAAACATTGAAGGTGGCCAGTTTCACCGCGGACGTTCCCGCAATAACGTCTCTGGACACCAGTTTCGATCCCGATTCCTACATTATCATCACCCAGATTTTCGACAGCCTGGTACACATCGATCTTGACGGCAAAAGAACCCCTGCTCTGGCCACTTCCTGGACTCTTGTGGATGACACCACCTATGAATTCGAATTGAGGAAAGGAGTGAAGTTTCACAATGGAGAGGAATTCGATGCCCAGGCGGTCAAGTATACCTACGAAACGATCGTCGATCCCAAAACAAAAGCTGGAAACGCATGGATTATGAACACCATCAAGGAAGTGGAAATTATCGACCCATTCAAGGTGAGGATCAAACTGACACACCCTGACGGTCTTTTCCTGTATCGCTTGAACCTGTTCGGCTCCATTGCGCCACCAAAATACATCAGGGAAGTCGGTTTGGACGGATTCAACAAGAAGCCTGTAGGCACCGGCCCTTTCAAGTTCGTGTCCTGGGATAAAGGCAAAGAGATCGTCCTGGCGAAAAATCCCGGTTACTGGAAAGAAGGGGTTCCCAATTATGACGAACTCGTATTCAAAATTTTGCCACAAGACAAATGGGCCGATGCGTTGGTTGCAGGTGACGTTGACCTCATCACGGACGTGCCTCCGGGGGATATTTCCAAGACAGAAGCCAACACCAATTTAAAGACAATGCATCGCCTGGTTCTCCAATCCTATTGGGTTCTTCTGAAAAACCAGGGCCCGCTTGCTGATGTTAGGGTCAGACAGGCCCTAAATTATGCCGTCAACAAAGATAGGTTGATAAAGGCCCAGGGAGGCGGTCACGGCGCTGCTATGGCTTCTCTGGGAATGCAAAAAGAGGTGGGGCAGAATACCGAACTGGCTCCTTATGCCTATGACCCGGAAAAGGCAAAGAGTTTGCTCGCAGAGGCCGGCTACTCCAATGGGTTTACCCTCAAGGCCATTTCTATTTCTGAAGCCGGTCCTCTAAATGCCACCATCCGGGAAGATCTCTCCAAGGTCGGGGTTAATGTTGATTTAGAGGCAGTATCTCGTCCTGAGTGGGCCAAGAAGGTGATAGTTGGGAAGATGCAGGGTACTCCCTACCCGGGGGATATGGCCATTAATCTTGTGGACAATCCGATTGTGGACATGGCCTTTCACGCAGGCCTGTTCCTTGCCTCTCCAAGCCCCTGGTCCTTCCTGAATGACCCCGAATTCGATAAAAAGTTCCAGTGGGCTCTTTTCATGGCTTCCCCGGACAAACATGTCCCCGCCCTGCGCACCTTGGATCAGTATATCCATGACCAGGCTTTGATGCTTTTCACCTTTCAGACGGATAGATACTTTGCAATGAAAAAGGACGTGACTGTCAGCAATGTTGGTCTCAACGGTCATATCGACTACGTGGTATTCTCGGAAGCAAAATAAAGCTCAGCCGGGGAGCGAGTACCCCAGGATTAAAAAGAGAGAATTGTCATGGCTGGACTTCACTCCTGTTTGACGCCAATCAAACAGGAGTGGAAATCGAGCCTTTTCTTCGCAGACGTATTGGAGATTCACGCCGGCGGTGCAGTTTGCCTCTCTTTTTTCAAGTCTTCTGCCGACCGGCATTCGCATCAAAGAGGCGCCTGCTTGTGTTGAAGCTCCGGCCCCTGTTCCTTGCTGCACCGCTCTAGTCTTTACGATCTCCTCGAGAAATATAATATGTGCGTGGTTTTTAATCCTGTCAGGGTTCACCACTGTCCCATTAGTGGGACAAAATCCCGAAAATGATATTAATTCCCGGAATTCTCATCCCTTTCTGCCATTCGGTCTTGTTGACTATCCCGCCATCCCGGTCATAACGCTCTGCATTGACTCGGGAAATGCCTCGCACACCCTTTGTGGCACAAACGTTGCCCTTACGTCGGTGCACTTTGCAAAACCGCAATGATTTTAAGAATTACCGGCACAAGCCAGGCGCACGGATTGAGTAGCGCTGAAATCTTTCCCTTGGCAACATGAAGGAGCACAAGAAAATCATGAGCGAGCAAACTAAGGTTTTGAACCATGTGGTGCAAAGAGCGGTGGACCGTGAGGGAAAGTACCTCACTTTCTCGCTCGATCGGGAAGAGTACGGGATTGGCATTCTCAAGGTAAAGGAAATTATTGGGATGATGCGGATTACCCCCGTTCCGCAGACCCCGGAGTATGTCAAGGGAGTAATCAACCTGAGAGGAAAAGTAATTCCGGTGATCGACCTTCGAACCCGTTTTGGAATGAGCCGCAGCGAATATACGGATCGCACCTGCATCGTGGTGGTGGAGATCGATGCGGCCACGGGCAGACTGCACATTGGAATCGTTGTGGATTCAGTTTCGGAGGTCCTGAACATCAAGGGATCGGACATCGAAGAGACCCCGGAGTTCGGGACCACTCTGAACACAGACTACATCCTTGGAATGGCAAAAACAGCCGGGAGTGTAAAAATCCTGCTCGATATTGATCGAGTACTGAGCGCAAGTGAAATGGAGCTTATTAGAGAGGCTGCCTGATCGGAATCCGGCGGGGAAGCCGACAGCCCGGGTGCATGGGGTGCACTTTAGAGATGTTACGCACGTTTAATCACATAATTAACAGGGTAAACCTCCGGCTCTGCCGGGGGACTCGCAGAGTTTGACATTTCCGGGAATATACGAAAGCCTCCCACCTGTGAACCGCTCAAAGTTTACAGGGAGGAAAGCTTTCGTATGGATG
>JBKQTS010000091.1:0-4017 GCA_052143075.1 Syntrophobacteraceae bacterium | reverse complement strand
TCGCGATCAGTATTTGATGCTTATCCTGGACGAACGGCGAGCTATAGAGGCCATTCCCACACTGCTCAAAGGCCATGAAGATGAGGCCAAGGGAATGCTGGAATACATTCGCCAGATAGCTACCGCCGGCGGGCCGTTAAGTGAGGAAGCCCAACGGCGTATGATCCAGGTGGAGCAACTCTTCAGTGGTCCAACAACTGCCGGAGCGCAATGATTCGGTGCTCACCAGCGTCTGCGGCAGATAGGTGTAACCAGAGGGTTTCACGACTCGGCAAAATCAGCGCTGAACTAACCTAAGCCGAAGAAAACCCCTCTTCGATAGTTTTTTCCAGCTTCCGAGCAAATTCCATCTGCGGAATTTCAGGACTGAAGTTGATGACGACAGAGGCCGCACTTACACTGATACGCATACTCCTAACGTTATCCACTGACTCTAAAAGGGATTGTAGACGATTCGGATAAGCATCGTCCCACCTTAGGCGCGGTACCCCCAGCCTGATGCGCCCCGGTGTCTGGTGAATCACTATGGCAACAGCTGTCACCGCCGGGACGGACTTGGCAGAAGATCCCCTGAACCGTGCTCTTCTTCGAACCCCGACGGCAACGCGAAAACCTTCCATGCCTTCAAGGTAGGTTAGCAGGTCAACCAGCAGATTCTGCAAGACCGCCAACCGTGCACACCCCTCCAGGTTCTCAGGGCGATCAGCCCGATCAATGGCGGCAAGGGTACTGCGAACGGCTCTGCTCTGATACAACGGGGCGTGTTTGCTTGATTCGTCATTCGTCTCTTGTTCAAACTCAAAGAACGTTATTGACTCGAACGTGGGCCTGAGGGCGGTTACGTCCCCTATCCTCCTTACCACCGCTCCTCCAAGAGACACTATCTCGTCAATAGTGAAGCGAAATGCATCCCCAGGAAATTTGCTACGATCTTCAAAGGTTTCCACTATCATTCTGTGCAGTTCTATTGCTTTGGGATCGTTCGTGTAAGGACCATACCGAAAGTTGCGTTGCGCCCACCCCAAAAACTGGCTTAAGCGGTAAAGGATTTCAATCGCATAGGGAGAGCCAAATTCATACTGCTCAGGGTACATTTTTTTATAAAAAGCCAGTTCATCTTCTTCGAGCATACTGTAAAGGCGCGTTTGCAGTTCTTCCGCCGCTTGGATGTAGGAGTTCACAAAGAGAGCAGAGTCCTGATCCCGCTTGAGCTGCCTCTCCTTTTGCTGTTCCTCCTTCCAGGTCCAGACGGACCAGACTGCTGCGGTTAGCGCAGACAAGACGGAAAAAACTAACGTTGGATTCATGACTATCCTCCCGTGGGTCAAAATTAAATCGAAAAGAAGAACCTGAGACGACGCATTCTTTGCTCGAAGAGATAAGCATTCCGTGGGCACTCTGCTGGGAAAGAAAAAAGAACAGGAAGTTGTCTGTGGCAAACTTCAACACTCCTTGCCAAAGGTGAAAATCCTGCTTGGGCGAGCCAGCAGAACGGAAATGATGATCCGGATGTGTTGATCACTCGACCTTTAGAGTGGTAAGTTGAGGAATCCACTCACTCTTCAAGGTATTTCGTCGGCTCCTATCTTCTTGATAATTTTGATGAAAGCGGTCCAAATGTTTCGGCAATTCTATTCGACGCTTCTCAAGGTATTTAACTACTTTCTATGCGCCTGATGAGTTTGTGAAACTGGGTATAGGCAGCTCCCTCAAACGCCGAAATGTACCTACGAAACAGGGCTTCTCATCGTGGTTCTTCCTGAAGACGTATTTCGCATCCTATCGCGACGCGACCGGTTCGGGGTCTTTCAACCATCCTCTGTAATCAAGGTGGAACTGCATCATATGATCCACAGATAGAAAGAGCCTGGATGGCCCATCGCAGAACGCCATATAGAGAGACAGGTGGACTTTTCCGCACAGACAGTAGAACACTATTGGAATACATCATCAGAGGGACGGTGTTGGAGTACATCCGGTACCCATTTTCGTATTCACCAGACCGCAGCTTATGCCTATATTATATGGGAAAAGTCCATAGTGCAACTCCAGTGAAAGGGCCTTTCTATTGCCAACCAAGCACCCGGCACAAGAGGGGCAGCGCCCAAGGGATGTGTGAACGTTTCAAGAATTAACCGGCCCGATGACAAGAAGTGAATAGGTGTGGTGACCAGCAGCAGCCAAGTAGCTTCTTTGAAAATTATGGAATTTCATGCTCCCGAGGCAGAGACTCAATGCAGGCAGCAATTTCTCGGCTCATATCCTCGACCGCTCGACTCTGAGCAGAGGCTATTGCTTCAAACCCGGTGGACTCAACGGGTTCGACGATTCTTGACCGCTTGATCTCGAGCAATTTCTCGCCATTATTGCCGAAAACGCTCCAGTCGGCGACGAGCAAAGCTTTGCCATCCGGCGTATATTCCATCTGTGAAACGTCCACGGTTACCTGGTACTGAACGTGCGTAGACCCTGCCCATGGGAAAACGACGACCCGATCTGTTGAGAGCAATATGGAAAGGTTTTCGGCCAGGACACGGGTCAGGTTCTTTTCCAGAGGTTCAGCCCATTTGTCGAACTCGGCAAATTGGAGGCTGTTTGGGGTTGACCTGGTGACCATTTGCGGCCGGTCGAGATATTCGGGAATTTTGATGGGACCCACCCCTATGGTCAAATCGCTCTCTGCTCTCGCCGTCTTTACACTCGGCGCCTCGCCTTGAAGCGAATGCAGGACGTAGTAATTGGACGCCTTCGAGGCACACCCGCAAAGCAACGGTAAAGAAAGCAGGAAGATTGCCGCAATCCCGGAATTTAGAACTTTATAAGCCATGCGTTTTCCTTTCACATTTGCCGTGGGCAATCAGTCGCCTCTTCCGCTCATTATTTGCCTTTGCCCTTGATCAAAGCTTCGGGATGATTTTCGAGGTATTCAGTCAAAACGCGGAAGGAACGAGCCGCAGCGGAAAACTCGTTCAGGGCCTTGATCAGTTCAAAGCGCACAGGAGAGTTGTCTCCTGCAAATCCTTCCACAGCCTTATTAGCCCCCTTCATAGTTACGCCGGTTGCCTTGGAGGTATCTTCGAAACTGGCTATAAGCGGTGGAATACTCAAGTCGAGGTTGCGGGCTAATTGTGCGCCATTTCTGAATAGCTTTCTTGCTTCACTTAAAGTGAGTTCCGTACTTGTCGCCAAAGGCTCTACCCGGCTATCCAGATTTCGCAGAAACACATGAGCTTCATCGAATGTCTGATGAAAAGAGACCAAACTCTGTTTAAGGTCCGGCGAAGTAGCCAGCTTTTCGATTGCGTCCAGAGTTTTTTCAACCTTGTTGGCAATTTCTGCTAATGGTAGATTTTGCACGGTCTTCATAAACTCCGAAAGGCCCGATTCCAACGTGGGAATTTCAGTGTACCCTGGTTCAGTGCCGACCAGTCTGATGGGTGTGTTCGGATAGAAATCGAGGTGAATGCCAAGTTGGCCGGTGATAAGGCTCTGCATCGAAAGTTGCGCTTTTAATCCCCGTTCGACCAGAAGTTTAAACGTTTGTGTTTCTGCTCTTTTTCTTTCAAGGAGGGTTCTTGTCTCGCTCTCCGTGGTGTCCAATGTGATCCGGTCCAGGTTGATCTCTATAAAGACTGGAATCAGAAGCGAAAGGTCCTTTTTGTCCAGAACGACCTTGATTTCCTTTACCGTCCCGATATTGACTCCTCTGAAATCAACCGCCGCCCCAATGTTGAGCCCCTGCACGGAATCTTCAAAAAAGAGAACAAATTCTTTCTGATGGCTGAAGAACTTCCCGGACCCGAAAAGCAGTATCCCGGCCACGATCAGCACTATCGCCCCTACAACAAACCCGCCAATCAACTTTGTGTTCGCCTGTTTGCTCATTATTCTCCTAGTACTACTTTGTTAGATAAGTTCCATCTCGAATTTTTGAGAGCTCTCCGATGACCTGCCGAAAAAGTTCCTCAAGAACCGCCCTGCGTAGCGCGGCCATGCTTTTTCTTCCCTCCGGGGGGA
>JBKQTS010000090.1:0-11747 GCA_052143075.1 Syntrophobacteraceae bacterium | reverse complement strand
CGGCCTCACAAAAAATCGGCCGCGAACTTGAAGCATTGTAGGCGCTTTCGAATTGGCCACCGCGAACCCGAACGTGGTGAGGGTTCGTGCCCGGACTTGAAGCATCGAGCTACCGGTTGCAACGTGTGGCCCGGACCTGAACGTAGTGAGGGTCCAGCGTTTAACGCGCTTCCTCGATGTTACCCGCGAACCCGAACGAAGCGAGGGTTCAGCTAAGTGTCCATCCGGAAACCCCGATGAAAACTCCACGCCCCGCGTGGTTTCTGGTCGGAAAGGAGGCATTTTTCGCCCTGGCGCGTACAGTTTGGTGCCCCGCCATTTCCGGATTGCCCAGCGCCGCACCGAAAGGTGCAAGGAAATCGATGGGTTGCGCGGAGGCATACATGGGTACCGCCTCGCGGAGCGTAGAGACTGGTGATCGAGCCCACCGAAGCCTCTGCGGCCACCGCCGCAGGCAGTGGCCAAGTCGGCTGGCGGTCCCACCGCCCCAGGGCGGAAAAGGGCCCTTTCCGGACGGAAACTACGGCGGTAAACCAAAAGTTCCCATGATGTTTCCAGGATGTATCCATGGCAAAGAAAAAGATTAACGATGACACACTCTTACAATTGATCCGGGATGGAAACAGCCCGGTTTAAAACTTGTCAAATTAGACTTCGGCCATTTACCACCGCCCGGACGATTATTAGATTGGCATTCGTTGCCGCTTTTTGGCGGGAGGCGAACTATCCCGAGGAGGTCTCGTGCAGCCGATAGCTGAAGGAGCAATGTCGCCCTGGGAACCAGGAATTTTCAGCCTGGCCGTCTACACGATCCTGGTGCTTGCTTTCATAGCTTCACAGCTTTTCCTCGCAGCCTGGGTAGGAGAAAAGAAAAAGAGCGAAGAAAAATCGCGGCCTTACGAATGCGGTATCATTCCGACCGGGTCGGCTCGTTTTCGCTATCCGGTCCCTTTCTACATGGTCGCAATCTTCTTTTTGATCTTTGATGTGGAAGGCGCATATATCCTAACCTGGGCCGTTGTTTATGAGAAGGTGGGTCTGGCCGGGTATGTCCAGATGTCGTTTTTCATCATTTTGCTGCTTGTCGGGCTGTTTTATATCTGGAAACACGGAGGACTCGATTGGAGAGAGGTTTACAAGGAAAGTCAGCAGGCCGGCTCCTGAGTCTATCGGACACCGTGGTCAACTGGTCGCGCAAGTACAGCCTCTGGCCCTTGTTCTTCGGGCTCTCCTGCTGCTTTGTCGAAGAAGCGACCGTTTTTACCGCCAGATACGACCTGGCCCGGTTTGGCGCCGAGGTTTTGAGGCCTTCTCCCCGGCAGGCCGACCTTCTTATCGTATCCGGGACCGTGTTCAAGAAAACTGCCCCCGTTGTGTTGCGCCTCTACGAACAGATGCCCGAGCCCAAGTGGGTAATCTCCATGGGTTCGTGCTCGAATTCGGGCGGTATGTATGACGTATACAGCGTAGTGCAGGGGGTTGACCAGATCATTCCGGTCGATGTGTACGTTCCGGGGTGTCCTCCTCGTCCCGAGGCCCTTCTCGAAGGACTCGTCATTCTGCAGGAAAAGATCGTCTCCACCGAGAAGCCGAGCCGGAAAATATTTCATTTGGAAGGCGGGACCCAGGGGACGGACAAGCCGGTGCTAAAAGGTGGGGTAACCAAATCGAGGGATTCACGTGGTCCCGGATATGAGGGCGTATCGATCAGGGGCAGTTCGGTGCTGCCGGGCCGGCCTAACCACTGGGGCAGCAGGTCCGACATGATGTGGGCGCCGCCGGCCCGCCGCATCCAGTTGTCGAATGGTGACCAGTCGCTTGCCGCAGAGCTGCGGGAGCGGTTTGGGGACAGAGTGCGCCAGGAGCCTCATTCATCGGATATGCTGAGCTTCCACGTCGACCAGGGCAGTGTAAAGGATGTCCTGCGTTTCCTGAAATACGAATCGAAACCAAAATACAAACGGCTCGACGACCTCACCGCAATCGACGAATCCAGCCGAAGAGACCGAATCTGGAACAAAAGTTTTGCCGAGGCGATCAGCGACGCAGGGGCAGCCGAGTTCTACTCGCAGAAAGTGAAGCAGGCCTATCCCGATTTTACGGTAGTCTATCAACTGCTCTCCTTCGATACGGCCAGCCGCGTGAGGATAAAATCCGGACTGAGCGGCGCATATCCGGCTGCTGGATCTGTAACCGATATCTGGCCTTCCGCCAACTGGTACGAACGCGAAGTATTCGACATGTTCGGCATCCGATTCGAAGGTCATCCGAATCTCAGGAGAATCCTGATGCCCGACTGGTGGGAGGGCCATCCGCTGAGGAAAGACTACCCGGGGCGGGCAACGGAGATGCCTCCGTATACCTTTTCCGACGCTCGAATGCGCCAGCCTATGGACGCCGGCGAAGTTGCGGCCCTTGACAATAAAGCGCTCACCGGAAGGCGCGAGTTCCTTCTGAATATCGGGCCGCACCACGTGAGCACTCACGGCCTTTTGCGTTGTATTGCCGCTCTTGAGGGAGAAGAGATCAGGGAACTTGACCTGGAGATCGGCTATCATCACCGGGCCTCTGAAAAACTGGGCGAACGGCAGAGCTGGCATCAATATATCCCCTACACGGACCGCAACGACTATCTTTCGGGAAGTTGCAATGAGTTTTCATACGTAACGGCGGTCGAGACGCTTGCAGACATCCGGGTCCCGGAGCGGGCGCAGGCGATCCGGGTCATGCTGGCGGAGCTGTACCGGCTCAGCAATCATCTCGTCTTCTTTGGGACCTTCGCGCAAGACCTGGGGGCAATGACGCCGAATTTTTATACTTTTGCCGAACGGGAGATGGTCCTGGACATAATCGAGCTTATCACCGGTGGAAGGCTGCATCCCGAATACTTAAGGATTGGGGGTGTTGCGGCCGATTTGCCCGAAGGCTGGAAGCAAGCTGTTGAGGACCTCGTCGCAATATTCCCCCGCCGGCTGCGTGAGTACGAGAAGCTGCTAGAGAAAAACCCCATCTTTTTGGCCAGAACAAAAGGGATCGGGCGCATCTCCCTCGATGAGGCGATGGACTGGGGGGTCAGCGGGCCGAACCTGCGGGCCTGCGGACTTCAGTGGGACCTCCGGAAAAAGTTTCCCTACTCGGGCTATGACAATTATGAATTCGAGGTACCCACGGCGACTGAGGGCGACTGCTATGCGCGCTACCAGGTGAGGGTCGAGGAAATGCGCCAGAGTTTAAGGATTATCGAGCAGGCCGCCGGGAATATGCCTTCCGGTCGCTATGTCACTGAGGATTACCGGTATGCGATACCAAAGCGAAGCGAGATGCTCAGGGACATCGAAACGCTTATTCACCATTTTATCAATGTGACGAGGGGCATGAAAATTCCCGTGGGGGAGGCCTACGGGGCCGCGGAAGGACCACGCGGAGAGCACGGCTACTATGCGGTCAGCGACGGCCTTGGCTATGCGTACCGTATGCGTGTGCGAGGGCCTGGCTTCGCCAATGTACAGACGCTGCCGATAATGGCGGCTGGAGAGAGCATAGCGGACCTCATCTCGATCATCGGGTCCATAGACATCATTTTGCCGGACATCGACAGATAGTGAATAGTGAATAGTGACTGTCCCGGAGGGAATGTGCTGACCTGGATTGCGGGATTTCTTATTCTGATCGTAAAGCTCGCGATCGTATTGTTAGTCGTGCTCCTTATCGCGGCCTACCTGATATGGGTGGAACGCAAATTCCTGGCGCGGCTTCAGATTCGCTATGGGCCTAATCGGGCGGGGACCTTCGGCCTGCTTCAGCCCCTGGCCGATATAGTCAAACTGATCGCCAAAGAGGATACGGTGCCGGATGGGGCCGACAAGGCGTTTTTTTTGATCGCTCCGGCAGTAGTGGCCACCACTGCCTTCTTAATGTTTTCGGTGGTCCCGTTCGGTGGGGAAATAACCTTGTGGGGGCATAGAATCCCGCTCGTTATTACCGACTTGAACATCGGCCTTCTTTTCGTTTTTGCCATGTCGTCTCTTGGCGTATACGGAGTGGCGCTGGGCGGCTGGGCATCCAATTCGAAGTACGGTCTTCTCGGGGGCATACGGGGTGCGGCCCAGATGATCAGCTACGAGCTTGCGCTGGGGCTTTCGCTAATCCCTGTGGTCATGATGGCGCACTCATTCAGCATGGTGGATATAGTCAAGTCGCAGCAAACATATCCATTTATCATTTTTCAACCGCTGGCTTTCCTCATTTTCGTCATAAGCGCCATGGCGGAGAGCAAGAGAACTCCATTCGATCTGCCGGAGGCCGAAAGCGAACTGGTAGCAGGATACCACACTGAGTACAGCGGCATGCGCTTCGGCCTCTTTTTCCTTGGCGAATACGTTAACATGATTGTCTTCGGAGGCATTCTGGCGGTTCTTTTCCTGGGCGGCTGGCACGGGCCGTTTTTGCCTCCGTTCGTCTGGCTCTTCATAAAAATAATTCTGGTTGCCTTATTCATGATCTGGGTGCGGGGCACGCTTCCACGGCTCAGATACGATCAGCTCATGGTCTTGGGATGGAAGGTCCTGATCCCCCTGGCCCTTATAAATATCCTGGTTACGGGAGCAGTTGGTGCAGTTTTTAGTTTTTAGTGATGAGTTTATGGTTTGAAAAACTCACCATTGTTAACTCAGAAAACTCATAACTAGTGTCCATCCGGAAACTCCGGATGAGTCACTGGCAGTTTTCGATTCGGAGAGGAGGCATTTTTCGTCCTGGCGCGTACAGTTTGGTGCCCCGCCATTTCCGGATTGCCCAGCGCCGCACCGAAAGGTGCAAGGAAATCAAGGGGGTTGCGCGGAGGCGTACATGGGTACCGCCTCGCGGAGCGTCGAGATCCTGGTTCTGCCACCGCCGCAGGCAGTGGCGATCCTGGCTGGCGGTCCCACCGCGCCAGGGCGGAAAAGGGCCCTTTCCGGACGGAAACTAACTAACTCATGAGGTTGTAGTGCAAAAACTCAAAACTAAAAACTCAAAATTAAAAACTTACGACGCCTGGGAAGCCACAAAAGCGCTGTTTTCGGGTTTAGCGACAACGTTTATTCATCTTTTTCGAAGGCCGATAACCGAGCAGTATCCTGAATACAAGCGGCCCCTGCCGGACAGGGCGCGTGGAAGAATAATCCTGACGCGGGACCCTGACGGAGGGGAGCGCTGTGTCTCCTGCTATCTGTGTTCGGCGGTATGCCCTGTAAACTGCATCTCGATGGAAGGCGCGCAAAGGCAGGATGGACGGCGCTACGCGGCATGGTTTCGAATCAACTTCGCCCGCTGTATCCTCTGCGGGTTTTGCGAAGAGGCCTGCCCGACTTCCGCGATTCAACTTACCACCGATTACGAATTCTGTAAAAAAGACATCCTCTCTTTTGTTTACGAAAAGGAGGACCTGCTGGTTGATCATCAGGGAAGGGACAAGGACTACAACTTTTACAGGTACGCCGGCGTGGCCACAAACTATGGCGATAAAGGCGAACACATCGGCGAGCGAGAGCCGGTCGATATCAAGAGCAATATGCCGTGAACAGTGGACAGTGAACGGTGAACGGTGAACAGAAAAAAGCTTACTGACCACTGACGACTGATCACTGGCCACCGGAGTCTCTTTATGACGCTTTATGGATTTTTCTTTTATCTGATATCGGCGGTGGTGATAGGGGCCACAGCTATCGCGATCACCCGGCGGAACCTGGTGCACGCGGTGGTTTACCTGATAGTCTCGTATTTTGGGACCGCCATGCTCTTCTACCTTTTCGGGGCGCCTCTTCTGGCCGCCCTGGAGATCATCATCTACGCCGGCGCGATAATGGTGCTGTTCCTGTTCGTGGTCATGATGATCAAGATAGAGTCGCCCGAGGAGGTGATGTTTCCCCTTAGCCAGTGGCTCCCTGCGGCCGTTTTTGGACTGATCTATCTGGCTGCAGCACTCGCGGCGATAGTTGAAACACCGGGTACGGAGGTCTCTCTGAGGATGCTGACCGCCACGCCGATACAATTCGCTCTGTATGTTTTCGAGCACCACTGGTTTTCAATAGAGGTCATCTCGATCTTGCTTCTGCTCGCACTCGTCGGGGCTCTGCATCTCGGATTTCGCAAAGGCGCCGCCCAAGGTTCCAGTTCTCATGATGCAGACGCCAGCCTCGCGGGAGGGCCGGCGGGCTCGATCTCGACGCCCCGCGAGGCGGCTTCAGCCGACGTTGAGGAAGAAATATGATCGTGCCCTTTGGTCATGTTCTACTGGTTGCCGGGATTATATTCGCACTGGGGGTTTTTTGCGCCGTGGTCCGGCGGAACCTGATCATGATAGTGCTCGGGATCGAGATTATGCTGAACGCAGTGTCGATTGCTTTTGTCGCGGCTGCATTGCGCTGGAACAACCTCGAGGGCCAGACATTCGTGCTCTTCATCCTGGCGGTAGCCGCAACCGAGGTTTCGGTAGGTTTGGCGATGATCGTTTACGCCTTCAGGCGGACAGATTCATTCGATCCGAGCAGGTTTAACCTTCTGAGGTAGCAAGGAGCGAGGAGCAAGAAGCGGGAAGCACTTCCCTCTAGTGCTTCGCACCCGGATAACGAGTTATCCGGGCCACCCTGGAAGTGCGAAGCGGAAAGCGAGAAGCAAGGAGCAAAAACACAGATGTTTTTCCACTCAGTCCTCAGTCCTCAGTCCTCAGTCCTATTGCTGATTCCGGCGACGATGCTGCCGCTTGCGGCCTTCGTTGTGACATTTATCTTCACCCGGAGGCATCCCCGGCTTTGCGCCGGGCTTTCGATCGGGTCGATTGCGGTCTCCCTGGTGTGTTCTTGCGCGCTGATGGCGCTGAATCTTAAAATGACGGGACCGATTCAGTATTCGGTGGGGCTGCTGGCTTCGAGCGGTTTGGATATTCCATTCGGTTTTTTGCTCGATCGGCTGAACCTTCTGATGATAGTGGTCGTGTCTGCAGTCTGCTTTCTTGTGCAGGTCTATTCGCTGGGGTACATGGCGGGCGATCCCGGTTTTTCACGCTATTACTCGTTCATGTCTCTTTTCGCCTGGGCCATGATTAACCTTACCCTGTCGCCGACCATACTCCAGCTTTATATCTTCTGGGAATTAGTCGGGCTTTCGTCCTACCTGCTCATCGGCTTCTGGTACGAAAAGTTCAGCGCCACCCAGGCGGGCAAGAAAGCGTTCGTAATGACCCGCGCGGGAGATGTGGCCTTCTTTATCGGGTTCCTGCTTTTCTTTTTGCACACGGGCAATCTCAGCATTGTGGACCTGAACGGCCGGGCGGTATCTGCGGCCCTCCCGCCCTCGGTTCTTACCCTCTCGGCTCTGCTGATCTTTGGCGGAATAGTTGGCAAGAGCGCTCAGTTTCCACTGCTTACCTGGCTGCCCGATGCGATGGAAGGCCCAACTCCAGTTAGCGCGCTGTTGCATTCCGCGACGATGGTTGCGGCCGGAGTGTATCTTTTCGCACGGCTTTTTCCCTTTTTCAGCATGTCGCCAACGGCGATGGAAGTCTTTCTCGCAATCGGTACGATCAGTATGCTCCTGGCTTCGACCATGGCCATCGCCAGCCGGGACATAAAGAAAGTGTGGGCCTTTTCCACCATCAGCCAGCTTGGGTTCATGATAATGGCGCTCGGCTCGGGAGGCTATTTCGCCGGTGTCTTTCATCTCACTACACACGCCGGATTCAAGTCGCTTCTCTTTCTTTGCTCCGGGGTGTTCATTCACCGGTACGGGACTAACGACGTCTATGAATTAGGCCGTCTTGGGTCCAGACGGATGATTGTCCCAACCGTTTCGATAATTGTGGGGGCGGCGGCGCTTTCCGGTTTTCCGCCCTTCTCCGGGTACTTCAGTAAAGAGGCTATAATGGCATCGCTTGCCGCATTACCCAACCCCGCCTGGCTGGCGGCCGGTCTGGCAGGGGTTTTTCTTACCGCCTATTATTCCTTCCGTTTGATTTTTATCCTGCTGCTGCCACATCCTGCTCAGAGCTCCGGGGAGTTTGGCCCTCCGCCGGAGGCAGCGGGCAACCCGGCCGACGGCCCCGCCGCCCATGAATCTCACTACCGGGTTATGGCATGGCCGCTGATTATTTTGTCGGCCGTTACCGTCATTCTGGGTTTTTTTGGAGATCGGCTGAAAGCTTTTCTCGAGGCCGGGACCATGACCGGCGGCACGGTTGGAGGGGAACATTTTGCATTGTCTCCCTTGGTGCCGCTGGGTCTTGCAGGGGCCGGATTGGTCCTTGCGTGGTTGGAATTCGGCCGGAGCGGCGCAATGCAAATCGGCGTTGTAGAGAGGATTCCGCCTCTTTTCAGGTTGTTTGCCGAGCGATGGTACATCGATCGTTTTTATGGGCTGCTCGTGAACCTGGTCGTTGACAGGGGCATATCCTACCTCTGCTATCAGAATGATAACAAGGTAATTGACGGAAGTATCGATGAGCTGTGTGAAGGAACGGTCGAGGGCGGCCGCATAGTCGCATTTTTGCAGTCGGGAATGCTTCAGTACAGACTGTTGGTAATATTCGCGGTCATGGTCCTGCTTTCGATTTACTTTTTTTTCCAGGTAATCTGACAGGAAATTTGCAGATGCACATCGCGCCGGCCAAATTCCCTTTCCTTTCCGCCATTCTGCTGAGCTGCGTCGTCGGCATGCTGATACTTATGCTGATCCCGCAGGAGCGAAAGCTCCTTATGAAGCAGGTGAGCGCCTTTTTCTCCGGAATTACACTCCTTTTGGCTCTGTACGTTTTTATTGCCTATGACAGGGGGCTGGGCGGTATCCAGTTCGTGGAAAACGTTAAGTGGATTCCCTCTCTTGGCATCAGCTATTTCAATGCCGTTGACGGATTCAGCCTGCCCAATCTGCTGCTGACTGGCATCATCTTCTTTACGGGCGTGCTCACGATGTGGGAACTGGAGACGAGGGTAAAAGAGTACTACGCCCTTTATTTCCTGCTGGTAACCGGGGTGTTCGGGCTTTTTATGAGCATGGACCTCTTCTTCATATTCGTCTGGTATGACGTCTCCCTTTTTCCCATGTACCTGTTGATTGCGGTCTGGGGAACGACCCGAAAAGAGTACGGGGCCATGAAGTTGACCCTCTATCTTCTTGCGGGAAGCGCCCTGATTCTGCCTGCCATCATTTTTCTCTGGGCAAAGTCGGGCCTCAACACGTTTTCCTTCGTTGCACTCATGCAGCCGGGGCTATTCAGTCCTGAAGCACAGAAATTCGCCTTTCTGCTGCTGTTTTTAGGTTTCGGGATTTTGGCGGGCGTTTGGCCTTTGCATACGTGGTCGCCGGTCGGACATTCGGCTGCTCCGCATGGAGTAAGCATGGTGCACGCTGGTGTTTTGATGAAAATCGGCGCTTTCGGGGTGCTTCGAGTCGCCATTATGCTCTGCCCCCTTGGGTGGATTTACTGGGCAAAGCTCATGGCCGTGCTTGCCGCCACGGGGATAATCTACGGCGCGCTTGTCGGTTTGAGGCAAACCGACCTGAAGTATGTGATCGGATACTCCAGCGTGTCTCACATGGGAGTAGTCGGCCTCGGCCTGTCAACGGTCAGCGCGGAAGGCCTGAACGGCGCGGTGTTTCAGATGTTTGCTCATGGCGTTATGACTGCCCTTCTCTTTTCCTCCGTCGGCTATATCTACGACCGGACCCATACGAAGCTTATCCCCGAACTTGGCGGGCTCAGCCGGATTATGCCGGTGGCCTCAACATTTTTCATAATAGCGGCCCTCGCGGGTATGGGCGTTCCAGGACTGGCTAATTTCTGGGGTGAACTTGTGGTCTTTGTGGCGGCTCTCGGGACTTATCCGGTTCTTGGAGTAATCGCCGTGCTGGCGTTGGTTGTCACCGCCCTTTTCATGCTGCGCGTGGTGCAGAAAACTTTTTACGGCCCCGCAAACGAGCGCTTCGCTCTATTGCCGGATATGTCCCTTTCGCTGGGGATTCCCCGGATAATACTGGCAGCGGTCCTGCTGATCCTGGGATTTTACCCGTCTTTTCTCTTTGACGTCATTCGGACCGCATCGGTTCCCTTCATGAGTGGATTGCCGAGATGAACTCGATAATTGCCGGCCCCGAAATATTCTACTTTGCCGCAGGGTTGTTTTTCCTGCTGCTCTCCTTTGTGGCCGAACCAAACCCGAAACGCGAGCACCTGACGGCTCTTTTCCTGGCCTCGGTGGGAATACTGGTTTGCCTGGTTTCGGTGGGCTCCGAGGGCTATCTATTCATCCGGGCGTACAGGGTGGATGTTTTCTCCCAGGTCTTCAAGACGCTGATTTCGCTGGGGCTTTTTCTGATTGTCTGCATATGCGGCGGCATTACCGATATCAGCGAACGGCGCCATCACGAGTTCTATTTCCTGCTTTTTACCTGTACACTGGCGCTGATGCTGCTGGTAAGCGCCGATCATTTGCTCTCCATTTACATATCGCTCGAGGTTTCGAGCTACTCTCTCTACATCCTGGTCGCGCTGAGGAAAAACCAGAGTTTCGGGCTGGAAGCGGGGCTAAAATATTTTCTCGTGGGGACCTTCGCCTCGGCGGTGATGCTTTTCGGAATGGCCCTTCTATATTCCACGACGGGTGCAACCTACCTTACCGATATGGCCAAGGCGCTGCCGGGGGTAATAAACCGGCCTGGCGTAGTAATCGGTTTGCTATTCACTCTTGGCGGGTTTTTTTTCAAACTGGCCGTATTTCCTTTTCATTTCTGGGCGCCCGATACCTACCAGGGGGCTGCGAACCAGGTCGCAGCCTACATCGCTACGACCTCCAAAGTCGCCGCCATTGCCGTTATTCTGCGGGTGATGGCCTTTGCAGGGCAGGGCAGCGTTTACCTTGTTCACATACTGGTGGTCCTGTCTGTTGTGTCCATGACCCTGGGAAACCTTGCAGCCATCGTGCAAAAAGACCTCAAGAGGCTGCTCGCGTTTTCGACAATAGCCCATGCCGGCTATGTGCTTCTCGGGATACTGGTTTTAAGTCCGGCGGGGTATTCAGGCGCCATATTCTATGCGCTTGCCCTGTTGGTAATGGAATTCACCGCTTTTATGGTCATTGTGGAAGTTGCTGCCGATGGCCGCAACCTGCAGATAGACGAACTGGCCGGGTTGCACCAGCGCTCCCCGATCATGGCCCTGGCCCTTATGGTGTCGCTTTTCAGCCTTGCCGGCATTCCCCCGACAATAGGGTTTGCGGGAAAATTCCTCGTTTTTGTGGCGGCCATTGAAAAGGGCTATGTCGCGCTGGTTATCATCGCGATGATAAACGTGGTTGTATCGCTCTACTATTACCTGCTGGTGATCAAGGCAGCCTACCTGCTTGAACCTGCCCAACCGCTTGCGCCCCTCGGCGTGTCCCTCCCCAAGAAGCTGCTTGCGGGGACGTCAACAGTGCTGATTGTGGTCGCGGGTTTTTTCCCTTACTGGCTGATTCAACTGGCCCAGACCGCCGCCCGGGCGCTGGTGTGGAATCGTTGAAAAGGACAGGACTGAGGCATGAGGACTGAGGACTGAGAAAGTAAGGCAGTGTTCTCTTGCTCAGTCCTCAGCACTCAACACTCAACCCTGTCTATTCAGAGTCTTCAAGGCGGCGGGGATGCTTCGCATGCGGCGCAGGAAGTTGGCCGCGTATTTGCCCGCCTGAAAAGCGCGATGGTGCAAGGGCCTTCGTCGCGCTGCCAGGCTGCGCGACGAA
>JBKQTS010000089.1:0-13787 GCA_052143075.1 Syntrophobacteraceae bacterium | reverse complement strand
GTCCGCCGCGGCGGCAATGTCGATCGGGCATGCAAATTGATCGTCATCGGGACAGGGATGTTGTTCGTATATTATTTCGTCACAGGAGGCATAGAAAACACGGTCTGGCTGTTTATCTTCCCGCTCACTTCCTCCTTTTTGCTAGGCAATAGAACGGGCCTGATGGCCAGCGCCTTTCTCATTGCCACTTCACTCATTCTTTCGCTATGTTTGAGGACATTCTCCCCACCGGTGACGGTTTATTCCGCCCCTTTCCTTGCTTGCTTCACCGCGTCGTTCATCGTCGTGGCAATTATTTCGTTTATCTTCGAGTATGTGAAGGATAAGGCACACCGTGAGCTGTCGGAGCAGCACAGGGAACTTGCTGCAACAAAAGAAGCAGCCGAGGCAGCCAGCCTGGCCAAATCACAATTCCTTGCCAACATGAGTCATGAGATCCGCACCCCCATGAATGGCGTAATTGGCATGACTGAACTGCTGTTAACCACCGATCTGACGGATCAACAACGCAAGATGGCAGCAACAGTATTTCAGGCCGGTGAAACACTGATGAGGATCATCAATGATATCCTGGAGTTTTCAAAAATCGAGGCCGGCAAGCTCAAGCTTGAGTACATCGACCTCGATCTGCGTCAGTGCGTTGAAGAAGTTATAGAGCTTTTCGCAGAACACGCTCAGAAAAAGGAACTGGAGTTAGCGTGTCACATATCTGCTGATGTTCCCGTCGCCCTAAGCGGCGACCCTGTCCGGCTGCGGCAGATACTCCACAACTTGATAGGGAATGCCATCAAATTCACTGAAAAGGGGGAGGTAGTGGTGCACGCCAAGGCCCTCCAGGAGACCAGTGAGAACGTCTTGATCTGCCTTGAAGTCAGGGACACCGGGATAGGGATTGAGCCGGAGCGTCAAAGCGAAATATTCGACGCTTTCTCTCAGGCCGATGGGTCTACCACACGAAAATATGGAGGTACGGGTTTAGGGCTCAGCATTTCCAAACAACTTTGCGAAATGATGGGTGGAGAAATTAACGTTGAGAGCCAAAAGGGAGAAGGCAGCGTTTTCCGGTTTACGGTTCGCATGGGGAAACGGGCGGCCGTGCCGATGTCGCCCGGTGATCTACAGGGTCTGCGCACGTTGATCGTTGATGACAACGCTTCTATGCGCTCTATCCTGCAACAACAGTTGACTTCCTGGGGGGGCCACAGCACCATGGCTGAGAGTGGCCAACGGGCTCTTAAGATGCTGCGCGAGGCTGCCGATCGCGGTGAGCCTTATGAATTGGCTTTGTTGGACATGGGGATGTCCGAAATGGATGGAATGGAACTGGCCGGGAAAATCAAAGCAGATTCAGCCATCGCGGATGTAAGTTTGATTCTAATGGAGCCCTCGGGTTACTGTGATGCAGATCAGATACATCAGGCCGGCTTTTCGGCCTATCTTACCAAACCGATTCGTCAATCACAGCTCTACACCTACATTTTCAAAGCAATTGGGCTCTCTTCAAGAGAAGATTCGCAACACGCCCCCGTGGATAGTAGCTCAATAGATAAAGCGAGTAGGTTCAACGGCCGCATACTCGTTGCTGAGGACAGCACTGTCAGTCAAGAAGTAATTCAAGGTATGCTTGAAAGCTTGGGGTGCCGGGTTGAGGTAGCAGGTGACGGACAAGCGGTACTAGATGCCATTTCTCGCGCTCATTACGACATGATTTTAATGGATTGCCACATGCCGGTGATGGATGGTTATGAAGCCACCAGGATCATTAGGCAACGAGAAATAATAGAAACAGGGCAGAAGGGATCTGAAGGCCCAAATTGCCGGTCTCATATTCCAATCATAGCCCAAACTGGTGACGCTATGCAAGGTGCATTGGCAGAATGTCTTGCCGTGGGAATGGACGATCATCTGAGCAAGCCCTTTAACATGGCACAGCTGGCTGCAGTCCTTGAACGCTGGTTGTCCGGTAATTCCGGAGCGGAAGCAACCTCGCCTCCGGCTGCACAAGGAGATGTCTGTTCATCATTTTGAAGCGTCCAATAGAAACTGGATCCGACTTCGATTCAGGAACTTCCAGCTCCAGACTCCCCAAAACTGGCAGCGGTTGCCTCATTTTCGCAGAATCCAGCGCGTCCGGACCTTATCGATCACAGGGCATTCGAAAACATTCGCATGATTCAGCGGGAAGACGTGACAGACCTCCTCGTAAGGATGATCTCCACCTTCCTTGCTGAATCTTTGAAGCACGTGGATAACATGCGCAAGGACTCAAGAATGCCCGATGAGACCCAATTCAAAAGGGCTGCTCACACCCTCAAAACGAGTACTGCTACCCTTGGTGCCTTTAGGCTTGCGGAGATCTGTAGAGAGCTGGAGCAGATGGGCATTGGTAATTCACCTGAAGCAGCAGAGAATGTATTGTCTGGAATGGAGGCTGAGTACGAGGCGGTTAGGGAAGCCTTGCTTAAATGTCGTCAGGACACGTCACACACGCCTTCCTTCGCCCCGGAGAGTCACGTTTCCTTGCCGGATTAATGAGGCTGAACGGACCAGGGGCAAATGTAGTATGTTGGGAACAGCCGTGCATTCCTTTATCGTTCATGGGCTCTCCCAAAGTCTGACTCTCTTGCCCCTCTGTGTATTAAACCCTGGAAATCGGCGTCTGCTCAATTCGTCGGAAAGTTGCTACATCTTGCCAATCTAGAAAGAATCAGTCTGCAGCAATTCGGTAAACAAATGATTCGAAAATGGCAAAGATTTTGGTGCCCCATTTTCTCAAGGCGGAGGAGGGTTATGTGATATCGGGATTTGGCTTATCGCAGCCAGGGAGACCATGAAGCGGTTCGCTTGACGTGCAAGCCGGACTTATGAGCAAGAGCAAGGGGAACCTTACCACTCCTCCCGGATTGGGTTGTACTTTGAACGTTGGCTTCTGTGGCTATGGACGGGTCCAAGAGATTTGAACTGCTTTTCGTCATTGCCCCCGCCGCCAATGCAGGAAGCGAAGATGTGAAGAGTACCAATATACTGAAGCTCTCGTGCTCGATGGGAGAAAGTAGTTTCATTGTGAATGTCATTTACCGGACTTGCGTAACTGTCAATCTGGTTCATGCCGTGGGAAACCATGTGCTTCGACGTGAGCTGTCTCATCTCGGCACCGCATTCGAGACAGATTACTTTATCGTTCTGGATTGAATCCTCAGGTGTGAGTGCTTAGGCCGGCGCAGATTTTTCTGTTCTCGGCAGCTCGATCTCCTTAGATTCGGCTCTCTGCAGTTCATGGAGTGTATGAAGACCCGGGCGTTGCTGTTAATTGCGCAGGAGTGCCAGGACCTCTTTTGCGGCCTCGATCGGGGTCAGGGAAGATTTCAGGACCTTCTCGACCATATCCTCCAGATGGAGATCCGTCTCTCGGGCCAGTTGAGAAAGCACCGACGAACGGATTTCCTCTGCAATCCTTCCCCTGTAACGTTCTTCCCGCCGGAGGGCAGCCCGGCTCCTGACCGATTCCACTGCGGCCATGACCTCGGCAATGCCCTCGTTTGTCTCCGCTATGGTATTGATGACGGGCGGTCGTTCGTCTTCCGGTTTCATATGCATTGTATTTAAGATCTGTTTTTTCAGCAGGTCGGCCCCCGGACGATCCGACTTGTTGATGATGAATATATCGGCAATTTCCATGATGCCCGCTTTGGCCAACTGGATGTGATCCCCGTATCCCGGAACCAAGACGAGGGCTGTTACATCCACATATTTGGCCACATCAATCTCATCCTGTCCCACGCCGAGAGTCTCGATAATGATGACATCGAAACCATAGGCCTTGTAAAGATACAGGGCAAATTTGGCGGCCTCTGACAGCCCTCCTAACGCCTTGCGGCTTGCCAGGCTCCGAATGTACACACCGTCGTCCGGATTATGCTCCTTCATCCGGATCCGGTCTCCCAGCACGGCCCCGCCGGAAAAGGGCGAAGTGGGATCAACGGCCAACACGCCGACCGTCTTGCCTTCCTTGCGAAAATGTCGGACAACGGAATTTACCAGCGTGCTTTTCCCGGCCCCCGGAGCACCGGTAAACCCCAGGGTGAAGCAAGCCTTGGAGCCTCTCCTGAAGGCATCATTCAACAGATCGTCCTTGCCTTCCTCGTTACTTTCCACGATGGAAATCGCCCTTGTCAATCCCCTGATGTCCCGGCTTTTCATGAGGCTTATGACTTCATTTACTCGTGACGTCTTCAGCGGCCAGTTTGAATTAGCATTCATTTTCATTAAAGAAACATCCCTTGCCTTATTGTAAGCGACGCGGCGCAGCCGTCCATCCACGGCTGCATCCATGAGGCCTGGACGGCTTACCGCGCAACGCTGCGAATATGCTCGACGATCATTTCCAGAGGTGTGCCGGGTCCGTAATTGCCGCTCACGCCCATTTTTTCAAGATCCTTTATATCCTGCGGCGACAGGAGACCCCCCGAAACCACTTTCATATCCGTGACGCCAATTTTCTTTAATTCGGCAAGCACGGATTGCGCTATAATCGGTAGACTGCCCGTGTGGTCGCTCAGGGCGATCACGTCGACGTCCTCCGATACGGCCGCATTGGCGACCCCTTTAGCGGTCTGATACCGGCCTGTATATATGACCTCCATCCCTTCATCCCGAAGGACGGTTAAAAGGGTCAAGGCCCCCCGTTCATGAATGTCGCATCCTAACTTCGCTATCAAAACCCTGATCTTTTTTCCCCGGCTCATGGCTCACCTTACATCTTTGTGATTTCACGGACAAAATCCGGCATCTCAATTTCTTGCAGGGGATCATAATGTATACCATAACCCACCCGGATCACTCCGACGCACTCCCCAACGGTCATTCCTTCCCGGGCCGCCTCGATCACGGCGCGCTGAGTGTTTCGTCCCTCCTTTGTCGCTCTGTAAAGCTCTGTAATCAGAGGCGTCAAGCGCTTCATATCACGGCCTGCCTTGAACGCTTTGACCTCAGCAACCAGGTTTTCCCGCATGGACGTCGAGGGTGTCTTATAGGCGACGTCTCTGATGGCGGTGTTAACCGTACCCTCCTCCCCTTCTTCCCGGAAGGCGTTGACGCCGACAATCAATCGCTTGCACTCCGCCTTTTCCCGCTGCACTTTCAAACGGTTGGCCTCCATCACTTCGTTCAGCCACCCCGATTCAAGACAGGCAAAAATCCCGCCTCTGGCTTCTATTTCCTCCAGATACTTATTGACCTCACTTTCCATATGGCTGGTCAGCCACTCCAAATAATAGGAACCTCCCAGCGGATCGGCAACCAGAGGAATATTTGCCTCGTGTGTAATAATATGCTGGGTGTCGAGATTGAATACGCGGGCCTCCAGGGAAGGTAACCCGACAGCCTCGTCAATGCTGGACGCATCCAAAGAATTCACCCCTCCCAGGACGCAGCTAAGGATCTGAAGGGCGACGCGGGCGGCATTGTTCAGAGGCTTTTGACTGGTCAGAGAAAGCCCCGAGGTCCGAATCCCTATCTTTAGTTGCATCGCCCTCTTGGTCTTGGCGCCCAGTTTTTCACTGGCGATCTTAGCCCACATTTTTCGTGCAAGTCTGAATTTGGCAATGGTTTCAAAAAAATCAGACTCCGCATCCAAGGCGAACACCATGGGTCCGAACTCATCGATCGTGATGCCCCTCTCGGCCAGGTCCAGGATGACCTGGGTCGCCACCGCCAAGGCCCCGCCCAATTCCCTGATTGCGTCCATGCCGCCCTGACAAGGATCGACGCCGTTGGGAGCTATCGGTCGCCAGTTGGGGGTGTTGCGAACCGAGTACTCGATGTGATCCAAACAGATGCGCCGGTCAATCCTTGTAGGAAAATCGGGACAACTGTACACCAGCTTCGTGCGAATGGGGTCATTGATGCTGTTGCCCCGCAGTTTCTTTACGTCGATACCCTTATTCTCCATCACGGCAACAAGCACGCCGTAAAAATAGAGGAAACTGGACATTCCGGCGTGAGCAAACTCAAAGACAGCCTCCCCCAGCGGCAGGCCATCCAGCATCTTTTCATAGATATTGATGGCGTAGGTAGCCACTCCGCCGCACATCATGCTGTTCCAGGCGGAGGGATGGTCAGGGTCGATCCCCGCCTGGGTAGGCAAATCGCACAGAAGCCGCAGGTCCGTCAACCCGTTGGCGATATATTGTCGGAAGGCCTGGTTCGTTTCTTCCGCCGTGGCATAGCTGACAATAAACGATTTCAGCCAAAGACGGTCCCGGTACATAAGCGGGTACAAACCCCGGGTGAAGGGATAGTTCCCGGGGTCCCCCAGGTCCGCCTCGTAGGAAAGGTGGCTGATGTCATCTGCACTATAGAAGGGTTTCAATTCAATGCCGCTCTGCGTGGCCGTCCGAACCATGTGCCCGGCCATCCGGTCCACTTTAGCTTCATGTGCTCCCATAAACCCCCCCTGTCGCCATTAATTCCCGTCGATCGCGATCGTTTGAACCTGAATAATGCATCAACATGACCATCTACGATTGCCAAACCGCATTTTGAGTCGGATTCCGCCCGGAAAAAATCTTTGAACAACCCAAGAGACCACAAAATCATACAATTTCCCAATCAAATATGCAAACAAAGCGTCAATAGGACTGGTTTTGGCAATTTCAGGACACACCTCCTCCCAGTGGTTGGTGAACTCGCTTCACCACCCTCATGGTGTAGGGAAGGCTCAGCCGAATAAGATGCCATAATACCGGGCTGGTGGAAAAGCTGACACAACATGGACATGCCACTTTCTGGCATGGTGCGCCACCTTGGCCCCAACCTTCACAAGCCGTCGGATGATCGATCAAAGTTCCTTGCCACTGCACGTAACAAACTCTGAGAATCGTAGTCAATTCAATAACATGTAAAGTTACTGCATCTTGCCAAACCCTGAACCCAATCCAGCCAACTGTTCACAAAACATATGATTCGGGAGTGGCAAAGATTTCGGCGATCCGTTTCTTAACAACGAGGAGAGAAATGTTGACCTGATACTATTCAAACTTTTGCCTCTCCAGCGGCATCGTTCAGCATCGGCTGCTAATTCAGCTAGGTGGGAACAGCATTTTCTTTGATGAAGTTATTTCATGTTTTGGTTATTGTGAAACTATTACAAGGTTATAGGTGGTTAATGCATCTTTCTCGCCAACCTGGATGGTCACCTGAAGGATCTGTTTATCTTTTTGAAAATGCAGGATCTTCGCCTTGTCCTGGTCCATCTGAAAGGCAAGTTTCCATCCGCTTCCTTTCATGGCGTTTTTGTAGAACTCTGCAACTACCTCAGCACTTGCCTTTACCGTCGCGCTGAGCATCGCGTTGTTTTCCATATCCATCGCGTGAACTATCTTGGACCCTTCGTAAAGCGGGATGTCCTTAAACTTGGCGGGAACGTCGATCGCCCCAAAAGCGGGTCCCAAGGCATAGAGCACACATGCGGCAACTGCAAATGAAAGCACAAAAATTCTCACTCTACTATCCATTTAAAATCTCCTCCTGTCCAATTAAAAAGCAATCGCCCAACCCTTGCGAGTTTTCATTACCTTAAAACGGGCGGACGCGCAAATTGCTTTTTGTGCACCTTCATGCACATAATTCTTGGTTCAACAGCATTTTCCTATCCGATGGCAGAGACAAAGCTTTGGAATCGGAAACTCCCGTCTCGCATCCGGTGCTTCCTGATAAATACTATTTAGAGTCCAGGTTCCAAATTCCATCCCAATCCCCGCCAGGGTTTTCAACAATGTTGCGGCATTTGTCTGCATAGACCCTTGCGGTCGGGTCTTCAGGTTGACATTCGAAGAAATCAAGGGCTTCCCGCCATTTTTTTTCCAGACAGCAGGCAATTGCAAAGTCGAATCTTTTATTATATGCCTCAGCCTCCGCTTCTGTCCCGGTAGGCTCGAATACCTGCACGGGCCTGCCGCGCCCCGCCACGCGCACCAGACCCAGCCGCCTGCCTGCAAACTTACCCGATGTCTTTTTCCATGTTTGCTCGGAGACCATTATCCGCGTGCCGAAAAACTTGTTTGCCCCTTCCAGTCGTGAGGCCAGGTTGGCGGCATCTCCAAGGACCGTGTAGTCGAATCGCTTTGCCGATCCCATGTTCCCGACTACGACGGCCCCCGTATTTATACCGATCCGCATGCGAATGGGGGCACCGGCCTTCCTGCTGTACTCTTCCTGCCGCTCCCGGATTTTCTCCTGGCACTTCAGTGCCGCGCGACATGCGCGCGCGGCATGATCGGGCTGATTGATGGGAGCGTTCCAGAAAGCGATGATCGCGTCTCCTTCGTATTTATCAAGGGTACCGCCCTCATCGAGGATGATCTCGGTCATATCGGACAGGACGAGATTCAGAAGACTGGTGAGATTTTCCGGGTCGAGCTTTTCTGAAATGGTGGAAAAGCCCTCAAGATCGGAGAAAAAAATCGTAAGTTCCTTTCGCTCCCCGCCGAGCTTTAGTTGAGAAGGGTCTTCCAGGATGCGTTCGATTACCGCTGGGCTGAGATAGTGCCTGAAAGCTTTCTTGATAAACGCCTTCTTGCGGCCCTCGGTCGCGTAGTTGAGGACGATAGCTCCCGTGAGGGCAGCCAGCACGGCGATTTCCTGAACGACAACGGGCCAGGAGTACCCGAGGGGATAAGCCGCAAATCCGATGCCTGCAGGCAATGGAGCGAATAAGGCAAAACCCAGAACGGTGTGCCATGGGCCGCTTGCCAGCGACACAATGGAAACAGCCGCAACAATGGCAAGCAGTAAGGACGAAAAGACTACAGTGGCCGGCGGGGTGTCGCGCAGGAAATCGCCCGCAAGGAGATTGTCAAGCAAGGTGGCGTGGATTTCAACCCCAGGACAGATGTTGCTAAGGGGTGTTGGCCTGAGGTCGACCAGGCCGGGAGCGCTGAAACCAAAAAAGACATAGGCATCTTTGAACGAGCCGCCGTCTTTTATAGTCTCCATTCCGCCTGCCCTGGCAAGTATCTCCGACTCAATTACGGCAGCGGCACTATAGGATTCGAACACCCCTGAGGGGCCTCGAAAGCGCAAAATCATTTTGCCATCGCGATCAATGGGGATACTTTTGCCGCAAATTTTAAGGCGGCCTGCCTGAAACCTTCCCGAACATACTTTCTGAGGCGATTTTGGGCCGGTCTCACTTGTGTTATCTGCGCATTGGATCCCGAAGGCTGCAAATCCCATGGATGGGACCGCTTTCCCGTCGAATATCCTGAAAAGGTTCGCCCGGCGGTACACCCCGTCGATGTCCGGGTCTTCTATCACGTTTGCCAGCACAGACGCGTTTTCGGCAACTTCTTCGATCGGAAAAGTTGCCGAAGGCCTGAGGGTTTCGCCCGCGGATGGAAAGTTCGCTATATTGAATACGAGCCGATCAGCGCCTTTGGCGGGCCATGCAGTGGAAAAGTTCGCGTCCCGGTGCAGACACAATGATCCAACAAAGAAAGGGGCGCGGCTGATGGCGTCCGCAAGCACCCTGTCGTCGGCCATTCCATAGACTGAGGGTTCGGAATAGAGTACGTCGAAGATTACGACTTTGGCACCATGTCGAGTGCAGAAATCGATAATTGGAGCATAGACCTCCCGAGGCCAGGGCCATGTGAGGCTGTTTTGCTTCTTCCCCCAGTCAAGGCTCTGCTGGTCGAGCAGGATCAGCTTGATAGTTCCGGTTGCAGGGCTCGGCCTGGCAAAAAACTGTGCCCGCCAGCTCCAGGTGGCGTGCTCCAACCTTTCCAGAATACCTGCATGCCAAATGATAAGGGTAGCCAAGGCTGCGGCGGCCCCTATCAAGATACCATCGACCAGCTTTGTTTTCATCCGCCCTCTTAAGCTCTTTACACGAAGGAGGCGAAGGGGTTAAAAGGTCAAGTATTGAGGGAATAATTCCAAATCCGCCAAAGGCGGGGCGCAACCCCATCCTCGCGTTCCAGGCGGCAGATCTTCAACTCCCCATCTGCCGTGACACGCCGTCACAGATTTGTCATCGCTGCTTCGAACCTTTTGCGCCTTTCGGGCGAAACCGGTGTTGCTGAAAGGCCGCTGCCCACGAGAGGTCTTATGTCTTCAATGCGGTCTTTCGGATCAGGGTGTGTTTTGGCAAAATCCAGCCCTCCGGGTTTGAGCTGCTTCTTCATCTCGTTCAGCATGACAATGAGGGCGCCGGGATCATATCCAACGCGCCTGAGAATGGTTACTGCCCCTTTGTCAGCCTCCCGTTCGAGGTCACGTGAATAGCCGCTTTTCATAAGGGTGGTGGTGATGTCGGTAATCGACCCCTGGAACACTTCGGTAAGCTTGGAAATTTGAGCCGGACCATAGGATTTCGCCGCTTCGGTTGCAGTTATGCTGAATGCGCTGGTCAGTCTGCTGTTCTTTATCGATTTCAGTCCGTGTTGTCCCTGGACGTGCGATATTTCATGGGCAAGCACCGCCGCAAGCGCGTCCTCAGTCTTGCACAACGAGACCATTCCACGCGTAACCAGTATCAGCCCGCCAGGGCTGCAAAGGCGTTTATCTCGGCCGAGTCCAGCATCAGGAAATGGTACCCGCCAAAAGTTTCCGGCCTGTCGGAAGCCATCGCAAGGGTTTGTCCGAGGGTGTTCAGGTAAAGGTTGAGCCGGTCATTCTGGCTGGGTGGATATGTGGAAACGACGTTTGCGGCCACAGCCCTGCCTATATAATATTCCTGCTCTGGTGAGATGTCCTGGAATGATCTGCCTATAGCGACCGCAGCTTTTATGGCCGATCCGGCCCGGCCCGGCAACACACTGTCGGTTACACCATCTACTATGTCGGAAAAACCTGCCCAGCTCGGTCTTGCACACAGGCAGAAGCATAAAACGGGAAAAAGCGCCCAAAAAAAGACCCGTGAAGCTCTCCAAAGTTCTTTAGACAGCCTCATTTTTTGCCTCCTTCTGAGGGCTTTAGTTTTCCCTCGTCCAGGAAACTCATCATCTGATCTCTGGATACCTTGATGGTCTCCATCCGATTGACCCAAGTGTAATCAATTCCCACGTTGTTTTTCCTGTATTGGGCCTCGACGTCTGCGTTGAAGCCCTTCCCGGCCAAAGCGATTTCCTGGCTGCTTGCGGCAGATTGAGTCTGCCCGCCGGGATTGAGCACCACCTGCTTACTGGTGAGCGCGGACTGGTGGATCCATCCCCTCAGGTTTTTCGAGGTCTTAACGTCAACCCAATCCCCCTGTTTCTGGGTGGTTTCGACTCGCTCGCCATATGAAACAGGTCCTACAATGGGTCCCAGAAACGTGGGCGTCGAGCGTAGCTGTCCTTCTTTTACCTGAACGCTCATCGTTCCGGAGTCGGACCGGGTGACGCCTGCCAAGGCCAGGACAAATCCAAGGATAAAAACGATTCTTCTGAGTTTCATTATCCCCTTCCTCCCGATGATCAATTCGTTTTGAACCCCTGCAAACCCGATAATATCAGGCGCCATATTAAGCTACTTCTTCCCCGACGTCTATTTCGATCTCTAAGACGCAACCCTCTTCGTTTGGCAAGTGAAGAGGTGAATCGGACAAGGGTTGAAACTCAGGATGAAAGGCTTTGAACAAGATCTGCAGGCTACTTCAGACGGCCGTTCAGTGTAGGCTCCGCCTGTATTGATGCATAGGGCTTATGGTGGAGGAGCCATTAGTGTGAGGCTCAGCGAGAGTCCACATGCTTGCCAACTTCGAAAGAATCCAGTTTGCAGCGGTTCTGTAAACAAATGATTCGCAAACGGCAAAGATTTGGGCGTGTCATTTCTCAACTACAAGGAGAGACGTGTTAACCTGAATAGATTGTTACCGGATTGTGATCGAGGGGCAGCTCACGCACGCATGTTCTTCTGATCTGAGACATCAGTACCCACGGAGCTGTTTGAGCGAAAGCCAGAGCGTATCGCCGGACATGATGCATCTTTTGCGCTGCCGTTTCGAAGGGACTGTCAGAATTGCAGGCACCACGACATCGTCCCTGTCAATCCGTCACTGTTAACATTTTTCGACAGACACCCTCCTGGTCTGAAAGGAATTTCGACCGTCCTTTGCCGTGGTCCGGGGTCGGACCAAGCCAATATGGTGAAATTCAACCATAAAGGTTCAGGAAACCGGCCCCCTTAAGTCTTAGAAGCCTATTTTGGGCATCAAAATCGTTACTCTAAGTAGCCAGAGGGCCAATATACGATCCATCCAAGAAGCATTACGACGGGGCCGGATTAAGCCAAATTGTGCCTTCGCTGCTCGCAGCTTCGCATGCATTCAGCATGATCTCGATGTTACTGGACTTTTCTTTTTGTTGCTACTTAAGGGTTTAGGTTATTTTGCACCCATTTTAGATTCTGTTAATTCGGAACAAACCTCGTTATCATCCGGCTTTGACCGCGTATTCTTGAAAAAGGTACATCCAGGCGCTCATGCGCGTAACGCCGGTGCTGGCGTCGTCCTACTCTTGTTATTGATTGACACAAGTAACGTTTGTGTTACTTTAAGTCATGACGATAACCATCCGAGAATATTTGGACGAAAGAGGAGACTCGCCCTTCGCGCAATGGTTCGATCTGTTGGATGCTACAGCTGCCGCCAAGGTTGCGGTCTCTCTTTACCGCATGGAGCAGGGAAATTTGTCCAGGGTCAAGGGAGTCGGCGGCAGATCAAAAAAGCGGCAGGCTGCAGATATAGAGGCGGCCATTTCTTGCTGGCAGGATTACAAGAAGCGAAAACGCAAAGAGGTGATTCAATGACACTCACAAGAGAATTTCGGACCGCGCTGCATGAGCGTGCTCAACGTGACGCAGACTTTCGACAGGCAATTCTCAAGGAGGGAATCGACACCCTATTGGCCGGCGATGTAAATACAGGCAAGGCCATTTTACGCGACTACATCAACGCGGCAGTCGGATTCGGGGAACTTGCGGACGCAACACATATTCCAGCTAAAAGCCTGATGAGGATGCTTGGACCGAAGGGCAATCCACGAGCAGACAATCTCTTTCAGATTATTCATCACCTGCAAAACCGCGAGGGAATTCACCTGGAAGTAATGCAGCGTTAGATACTGTTTATCAAGTCATGCCTCCCAAAGGATCTCAATGATGGAATATCCCTCAGGGTGGAGAATTCACTTCGCTAAAGTCAGCATAACTCAACAATTCTTGCAACAGGTGAATCATGCGTTTTTTAAAGTATGATTTGCATATAGAACCTTAATTGATAACGCATTCGGGGTCGGACCTGCCAAATTACTGCTGCTCAGGGAAAGAGTGGCCATAATCGACCATTTTTTACTCTCAAAATGCGGTTTTTGGCCGTGAGATTGCCTTCGTAAGAGGGGTCTTCTCACACAGCCTTCGGGTCGGCCGACGCTAATGCTCGACTGCTTCCCCCCTCCTCAGTTCTGCTTTTGTCCATTCACCCATTTACCTGTTCGCCTGCTTTTTTTCTTTTTTCCGCTTCTGGTTGCCGCTTCTATTGCCGCTTCTCATTGCCTCTTCTGGTTGCCGTTTTGCACGAGCTCTCAGAGTGTGCCAAACTGTTGGTGAATCTGTTTTTTGAACCCATTTACCACAGAGGGCGCAGAGGAATAAGTAGGCTGAAGGCATTTAGACTGAAGGTTTTAAACCGGAATAATGCACCAACTTCAGTGCCAAGCATCCCAACCGCATTTTCGGCTCGGGTCTTTGCCCGAAAAAACTTCAGTTGCGCGCCTGAGACCGGAAAAGGTATACAATTTCCGGTTGGA
>JBKQTS010000088.1:0-15742 GCA_052143075.1 Syntrophobacteraceae bacterium | reverse complement strand
TGAATCATTGTTCCAGTCCTCGAGGAGGTAAAACCATCAACTGGAGAGCCGGATGCGGGAGATCCGCCAGTCCGGTTCGGAGGGAGGGGCGACGCAATCCAATGCGTTGTCCCTACCCCTATAGTGGTTTTAATTTTAAAATCAATTACTGGGGAAAAACCCTGGATTCCGGCTTGCGAGACTGCGTCGCCGATATAATGGTTTTCCTTTGTAAGCTTTTTCTACTCACTATTCACTGCCCACTGTCCACTCATCACTGTATTCCTCTCCCAAAACCATCTCCCTGACCTGTCGATGATCAGGATAAACAGTTTTGAGTAGTTCTCCCCGCTCCTCGCTTCCCGCTTCTCGCTCCTCCAATTCCCTGTTCACTCATCGCTGAGCGATGCCGAGGTATTCCTTTATCTGCTCTTCCCGGAAGCCTATAACGACCTTGTCGCCTATGATGAGCGTAGGGAAAGCGCAGATCGGGTTGATTTCCTTAATCTTCTCCAAAACGATCTTCCTCTCCTCCCCTTCCAGTTGATCCACATCGATACAGTCATACTTTACACCACAGCCATTCAGAAACTCCTTGCAGCTTTTGCAGTGGCTGCACGTACTTAAAGCGTAAAGCGTCACATCGTGAGCGTACATCCTTGCACCTCTTTCTTCGGTTGGTTAAATCCTCGATCGAGTCTCCTCTCCCCTCGCTCTTTAAGTTAGTTCACTCTTGAACACAACTCCGTGTCAGACCTGTAATCTAACTCTTCACAGCGATATGGGATCACTTGCAGGTAAATCTCTCTGTCGGCTGCTCATTTGCGCAGTTTTCACAATAGCCGTGAAAGATGACCTGATGGCGTGTAATCCTAAACCCCGGCTTCTCGGGAAATGGGATCGTCCCGGAAATCTCATTGACATCATGAATCGACTGGCACTTCTCACAGATCATGTGATGATGCAATTCGGACTTCGCCTCGTATCGGCCAACCTCTTTGAATGGATTGACCTTTTTTATCAGCCCCACGGCATGTAACTTTTCAATGGTCTTGTAGACCGTTCCCAGGGAGATCATGGGAAATCGCTTCGTTACCTCTTTGTGTACTTGTTCGGCAGTCGGGTGTTCCGTGGTTTTACAAAGCGCCTCGTAGACGGCCAGTCTCTGATGGGTAACCTGAAGACCGGATTCTTTAATCTTTGACATAGCTGGAGGACCAGTAGTTTTTGCAGCCCCCATCTCTTCCTCCCTTTCTCGATGAATCCGTTACGTTGACGCCAGTGCCTTCCTGGCTATTTCCCGCCCATAATCTTGAGCCATTTTGATTCCGCCGCCAAGATCCGCAGATTTCAGCATCAGTGGCTCCCGGACCATATTCATCTTGAAAATATGTGTCATGGTATCGAAAATACGCCCGGGCGCCTCTCCACTCCATCCAAAAGCGCCAAAAGCTCCGCCGGCTTTTTCCTCGAGGTTCGCTTTTTCGGCGACAAAGAGAAATGTCTTCATGGATTGAAGCATCTCGCCATGATAAGTAGCCGATCCGAGGGCAATTGCGTTGTAGTCGTCAAGTGAAATGCCGGCTTTGTCGATCTGGCCGGCATTACGAACCTCAATGTCATATCCTTCGAAACGCATTCCCTCGGCAATCAATTGAGCTATTTTTTGAGTCTGACCGGTTCTCGTTGCAAAGACTACCAGCCCTCTTGGCACGATCGTTCCTCCTCTGGATTAAAACTGCTTGAGTGGCAATATCGCAGGATTACATGTTCTGCATCGCCGAAATTTTTTTGGGTCTTTTGCATTAAAATTGGAAAAGAGATGAAAACCGCGCTGGACCTTATCCTAAGTCCCTCTGCGCTCGCTCTCCTCCTAAGTTAATTCCAGCGCGGGTGCGGAAAGAATAGTTATCATCAGATAATCAGTCAATAGGATGGGCCCCTTAATCCGCAGATGTCTGATCATCGACAGGTCAGGGACCCGAAACGAAAGATTCATCCGCAGATGTCTGATCATCGACAGATCAGGGATCAGTGACAAAAGATGTATCCGCAGATGTCGCAGATGTCGCAGATATTTCAACGACAGGTAATCAGACTCTGTCTAGCTTTGGAATACCACTCCCCGCTTTGAATACGCCTCATCCGCTCCCAAACCATCTGCGACATCTGCGGATGGTCCTTCCCGCTTCTTTCTCCTCCCATTCACCCACTCACCCACCTATTCACTCTTAACCCACTATTCACTATTCCAGCAGCCGGCAGCAAGATGCTTCGATTCCAAGGAGTTCGCGAACTGTTTTTATGCTTGTTCCGCAGGAAAGATGCCACCATCCGCCGATATAGACCGGCCGCACTGGATTGAATCGTTCCAGGGCCGAAGCGATTTCACGGGCCATTTGTTTTTCGCGTTCCTGCCAGCGCAGCGCATCGGCAGGCCGGATTTCGGGCTGCAAAGACTCTCCGCTGATTCTTCTAGCGGCCTGGGCATACAGGGAGGAAACAGGCGGTCCGGCGCTATCGAGTTCCAGAAGCCGCTCGATGTTTTCGGCTGAAATCATCTCCTGCCAGGTTTCGATCCATTTGCGGCTGAAGTCGGAATAGTCCACCATAATGAGATCGGTCCCGGTTCTTTTTGCGTAAGCGGCTGAGGCCCTGTACTCGAAGGGAATGCTTATCTGGCTTAGAATTGCGGTAATCCGGACGTGCTTGACCGCTCTGCTGAACTCGATTTTCAGCTTCCTGGAAATGGTCCTGAGGTTTTCGAGAAATACCTTTCGTAGCTCGGATGAGTGGTCTTTGCGAAATTTCAGTGCAAAGGGGCTGATTTCGACCAGTATGAGGTCGGGTCTGTGTTGTTCGAGGAAAGTGCGGGTCCTGGCAAACCCATTCGGGTCGGAGTGGACTGTCCCCAGCAGGATCAGCCCGGCAGGCGGTCTGGCAGGGGCCTCAAAAGGGATTGAACATGATTGATCCGCAGATGTCGCAGATAGTTCCAAGGGAGATGACTTCTTGCTCCTCCGATTCACCCATTCACCCATTCACCTTGCTCTTACATGATTGATCCGCAGATGACTGATGATCGACAGGTCAGGGACCAGAGACAAAAGATGTATCCGCAGATGTCGCAGGTAGTTCAAAGGGAGATGAACACCCGTTCACTCCTCACTCTTCACTGCAGCCTTCTCTCTATTCACCATTCACGACTCACTATTCACTGCTTCATTGCTTCCCGCTTCTTTCTCTTCCCACTCACCCATTCACCTACTCACCTATTCACCCGCTCTTATGGAACAGCCAATTAAGTTCCTCAAAATGATTGATATGCAGCTCGGCCTTCAGGGAAGGGTTCTTGTAGCTGACGAAATGAATTCCGGTGGCAAGCGCCAGCGCCTCGTCCACCCTGGAGTCGCCGATATAGAGGACGTGCTGAGGCAACACACCGAACTCGGTGAATATTCTCTCCATTATTTCGGGATGGGGCTTGGGGTTGGTAACGTCCGAGGCGCACACCACGAGATGGAAATACTCCCTCAGTTTGAAATGATGCAGAAGTTCGAGCGTGGAAACGGTGCGGTTTGTCGCCAGGGCGGTCCGAAAATGCTTGCTGGCAAGTTTTAGAAAAGAGACCAAACCGGGTTCGCAGCACAGGTAGTCATTGAACCGGCCAAAATCTATGGTTTTGAAATACTCGAAGGCGCGGTCGAAATCCTCTCCCTCCCCGCCGGTCAGGTATACCAGAGACTCTCGAACAGGGTGCATATGTATGAATTCCTGCTGGTCCGCCCTTACGGGAGGCCTCCCGATTATTTTCATGATATGGCTGTAGAAGTGAACATTGGCCTCTCGTGAATCGAAAAGGACCCCATCGCAATCGAGCGCGATTACCCTCAGATCGTGGACTTGGGCGGCAAATGCTTCCCATGCGCCGTTATCGGTCTTTTTATTCATATATTTAAGCTCATCCTGCAAAGATTTATCCGCAGACGCCAGATCATCCGCAGACGCCTGATCATCGATAGGTCAGGGACCAGTGACAAAAGATGTATCCGCAGATGACGCAGATGTCGCAGATATTTCGAAGAGAGTTAAACGGACCTTGCCTAACCTTGGAGCACCGCTCCCTGCTCAGTCCTGCGCCCTCACAACAGATCGGGCGCGAACTGGGCACTCACAAAAGCGGCCTCACAAAAAATCGGCCGCGAACTATAAGTATGTGGCTTGGTCACGTAGCGCTAACCGCGAACCCGCAACGTAGTGAGGGTTCGCGCCCGGACTCGAAGCATTGGCCGACCGTTATGATCTTCAGCCCGGACCTGAACGTAGTGAGGGTCCAGTCCTCAGTCCTTCCCGCTCTTTCCTACTTGCCGCAATCCAATTTTCATACTAATAAATACAAAGATTTACGGGAAATTCCGATATTCGAATCCTCCCGTCAATCTCAATATGAGGAATCCGCAATGAAAAATCAATTCGATTATCTCGTCATCGGCAGCGGAATCGCTGGTCTCACGTTCGCCTTGAAAGCTGCGCGCAGCGGATCGGTAGCCATTGTAACAAAAAAAGACAAACTTGAAACCAACACGAATTACGCCCAGGGCGGAATAGCGTCCGTGTTCGGCCAGGACGACTCTTTCGACCTTCACGTCCAGGATACCCTGGATGCGGGGGACGGCCTGTGCCACCCTGAAGTGGTGGATTTTGTCGTAAGGACCGGCCCGGACAGGATCGGGGACCTTCTGGAACTGGGGGTCGCATTCAATCGGGGGGCCGGCCTGGGCTCGTTCGATCTGGGAAGGGAAGGGGGGCACAGCCGCAACCGGATTCTTCATGCCCAGGATATGACGGGCAAGGCCGTTGAAAAGGTCCTGATGGCCGCCGCCGAATCGGACCCGAATATCGTTATCTTCGAAAATCATCTGGTCCTGGATCTGGTGATCATGCATCAGTCGATGAAGACCGGCTCTTTGGATCTCTACCAGCGGGATACATGCCGGGGTGCATATGTCTTCGATATTGCCGGAGAACAGGTTCACACCTTTGTGGCAAATGCCGTGTTGCTGTGCACCGGGGGGGCGGGGAAAGTCTATCTCTACACCAGCAATCCCGACGTGGCAACCGGGGACGGGCTCGCCATAGCCTATCGGGCGGGAGCAAAACTGGCAAACCTTGAATTCGTTCAGTTTCATCCTACCTGCCTGTATCATCCGATGGCTAAAAACTTCCTGATCTCCGAAGCGGTCCGAGGCGAGGGGGGCAGGCTGATCGACCGCCGTGGACGCGCCTTCATGGAAAAATATCATCCGCTCAAAGATCTGGCCTTTCGCGATATTGTGGCGCGCGCGATAGACACGGAAATGAAGACCACGGGAGATGACTGCGTTTTCCTGGACATCAGTTACAAGGACACCGAATTCATAAAGGAGCGTTTCCCCAACATCTACCAGAGGTGTCTGTCCCTCGGCATCGACATCACCCATGACCCTATTCCGGTCGTGCCGGCCGCCCATTACATGTGTGGGGGGATTGTCACAAACCTTTCGGGACGTACCACCATCCGGAACCTCTATGCTCTTGGCGAGTGCGCCTGTACAGGGTTACACGGGGCAAACCGGCTTGCAAGCAATTCGCTGCTCGAAGCTATGGCTTTCGCGCATGCTGCGGCAGCGGAGTGCTCCGAAAAAATCGTGTCGTGGCGAAGACAAGTCCTTCCCGACGTGCCCGACTGCTCGGCAAAAGTCACCAATCACAATTCGCCGAACAATGAAATGGTCATGATAGCGCATAACTGGGATGGGATCAGGCGGTTGATGTGGAATTACGTCGGTATCGTGAGGACGGACAATCGGCTTGCCCTGGCCTTGAATCACATCCGCCAGATAAGGATGGAATTAAGAGAGCACATGCCGAAGATTCCTCTCAATAGCGACCTGGCGGAACTTCAGGGGCTTGCTCTGGTGGCCGAGCTTATCATTCGGTGCGCCGTTAAGAGAAAAGAGAGCAGGGGGCTGCACTATAACGTGGATCATCCCGAAAAGGACGATTCCAACTGGCTGCAAGACACAGTCGTAAGAAAAAGTCCGGCTGAACAGTTCATCTCGACGGTGGGGTTCAGGACAGATGAGCAGGCTTCTGAGCCGGGGCGGCCTCAGTCGTTTCTGCATCAATGACCGGTTCGGTAGATGCTGAAAGGGGGGCCTCGATAAGCTTGGGACCGTTCGGGTTTTGTTCTATCCTCATAGTGAGCATTCCGCCCATTATGCTGATTTCGTAGTTCCTGTCCGCTTTGCTGAACGACTCGCTCATTCTTTTGAGCTGCTTTTTTGCCTTCCTGTATATATAGACCATGCTTGCTGCAAAGAGCACGAACAAGATCAGGAAAACCCATCCGGGCGTCGAGATAACCTTGCCGATAAGCATGATTACCCCCATGATCCCGAAAACGAACAGGACTTGGAGCCCGATGATCATGTAGAGGTAGTAGACGCCCTGATCTATCGTGGGTTCGCGGTCTGCCCTGCGCTTGGCGGCTTCGGGTTCATGCTCTTCATTTTTTCTTCTGGATGAGCGGCGGAACCACATTTTTCAATGTTCCCCTTGCATGAATTGCTCCCGGGTCTCCTCTGTGTCCGAACGGCCGGTAAGCAGGTGCGGAACGGGATTTTGGTCGAGAAGCTGTTGTTGTATCCGGTACTTCTCGATTTCCACCTGGTTCTCCAGCATCTGCTTTGACAGCCTGTACCGCAGGTAAATCACCCAGACGAGCAATCCTCCAATGAATGCGCATACTCCGGTAAAGAACCACGGATAGTCCTGTACCGCGTTAAACAGGGATTTCGCCATATCGCTCATGATCGACGGAATCAACCACAAAATAAGCATGGTCACGACTATCGTGAACCCGACACCCAGGATGGAAAAGTTTTTCGAGACGCTCATGAACGTGCTGAAACGCGTTTTGTTCAACTCCGTTTCCTCGGGGATTTCCTCTTTAGGACTTCCGTTGAGGAGAATGAGCCAGACCTGCGCCATGAAGAAGAGCATCAGGATGAGGCCCAGAGGCATTCCAACGGCCAGCAGAATCCAGGCCCGGTAGTTGAACGGCGCGTCTTCGGATTCGATCCGCGTGGTGTAATCTCGAAGAGGCCCGAAGTTGTTCTCGAACACCATCTTTTCGTAGGAGCTAAGAGCCGGCCCCGGGCTTTCATAGATCTTCACTCCGCTGGAGTCCAGGATGGAGACCCGTGATTTGAGGCCCGATTGGTTGTAGACGGCGAGAAAAATTCCCAACTGGAGCAAAAGGAGCAAAATAGCCCCCACGGCCAGGATCAGCTTTGGATATTTACCATCCTCGAATAACTCGCTAAGAGACAAACTTTTTGCCATATCCGGTTCCAACAGCCACTTCTTTAAAATATTCGACGATCTCTTGCTTCCGCCTCTATTCAGCCGTAGGGGAGGGCTTTATGCCCTCCCAAATCACCTGTTTCAGCCTATCTTTCCCCTCAGCCTATCCTTGAAAGCTAACATTGCGCGACGCAGGGAGTCAAACAAAAACACCCGCCCGCCACGCTGGACCTTTTCCGCCATAGTTTACAAATTTAATCATCTCCCCACGGTGGGGCTGCCTTCCACGACCGCGTTGTTCGCTCTCCCCCCGGTAACGCCGCCTTCCATGGCGGCGTCCCGCCTGTGACAAAAGATTTATCCGCAGATGTCGCAGATGTCGCAGATGTCGCAGATATTTCAAAGAGAGAACCGTGGGCTAAGCGGGGCGCAGCCCACCAAGCTTTTCTAGTGTTACGTCTCATAAGTTGCTCGATATTTCGGCGAGAGCCGTCACTCCGGCGGGGCCTGCCCCGGAAGTGTCCAGTCCGGGGGCCGGGGTCCAGCGGCTTTCGGTCTTCCATGCCGCCGTTCCGCATGGACAAAAGATTTATCCGCAGATGTCGCAGATATTTCAAAGGGAGATGACTTCCTCGCTCTTCCCATTCACTATTCACTACTCACTATTCACCGCTTCATTGCTTCCCGCTTCTCGCTTCATGTATTCCTAATGCGTCTCTCCCTGACCTGTCCATCATCAGCTCATCTGCGAACATCTGCGGGCATCTGCGACATCTGCGGATAAGCCCTTAGAGTCTTTCCTGGAAGCATCTCATCTCGTGTTAGCACGAAACATCTGCGGATAAATAGTTCTTGCTTCCCGCTCCTCGTTCCTCGCTTCTTTCTCCCCCTCATTGCCATCTGCGCCATCTGCGTCATCTCCCTGACCTGTCGATGAGCAGGATAAAAGGTTTGTTTTTTCGTTGCAGGTTTTGATTGGAGTATCGTATGATTTACTGACGTTCGGCATTCCAAGAGCTTTTTCGGATGGAATCTGACCCGTAAAGAGAGGAAAATGCGGTCTCCGGCTTTCACGGTGCGAAGGATAAGCCGACCATGAATGGAGCCATGACACCATCATCAGCGCCACTGTCGATTGGGCAGGTATCAAGATCGGAAGGACACTATGTCGCGGGCGGTGGATACAATGTAACTTTCGGCTATCTGCGTGCTTTCATAATAGTCCTGGTGATCGTTCATCATAGCGTCATCGCCTATTTATTTTCGGTTGCCCCGTCTCCGGCTTCCTCATTGGCAGAACATCTACATTCATTGCGGGCTATTTCTCCTATAATTGATGTGGCGCACTCAAGGGTTTTCTTCTTTGTGGTGTTCTTCAACGATAGGTTCTTCATGTCACTGATGTTCTTCCTTTCAGGACTGTTTGTCTGGAAAAGTCTCCAGAGAAAAGGAAGACTTCTCTTTTTCCGCGATCGATTAATCAGACTTGGGCTGCCATTTGTTGTAATGGTAGTTCTAGCGCCATTAACCTATTATACGACTTATCTTTATAATGGCGGCGATTCGAGTCCATCCGGCTTCTGGCAGCAATGGATGTCGCTCAGTCACTGGCCCACAGGTCCTGCATGGTTTATCTGGTTGTTGCTGGCCTTCGACACCATCGTAATACTCTTATCCGCACTGATACCAAGTAGGAGCAGTCTCCTCGATAAGATGCCATCCGCTATAGTGCACCGGCCAACGGCCTTCTTCTTGCTGCTCGTCATAGTATCTGCAGGGTCCTATATCCCGATGGCAAGTACTTACGATCCTGGTTTCGCTTGGTGGTATTGGGGTCCATTCAGTTTCCAAATAAGCCGCGTTTTCCTGTACCTGGTCTATTTCCTGTTTGGTGTCATTCTCGGCGCATATGGCATTCAACGAACATTGCTTGTACCGAATTCAAGGCTGGCGCGTCGCTGGTTTATCTGGGCGCTTGTAGCTATGGTTGCCTTCGTGGCAAACATCGCCACAACGCTGGCAGGTGCAAGTCGGACATTAAATGCAATTACTTTTTTGCTGGTCTGTGCTGCGACATCCATAGCTTTCCTTGCGATATTTTTGAGATTTGCAGTGAGGCGTAACCGGATTCTTGACAGCCTTTATCTTAATAGCTATGGGATATACGTGATCCACTACGTAGTAGTAAGCTGGCTATTATACGCTATATTGAATGCGCGGCTGCCTGCCATTGCCAAAGCCTCTATTGTGTTTGCATGCGCTCTGATGTTCTGCTGGGGAACAATTTCCCTTATCAGACGCATTCCGGGCGTTGCGCGGATTATTTAGTGTTGCCTCCCTTAAATTCGAATGTGCTTGATCGACCGATTCGTCACCCCGGCGAAGCCTGCCCCGGAAGTGTCCAGTCCGGGGGCCGGGGCCGAGTGCCTTCTCGCCCAAAACCGTAAATCCCACACTGGATTCCGGTTTTCTCAGGAATGACGCAAGGAATGGCCAAAGAAGGACGGGAAAAGGCTTAATCCGCAGATGACTGATCATCCGCAGATGACGCAGATTTACACAGATGTTTCAAAAACACCTGTTTCCCTACTTGCGGTTTGCTGATGGAGGAATGCCGAGATCTTTACAGATTTTGTTCGCGAGGATATCGCTAATTTCAGTATGTCAAGGCACGGCCGATCTTTTGTTTGACCCGGGATTCCACCACCATGAGTGTCGGCCGCCTTCTCTAAGAAGCTCACAACCGTTTGACCTAAGGTGCTTGAGGAGTTCGCTCCTTTTCATATCGCCAGTTTAATTTCCTGAAAGCTAACTCCAGCCGCCGATAAAGCTTCTCCTCGATTTAAATCCAGCGCCTCTTTCAAGGTTTCCCTCAAGGTTTCTTTAAGTTCTTCAAGCGAGCGTTCCTGACAATTGATTCCGGGGATCTCCTCCACCCAGCCAATCCACCAATCCCCATCCTGTTTCACAACGGCAGTATATTCTGTGTGCATGAGAGACCCTTCCGTGCCCCGGTTGGCACAAAAACAATTCCTCTTGGTGAACCCTCACTACGTTGCGGGTTCGCGGTTAGCGTTACGTGACCAAGCCACATACTTATAGTTCGCGCCCGGAACCCTCACTTCGTTCGGATTCGCGCGTGACACTCGCGGACCGTGGCCAAATGCTGGACCCTCACTACGTTCAGGTCCGGGCCACACGTTACAACCGGTAGTTCGATGCTGGACCCTCACTACGTTCAGGTCCGGGCTTAGCATCGTAACGGCTGGCCAATGCTTCGAGTCCGGGCACGATCTTTCGTGAGTGCCCAGTCCGGGCGCGAACCCTCACTACGTTGCGGGTTCGCGGTTAGCGTTACGTGACCAAGCCACATACTTATAGTTCGCGGCCGGAACCCTCACTTCGTTCGGATTCGCGCGTGACACTCGCGGACCGTGGCCAAATGCTTCAAGTTCGCGCCCGATCCCTTGTGAGGGCGCTTTGTGAGGCCGCATCGCTGCACGACGCTGCTTTTCAAAAGACATTTTACCCTGATGATAATATCTGTCATTTCTCCGGAGAATTCAAGTGCCATCGGACTACGACGGGTCATCGGTCATCGCCCCTCACTCTTGACTCTTTCCCTGTTCTTCCCCTTCAGCCTTCAGTCTTTCCCTGCCTCATACACAAGACAAGCCTGAAAGTCTTCTGGCTCGAGCCACGGAAAGCCTTCAAGAATGGTTTCAGGGCTGTCTCCCGCAGCCAGCATTCCAAGGACGTGCTCAACGGCAAGCCGGAGCCCTCTTATGATAGGTTGCCCGCCGAATATCTTGGGGTTCACCGTGACACGTTCTAAAATCTTTTCCTCATCCATTGCTTGACGTCACTTCTGTCAATAATCCCAATCTTCGTGCCGTACCGGCAGTCTATTTAACTCCGCACGGCTAAATTGCCATTTCGGCATGAACTGATCCAGCAAGGTCATAAAGCGGTTGTTGTGAGTGGGCTCCAGCAGGTGGACCATTTCGTGCACGACGATGTACTCCAGACATTCCGGCGGCTTTTTCGCGAGGTCGGTATTGAGCCGGATGCTCCTGGCTTTGGGGTTGCAGCTTCCCCATTTTGTTTTCATCTTTTGCACAAAGAACCGTTCTACCTTCACACCAATGAGCGGCCCCCACTTGGAAAACAATGAGGGGACGGCCCGTTTGAGCCGCTCGCGATACCATTCTTCGACCACCGCCTGCTTCTCTTCGCCGGACGAACCGGGACGGACGTGCAAGTACATCCTGGTGTGTTTCAGCCCGACTCCAGGCGGCATATTGCTTTCAACAATCCTAAGCAGATAGCGTTTCCCCCATACGTAATGGCTTTCACGGTCAAGATACTCGCGCGGTGTTTCGCGATCCTGCTCTCGGAGCTTTTTTTGCTGCTGCTTGATCCAGCCCAGTTTTGAAATAGCAAAGATGCGGATAGTGTCCAGATTCATACGCAACGGCGCAGAGATGCGCACCCTTCCGGCAGGTGGGTAAACGCTCAGGTGGATGTTCTTGATGTCCTTTTTCACCACCTCCACGGCGATTTCACCCAGTTCGATCTTCGAGACCATCAGTATTCTCTCTGCTGTTTGATGATTAGGAAGATGCGCTCCACCTCGGCAACATTCTGCAAGACCCCATACAAGGCCGCCTTGATCACTTGCTCACGCGCCTGAATCCCGCGCCAGCCGTCGGGTCTGGCCTGCTTCAACACCTCGTCGATTTTGACGGCGAGCTCCACGTTCTGATCCAAGTTGTTGTAAAGAGCGCGTCTTCCCGGCGTATTCAGCGTCTTCGGGGTCTCCTCAGACTGTCCCGCCTCTACCATCTTCGCCAGTTCGGCGATCTGTTTGAGGTATTCCTCATATTCAATCGCCCTTGCTTTGCGGGCAGCTATGATCTCATTCAGCAGGGCAGACATTTTCTCGTAGTAGGCCGGGTCGTTCAGGTGCTCCTTGATGATCCTGCTGCGGACGTTGTTCTCGATAGTCTCCGCCACGGCATCCTTGTTGCCTTTAAGTCCGCCAAGCTGGCTATTGATCGCATTCGCAATACCCGTCTTCACGATCAGGTCCAGCAAAGACATGTTGTCGAATGGCGAAATCTTCCGTGGCTCATCGGCTTCAATGTATGTGTCAATGAGGTGGCGCATGTCCGCCTCATAGGCTTTCAGGTCCAGGCTCTCCCCGCTTGCCTTGCGGATGATCTCGCGCAGTTTCAGGTAGTGGTCAAGGCCCTTTTTGATGCGGCTGATATCGGCTTCGCTGTAACCGGCGGTTTCCAGCTCGTCGCAGATGTTGGCGAAGGCTCGCACCAGTGCCACTGTCGCCTTATAGAGCCCGGCACGTTGCGGCTCCCGTTCCGCCAGATCTTCCGGGATTTCAGTATTGCCGCAGAAGTAGTGGATATGCTCCAGTTCGCCCCTGGGCGGCTCCACCGGTTCACAGAGCAGCGCGATTGCTTCGAGCGCATTATCCAGGCGCTCGCGGCCCTTCTTCAAGCGGTCTTTGATCAGCACTTCGGGATCAGCCCCGCCCGCGCTGTGATCCAGTTCGGATGTGTAAACCGCAATGGCATTCTCGACCTTCTTGAAAAGGTCCTTGTAATCCACAATATAGCCGAAGTCCTTATCCTCACCATCTAGTCGGTTGGTCCGGCAGATGGCCTGGAACAAACCGTGATCCTGCATAGTCTTATCAATGTAGAGGTATGTGCAGGGTGGCGCATCGAATCCGGTGAGGAGCTTGTCCACTACGATCAGGAGCTTCATGTTGGAGGGCTCTTTCTTGAATAACTCCTTGGCCCGATCCTCGTAGGTTTCGGTCTTCGTCATGCCCGGCTTGGCTGCGACATCCTTTAGCAGTTCCGTGTAGGTGTTGTAAATGAACTCCTTGTCGGTCTCAGTCTCCGCGCCGGTGTCCTCGGTGGTGATGTCCTTGGTCTGTGGGTTGTAAGAGGTTACTACCGCGCACCTGTCTTTGAACATCGTTTGCCGGAACCGGGTGAAATATTTACAGGCTTCGTAGATGCTCGACGTTACCAAAATGGCGTTGCCTCGGTTGTTGTTCAATCGCGGTCTTAAGCTGAAGTCGAAGACGATGTCGCTTACCACTCGCTCCATGCGCGAGCGTGAACTGAGCACGTTCTGCATTGTGCCCCATTTATTTTTAAGTTCGTCTTTCTGCCAGTCGTTGAGCCCTCTAGTCTTGGCCTCAAACCAGGCATCTACTTTTTCCTCACAGCCGAGATGCTGATCGATGTCCCGTGCTTCATAGACCAAATCGAGCACCACCTCGTCGTCTACCGCTTCACTGAATTTGTAGGTGTGAATGTAGCCACCAAAGACTTCCAGACTGGTCTGCTTGTCCTTCTTGAGCAGCGGCGTGCCGGTGAAGCCGATGAAGACCGCATTGGGCATGATTGCTTTCATCACACGGTTCAGCTTGCCGCTTTGGGTGCGATGGCACTCATCCACAAAAACGAAAACCTCGCCCACCGTCTGGCTCGGCTGCGCTTCCAGTTCCTTGATGAACTGGTCGAAGTTATCCACATCCTTTTTACCGAACTTGTGAACGAGAGAACAGAGCAGGCGCGGCGCAGCCTGCCGCAACTGGCTCATCAGGTCGCGCCCACTGTTGGTGCGCTTAATGGTCTCTCCCGCTTCCGTAAAAACCCCCTCAATCTGTTTGTCCAGTTCGTCACGGTCGGTGACGATCGCCACGCGGGCATTCGGGTTGTTTTCCAGAATCCACTTCGCCAGAAGCACCATAACAATGCTTTTTCCGCTGCCCTGCGTGTGCCAGATGATGCCGCCCTTACGGTCAAGCGCATGCCGCTGCGCCGCCTTGATGGCGAAATACTGGTGGACGCGCGGCAGCTTCTTCACGCCGCCATCGAAGAGCACAAAGTCATGCATCAGTTCGATAAGGCGCGTTTTCTCGCACAGCTTGAGCAGGTACTTGTCCAGCTTGAAGCGGGAGTCATCCTGTTCGTCTTCCTTCCACTTAAGGAAATACTTTTCTTCCGTTCCAACGCTGCCGTACTGAAGCCCCTCGGAATCACTACCCGCAAAGATGAACTGAACGGTGCTGAAAAACCAGGCGTTGAACTCGGGTCGTTGGTTGGAACAGCTCTGACGAATGCCTTCGCCAATGGAGATGCGGCTGTTTTTAAGTTCCAGCACGCCGACGGCGATACCGTTTACATACAGCACGATATCGGGCCGCCGTTCGTGATTGCCGTGTAGCGTGACTTCCTCGGCGATAGCAAAGTCATTCTTTAGCGCCTCCGCCCAATTGATCAGATGGACGGTCTCGGTGACCTTGCCAGCCTCTATCCTCACCGGCACACCGTAGCGAAGCAGGGAGTAAACCGCTTTGTTATTGCCATACAGGCCACGGCTGTGGATGTCCGCCTCAGTGCGCAGTACGTAGATGGCTCGGCTGATCTGCTCCTTGCTGTAGCCGTTCTTGGTCAGATAGGCCGTGAGCAAACCTTCCTCGATGTTGCTGTTGCTATCACGGTCCTGCCAGTCGCCGAGATAGCGATATCTGAGTTCATCGCAGAAAAGGGCGATTACGCGCTTTTGCGTGAAGCGTTCCGGTTGCCCCACACGCATGAATATGCCTCCCGTTCAAGGATCTCCGCCCGCACACTCTTCTGGACTGGCAAGGCTACGTGCCCTTTGGCCGATTTATATTTTCGTCACTTCATCCAACGCATCCCCCGGCACCCATATCCAGCCTTCTTTCACAGGTGTTGGACCTCTGGGGGCTATCAGCTTCTCAGGATATTTTCCAAAAAGGTAGGCAACAAGAGCACAGATCAGAGCATCCGTTTCGTCTCGGTTATAGCTGAGTTGATATCCACCGTTATTTTGCAAATCCGTTAGCAATTGCGAATTGCGGCAAGCTGATGGGTAGGCTTCTATCGCGGTTAGCGAATTACCATCACCCCAGACCCCGCATCGCTTCACATTCGGCACAAACTTGGCAAGGACATGCATACCCTTGGTAGCTTGGCTGCCGATCATGTCCTTTACGGCCGACAGGGGTTTCAGGCCATGCTCGAACAGGAAGCGCTCGGTTTCGCGGAACAGGTATGGATTGGTGTCTGAACGTTCTACCGATTCTGAGTAATTCAAATTGGTCACCAGTCCAACGAACGCCTCAGAAAAGCCCAGTGGCGCATCTATAGCCAGAGTGATGCGCTCAGTGTCAGCTTGTAGATTGGTGGCGCACAAGGAGAACAGTTTGCAGATAAATTCTTTGGCGCTATAGTAAGCGGCCTAAGTAGGTTGACATAACTTCTTTAGTTTCAGTGGTTTCCATCTTTGAGATCGTGAGAATACTGCCACCTCAAGGTGCATAATGGTCTCATAGTACGTGTTGGTCGTTTCT
>JBKQTS010000087.1:0-10852 GCA_052143075.1 Syntrophobacteraceae bacterium | reverse complement strand
GCAAACCCGGCGAGGGTTTCAAGCAAATGCTTACCACCCTGGATGGCGGGCGCATCGGAATCGCTTCCCAGGCGATTGGCATCGGCAGGGCTTCCCTGGAGGCCTCACTTGACTATAGCAAGACCCGCGAGCAGTTCGGCCAGCCTATTTCTAATTTTCAGGCCATCCAGTGGAAGCTCGCCGATATGGCTACCCAACTGGACGCTTCTGAACTTTTGACTCTGCGCGCGGCCTGGCTCGAGGACAATAAGAAGCCTTACGAAAAAGAAGCGGCAATGGCCAAGCTGCTCGCTTCGGACACCGCGATGTGGGCCACCGTGGAGGGGGTGCAGATTTTTGGCGGATATGGATACGTCAAAGAGTACCCGGTGGAAAGGCATATGCGCGACGCTAAAATCACGCAGATCTACGAAGGCACCAATGAAGTAATGCGCCTCGTAATCGCGAAAAATATCCTGAAAAACAGGTAAGTATGCGCGGCAGACTTATTTCAGGACAGGATAGTGCACGGCATGCCGGCAGCCGGTCTCCCGGCTCTCACTGGAACGCGTGTCCGGTTCGGTACGTCAGGCCTGCCGTGCAATACTTTCCATTGTCATTTCGACCCCGGCAGGAAATGCGGAGTTTTCGTTTAGCAGATCCAGGACAATTGCGGATTCGAACTGAATGTGGAGCGCTGCATGGGTGAAACCCCGGCCCCGACGTACAAGGAGCTTTTCGTCCTTAGAGAATTCGTCGATCCCGAACTCATATTCCTCCCGCAGAAACTCGACCATCCGCGGGGCCATCCAGTCGATTATCGTTTCGAAGCAATCGTTGCAATACCTGAGCGTACGGCTAATGCGTTAAAAGGCAGGCAGGACAAAGGCACGACATCTCGCCGTAGTTACGGCATCACGGTTCACAACATGGGAGGAAAGCGATTATGGAGTATAACAACATTCTCTTTGAAATTCGGGATCGAGTCGGCCTTCTGACTTTCAACCGGCCGAAAGCGCTCAATGCCTTAAATCCACAAACCCTGGAAGAGCTTGGTGATGCGGTGGAGCGCACGCGCAGCGACGACACCATCCGTGTGCTCGTTCTTACCGGTGCGGGAGACCGGGCCTTCGTCGCGGGAGCGGATATATCGGAGTTCAGCAGGATGAATGTGCTGCAGGCAAGGCTTTTCTCTGAACTGGGTCAGGGAGTATTTTTCAAAATAGAGCAGTTGCCAAAGCCGGTAATCGCCTGCGTGAACGGGTTTGCGTTGGGCGGCGGATGCGAAGTCGCGATGTCGTGCGACTTCATCTATGCGTCCGATAAGGCGAAGTTCGGGCAGCCCGAGATCACTCTGGGGATCATGCCCGGATTTGGCGGCACACAGAGGCTTTCGCAGCTGATAGGGCGCGCGAAAGCCAAAGAACTGTGCATGACGGCCGAAGCGATCGATGCACAGCAGGCAAAAGAGATTGGGCTTGTCGCAAAAGTATTTCCTGACGACCAGCTTATAGACGAGACAATGAAAGCGGCCGGGGCTCTTGCTCTGAAGTCCCCCGCCGCGCTGCGCTCGATCAAAAAAGCGATCGACCGCGGATTTGACATTGATTTGCAAAATGCATGCGCTCTGGAAGCAGAGGCGTTCGGCATGTGCTTCGGCACTGAAGACATGCGGGAGGGGGTCTCTGCATTTCTCGAAAAGCGCAAGCCCGAATTCAAGGGGAGTCTTTCTCGCTGAAAGACCCGCTCCCCTCAATGTCTCCGGAGCAAGCTGCTTGATCAACCGGACGATTTGTGCTAGGAATTCTCACTCATCTTCATGCCAGGCTCCAGGTTCGTCATAGGACTGAGTCAACCCGCTATCCTTATGACCATCCGACGGAGCCTGACTCTCCTAAGGGCGCCCTGTCCTCAAAGGTGATGGTCGGTTATGCTGGAAAAGCGAATTTGCCAACCCCGGGGACGATCCGCGCCTGAGCTGAGGGCAACTGACGGGCTGCTCGCTTCAATACATAAGATCAGCAAGCTGCTCACGCGTCCCGTGCCCCTTAACAAGATCTTAATCGCTATTGTGAAACAGACTTCTGTCGCTTTTGGACTCAAAAGAGTTGGCATATACCTGACTAACAAAGATAAGACCCTGCTGGAATGTAAGTACATTATCGGTTTTAGCCCCCTGGAAGCGAAAAGAGCTCTCGCCCGTCCCTTTCGATTGAATGAGCAAGATTGTATCGAAACAAGGGTGGTAAGATTCGGTAAAACCATTTTCGTCGAAGACTTACAAACCTATTCCAAAATCACCGCTGTGGATTTGAAATCGAGCCAGGTCATGATGCGGGTTTCGGCTCTTGTCGTGCCCATGAAGATCAAAAAAGACGTTATAGGCCTGATTGTGGCCGACAGGGACCAGGTCCAACTGAAACTCACTCGTCAGGACCTCGGCGCGCTTTCAACATTTGCCAACCTGGCGGCCATTATCATCGAGAATGCACGTCTACTCGAACACGATCGGAAAAAAATAAAGCAGCTTCTGACACTGCAGGAGGTCAGCAGGAACACGAACTCGCTGTTCGATTTCGAGGAATTGCTGCCATCTGAACTAATGGAGCGGGATCAGGCGAAAATACCTGTGACGCCACGAGAGATCAACAGAAACGCGAATCCTCTACTCAATCTGGAGAAATTGCTGAACACCATCTGTACCAGCGCGGTAAGGATTAGCAATGCATCGTCCGGCGTTCTCTTTCTTGCAGATGCAGATGGGAGATTTCTGCGAATTGGCGCCTACAGTGGTTTTAGCGATCCACTTATTGAAGCGATCACATTGCCGGTTGGTGATGGTCTGGCGGGAAGGGTGGCGTTAAACGCGGCGCCCGTCATCGTTGACAACCTTGTGAAGAGCCTTTATCAGGGTCTGCAGATTTCATGGCCCGCATTGGGCGTAAAATCAGCGATTGCCGTCCCTTTGATCAGGAAAAAACAAGTCTTGGGAATCCTTGAGGTGTTCAGTCCTGACGAGGCAGCTTTCTGTGACGAAGATCTAAAACTGCTTACAATCTTTGCCGGTTATGCGGAGAGCCTGTTGAGGAACTTGAGGCTTTATGAGCAGATGACCGTGGAAAGAAACCTCAAGGAAAATATCCTGGAAAGCTCCGCCAACGGAGTAATTGCCGTCAACTTGAAAAAGAAGATCATATCTGTAAATCGAAGGGCGGAGGACATATTCCAAATAAAGAGAACGGATGTGTATATGCTGCAGCCATCAGACATACTTGAACAGGACATATCGAAGATCTTTGATCTTGCTCTGTCTCAGAACAACGTCCTGGATATTAAAGAGGTTCGGAGGGAGGGGAAGGATGGCAAGACAAGAATCCTCGGGATTTCATCCTCACCTCTTAGAAACCATTGGGGAGACCTGATAGGAGCCATGATACGGGTTAAAGATTTGACAGAGACAAGGCAGGCCGAAGCGGCAATGGTAAGAATGGAAAAGTTGACTTCCCTCGGCCAACTTTCCGCCGGGATTGCTCACGAAATAAGGAATCCACTCAGCAGTATCTATTTCAATGTACAGATGCTCTCCAAGAGACTAGCCGTGGACGAAACGATGAAGGGGATCTTCGCTGATACTTTTGAGGGCATCGAAAGAATAAAGGGCCTTGTGAAAAGCGTCCTCGATTTCGCCAAACCATCCGCCCCAAGCCTAAAGTTCGACTCTATTGTTCCTGTTCTCGAACATTCTATCTCAATCGTGGACCCTGAACTGAAGAAGAACAAAATCCAAATTGAACTGGACCTGCCTGACGAACTGCCAGACATCGTCATTGACAGTCGTCAGATACGGCTGGTGTTCGTCAATCTTCTTCTAAATGCAATAGAAGGTATGCCGAGTGGAGGTAAGATCACCATCAAGAGTATGATCGATACAATTGAACTTGGAAACATTCGCCATAGGAACGGCCACATATTATCATCAGATCGATTAATGCTCGAGATCAAAGATACCGGTATTGGTATCTCGCCCGAGCATCTTCCAAGAATCTTTGACCCTTTCTTTACGACAAAGCCGGAAGGAACAGGACTCGGTCTGTCCATTGTACATAAGATACTCGCACAGCATGATGCAACAATTGATGTTTACAGCGACCGCAACAGTGGAACTGCTTTCGTTCTGCATTTTCCCATCCGATCATTTGGACTGAGCTAATGTATACATACAAGATTCTGATAGTTGATGATGACAGACTTCTACAAAATTCCTTGAAAAACATTCTGTCTGATAAATACGATATCACCATAACAGGAAGTGGCGAGGAAGCTTTACATTTTCTCAAGAAGCATTCAGCCGATTTGGTGTTGCTTGATATCAGGCTTCCCGGGGTAGATGGGATTGAGACTCTAAGAAGAATCAAAGAGATTGAACAGGACCTTGCGGTCATCATGATGACAGCTTACGAGGACGTAAAGACAGTTATCATGTCCATGAAGATGGGCGCCTGCGATTATCTCGTGAAACCCCTTGAGATAGATGAATTGGAAATCATCATCGAAAAAACGCTGGAAAACCTGAAGCTGAAGAAAGAAGTCGAAGAACTTCGAAAACGCTACCTTCATACATTCAATACCGACTTCCTGATTGGTGAAAGCGTGGAAATAAAGAAAGCTCTCGACATTGCCGACAAAGCGTCCAAAGGCTACGATACTACAGTTCTCCTGGAGGGAGAAAGCGGCGTAGGAAAAGAAGTGATAGCGAGGTACATCCACAACAAGAGCGACCGCTTCCTTAAAGCTTTCGTAGGTATCAATTGCGCTGCCATCAACATAGACCTCCTTGAAAGCGAACTTTTCGGCTATGAGCGGGGAGCTTTTACCGGTGGGCTTCAGGAAGGCAAGAAAGGGAAGATCGAGCTGGCAGATGGTGGCACATTTTTATTCGATGAAATTAGTAATTTGTTGCCATCTGCTCAAATGAAGCTTCTCAGATTTCATGAGGAAAAGGAATTCTACTCTGTTGGGGGCATGCACAAAAAGAAAGTCGACATAAGGATCATCACCGCTACTAACAAACGACTGGAACATCTGGTCAAGGCAGGGAAGTTTCGGGAAGATCTTTACTATAGACTGAACGTCGCTACAATCTTCATACCGCCTCTGCGGGAGAGAAAACTTGACATCATCCCGCTGGCATTGTTCTTCATGAATAGATTCAATGATAAATTCGGCAAGAAGTTCCGAGGTGTAACTGAAGAAGCGCAAGATATGTTAGTTCAGTTCGAATGGAGGGGTAACGTCAGAGAGCTCAAAAATCTTATCGAGCGTATTGTGCTTATGGAAAATGACGAAATGCTTCGCCCTGCGCACCTCGCCGGTCTGACCGCCCAGGACCTCGGATCTTGTTCGCAAGCCCCCCATGACTTCAAGCTTCCGCCTGCGGGCATCAAACTCAATGAGTTGAACAAAAGTCTGATTTCGCAGGCGCTGGAGATGAGCGGCGGTAATAGAACCCGAGCAGCCAGGTTGCTTGGCATATCTCGCCCCACTCTTATTTACCGCCTTGAAAAATATGCGATCAAAGACTGAAACAGGAAGGGCCGCCTCGATCAAAATCTCCTCAATACCGGGACCTCACAAATGTTTTAGCTGAAATGCTTCACAGAGCATCAAATGCTTCGATCTGTCCCGGTGAACCCACAAGCAGACACTCTCTAACCATCCAGCCCCTGATAACCTCTCCCTGACCGTCTGATGGGTGCATCATTTCCTTCGATCCACTCTGATTCACCTTAAATCAATCAAACCTATTATCCCGTGATATTAATTACTTATCTAAAGCAAGACGGCTCGGTGCGTCCCTTGCAATTGATCTCGTCGAATGCTGTCGTCGTGACACACGGATAACCGCTGCGCGCGGGAATTGCTGGGGGACTGAAAAGAGAGGTCCCGCGAGCGGACATGCAACCCGAGTATGTGCGCCAGATAAGGAGAAAGTATGAGAGAAGTGGTGATCGTAAGTGGAGCAAGAACCGCTGTGGGGGTTTTCATGGGATCTCTGAAACAGGTCCCGGCCGCCCAGCTTGGAGCGATCTGCATTCGGGAGAGTTTGAAACGTGCCGGCCTCAAACCCGGGGCGACTGGAAACATGGTTTCCTTTGCACCGGAGAAGCTGAAGGGAACCGGTGTGATCGAGTTGGAACAGAAGTACCGTCAATGGGACGACTCGCATCGCGAAATCGAGGTCGACGAGGTCATAATGGGCAACGTAGTCCAGGCCGGCCAGGGACAGAACCCGGCCCGCCAGGCCACGATTTATGCGGGTATGCCAAAGGAGACCCCGGCTTTTACGGTCAATAAAGTCTGTGCCTCCGGAATGAAAGCAATTGCCCTGGCTGCCCAGGCAATCGAAGTTGGTGATGCCGAAGTCATCGTGGCCGGCGGGATGGAAAACATGAGCCAAATTCCCTACGCCATGCCGAACCTGCGTGAGGGCGCCCGCATGTTCAATGTAGAGGCCATAGACCTGATGGTCCACGACGGTTTGTGGGAGCTTTTTTACGGCTATCATATGGGGGTAACGGCAGAAAACATCGCCGAGAAATACGGGATCAGCCGAGAAGACCAGGACAAACTGGGTTTTGAAAGTCATCAGCGCGCCAGACCTGCAATTGCTTCCGGCAAACTGACAGATGAGATCGTACCTGTTGCCGTGCCACAGCCCAAAGGCGATCCGCTCGTGTTCGAAGTCGACGAACGCCCGATGGACACAACCCTGGAGAAAATGGCTAAATTGAAGCCTTTTTTCAAAAAAGACGGCACGGTCACCGCGGGCACCGCCTCCGGTATAAACGATGCGGCCGCAGCGGTCCTGATTATGTCCAGGGACAAAGCCGACGAACTTGGAATAAAGCCCCTGGCCTATATAAAGTCATATGCAGCGGGCGCCATCGATCCCGCCTACATGGGCTGCGGAGTGATTCCCGCTGCCCGGCTGGCATTGAAAAAGGCGGGATGGACCATGGAGCAGGTGGACCTTGTCGAGCTTAATGAAGCCTTTGCTTCTCAGGCCCTGGCCTGCTTGCGGGAATTGAAGATGGATTGGCGAAAGGTCAATGTCAATGGCGGCGGGATTTCAATTGGGCATCCCGTCGGGTGCACCGGGGCAAGAATCACTTACGCTCTGGCGATGGAAATGATCCGCACAAATTCCCGGACCGGCCTGGCCACTCTGTGTATTGGTGGCGGGATGGGGTTTGCGTTGACCTTGGAGAGGAAACCTTAGGTTTCGAATTCTGGTTTAACAGGCCTTCAACGCGAACACATCAGGAGATTGTCATGGATTGGAAAGAAGAATACAAGAAAAGACTCGTTTCCCTGCAAGATGCTGCCAAGATGATCAAATCCGGTCAATTTGTCGGATCCGGGCTGGGAATCGGCGCCTGCTCGCCCGATTTCTATCACGCTATCCTGGACCGTTGGGAACAACTGCACGATGTCATCATCTCCGATTCCGTGCAGGTCCGCCCAAGCAAGCTTTATGATGTCGAACTCATGATGAAGCTCGATGGCCACATCAACTGTGACCCGAGCTTCGGGATGCCCGTTGCCCGAAAACTGCTCGAAAGCCGTCTGCCGGATTTTCGCATAGCGCAAGGCAACGATCTCGGAGACCGCTATGCAAGGTGGTCGGACGTATTCGTTACTCAGGTGACTCCTCCGAACGAGCAAGGGTGGGTCAACCTTGGGCTGACCAACTTCTACACCATGCAGGCCATCCGGGAAGGCCGGGCCACCGGAAAACAACGCATTACCATTGGGGAGGTCAATGACCGGCAACCGGTAGTATTCGGCGACAACTGGCTCAACGTCACGGAATTCGATGTTTTCTTCGAGAACTCGCAGCCCATTCCCGTATTGAAACGGGCTGTTCCCGGCGACCGCGACAAGAGAATCGGGGAGTATGTCCTGGAGCTGATCAAAGACGGGGACACCATCCAGATGGGAATAGGATCGATTCCCGAGGCCGTGGTAGCCGGAATGGAAGGGAAAAAAGACATCGGGATCCACACCGAAATGTTTCCCATCGGTTTACCTCAACTGGTGGAAAAGGGTGTCGTGACCAATGCGAACAAGCCTTTTGACAAGGGCGTTACGGTCGGGACCTTCTGCGCCGGCGATCAGGGCATGTATGATTTCGTCCACATGAACCCTATGGCCCAGATCTATCCGTGCGGATACACCAACAACCCTATTTTTGCCGCGCAATTTCCCAACCTGGTGGCCATTAACATGGCCCGGATGGTGGACTTCAGCGGCCAGATAGCCTCGGAGGGCCTTGGCAACCGAATGATCAGCGGCTCCGGCGGGCAGCTCGATTTTCAGTTAGGTGCGTTCCACTCCAAGGGCGGCCGCCCTATCACGGTTATGTCCTCGTCGAGGAAAGCTAAAGACGGGAGGCTGGTATCCTCCATTGTTCCCGAGATGCCTCCCGGCACTCCCATTACCGTCCCCAGGTCGTATGCCGGCTACGTGGTGACGGAATATGGAATAGCGGACCTTAGATACAAATCCAGAAGAGAGCGTGCGGAGGCACTCATCAATATAGCTCATCCTGACCTCAGGGGCGAATTGCGCAAGGCTCTGCGAACGAATTTCTATTGTAACGGCAATGGCAATGGCAATGGCAATGGCCATGAGGCTGACAAGGCTGCTTAGGGCGCCGCGCAACCCGGCATGTATGAAAACGCTATAGTTAGTCTCCATCCGAAAACCCGGATGAAGGCAGCAGAATTTCACCTTATAAGAGACTGGCGGTTTCCGAGCCGGAAAGGAGGCACAATCTGCGGTCCCACCGCCCGTTGGACCCTGCCCTTTTCGGCTTTTGCCTGCTCTCGAGCATCTCCGCCACTTTGCTGAGGGTAAGCGTGCCTTAGGTTATCAGCTCGATCCCCGCCATCCTTGAAGGCGGGGATCGGCCTTGTTTGAAGGAAGTCGATCCGGGGCGCGTGAATCGCGATCTTCATCGAGAGTTGCCTCGAGGATATCCCCCTTTGCAATAGGATGCCGGAGCAGGAAAAAAAATTTTAAAAGATTCGATATAGGTTACTCAGCCTTTCCGGTGGCTGACTTGACTTATCTTGGAGGTCCATTCGCCGCTTTAGCGCATGTTGACAGCTTTCTCTTCAGGGCTTAAGTTACGGCCGAGCCCCAAGAGGTCTAAGTAGGGAGCCCGGTGAATATGACTGGCAGAAATCACTCAACCGAAAAGAGAAGAGTGAAATCTTCGATTGGAAGTTGAGGGATGAACCAAACGTGGTTCGGTTGGGCAACTGAAACGGTCACTTGGGGTTCAACCTTTTCTGGAGCCACCCTTTCTCTCGCATACCTTCAGCGTTCGACTCATCGCTTCAGTACCGCAGAGCGCGGCAGCCTTCTTCATCGGAATAATGCACCAAATGCAGAAAGAGATAGACCTGAAAACTTTATTCAATGCCTCATTCTACATATCCCTACCTTGAAATAAAGCAATCCCTACCATTAATTTACTGTATCGACAGCATTTCATTTCTTGCACCTCAGCTTTACTCTGCATATGTTTCATCTAGAGGAGGGGTTTATGACCTACTATCAGATCCGCCGATTGGTTCGCCTTCACGACAAGGCCATGCGACACTCGGAGAACTATAAGAAGCTTTCAAGGGAGATGGGTGCACAATCAAAAGCGCTGGATCATCTCATGAAAGCCGAGCGGCTTTATCGTCAGGTTTCGATCATGATAAGGGATATCAGTTCGGCTTAGGCATGAATCGAAGAAGAGAAGTCTCCCTGGTCCCTGCCCACGCAAGCAATGATATTAATCCAGGTCAGAAAGGAGTGAGGAATTGAAAATCAAACTTCTGGTTTTCAGTGTCTGCTTGGCGCTTTTGTCTGTCTTCACAGCCGTTGATGTAAGCGCCCACCCTCCTTGCGGAAAGGTTTGGATTGAAGGCCACTACAACAAACACGGGAAATGGATTGAGCCTCACTGGAGGCATAAGCACTGGATTCGAGGGCATCATAACAGATATGGCGAATGGATTCCAGGGCACTGTCGCTAATTTTACCTCAGACCTTTAGTTCTCTTTCCGGCAAATATCAGATTCTGTACGCAACATCCTTAAAAATTGCGAAAGCTCGCAAGAGCGGGGGAAAGTTTTTTCACTTTAAAGTTTTTTCACTTTAAAGATACCCCGCACCCCCGCAGGATTTCGTCCGCGCGCAGCCGCGCGAGGCCGAGCGCTCGGCGCTGTCGGCGGCAAGCCACCGCACATGCGCGGGGGCGCCGCCGCAGCGCAACGTTGAGCCGCGCAGCGGCTACGGGAGTGTGGGGGGCGCATGTCCCACCAGCCCCCACGCTCTTCCGGATTATTTATTTGAAGAACCTTCGGTACGCGATCCTTGAATGTCAGCCCCTTTCTGGATGGTAGTGTAATCAGCTCAAAAAGGGTGTCGCTTATCCGGGCCGGGTGAGTTTTTGTGAAAATGTTTGCGGCGAAGACTGCTTCCACGATCTGGGCTTTGGTCAGAGTCATTGATTGCTCCCCAAAAACGATAGTGCAAGGCTCCTTTGGTTTTGGTAGATTCCATAAAGCGAAAAGAGCGGCACACTAATTCATACCAATTTGCGTTCAAGGTGGTGCCAATGAGTGACAGAGAAAGTGCGAGTCGCCCCCAACATAGCCATTGCAGGGCCATTTAGGAGCGGCGCTGCGGTGGCGCCCAGCGAGGGACGCTGCGCCGATCTCCACGCCCCGCGAGGTGCCGCGCTCTGCCTCACGCGCTTGCGCGTGTGGCAGAAATCCCGGGGGCGCGGGGGAAAGTCCCCCGCTCTTTTAGT
>JBKQTS010000086.1:0-7289 GCA_052143075.1 Syntrophobacteraceae bacterium | reverse complement strand
ATCATTGTTCCAGTCCTCGAGGAGGTAAAACCATCAACTGGAGAGCCGGATGCGGGAGATCCGCCAGTCCGGTTCGGAGGGAGGGGCGACGCAATCCAATGCGTTGTCCCTACCCCTATAGTGTTTTGTCCATATGTTAAAGCACCCAGCTCCGCCTGCGCCGAGGTGAAAGGCGTACTGCCCGAGATATCGCATTGTTTATGGAATGCAACACTAGAATGCCGATTACCGCGTCCCATGAAAAGTCGCTGTAGCTTGCCAATCCATGAAATCCAAAGAACAGCCCGCGCATAACGCCTTATGATCTTGAGATGTGAACTGCCAGGGCGCCAGTAGTCAGGCAGCATGTCGGACGGGATCTGAAAACTGGGGAGAGAACTATCGCAAATTGGATCGAAGTGATCACAATTCATAATTGCCGGTTAAGGTCGCCGCAATTATCGCCGTTCTACTTTATTTTTTTTCATGCTCGCGGGAATTCGTCCCTCGCAGGGCACACTTGTCTGACAAAACCCGCATCCTATATAACTCCCGACGAATCTATCCTTCCGGCTTTGATCTTTTACTTTTTGCGTCATGCCCGCGAAGAGATATTCAAAACATTTTGCCTTATCGTGCCCTTTTTCACTGATAGCTCCTGCAGAGCAGCGCTTCATACATGTGCCGCAGGTCCCTTCGCGAATGAACAGGCAGTTTTGCCGGTGATCACTTCCAATACGTGGTGAAGGGGGTATCGAAACATTGCACACAATACTCCCCATGCGTCCGGCGGAGCCCTTAGCTGTAATAAAACTGTCGTTAATACTAAAAGTGCCCAGACCGGCAACATACCCAACATGGCGCTGTGACCATCTCGATGCCGGAGCCCAAGGGCCTTCAAGCTTTATTTCAAACCAAGGTTCCTGCGCCGGTGCAACGGCATGATATCCTGAGTCTTCAAGCAATGCTACAAGATGGCGCTCTAATCTAGAGTTGCATTCCTGGCCGAACCAGCGGGATCGATTCCAGCGCAGTGAACAAATCTGCGACTCTTTTCGCATACTCTTGCGGATAAGATCTGTACTCGGCAGAAAATAAGAGATAACGCTGATGTTTTCAGGATTGTAGTATCCAATCGTCTTTTTCTTTACATTCATTTCGAGGGCTTCGCGGGGTGTCACGTGGAAATCACCGATTATATTCTTGTACTCGGCGAAGAGTGGGTCATCACCGTTTGCAAAACCAACGAGCGGTTCATCCCACATGTGCTCCCCGGGAAAGTCGGGCATGATATTATTGGGCGAGTTCGCGATATACTTTTTTATCTCCCCTTCCAAGAAGCTTGCCGGATTTTCTTCTATCTGATCTCTATCCATTTCAACTCCTCATACGATTTTCAGATCGGACATTCAATAGATATCTCAGAGATATCCGTTTTTGCGATTTCAGTACTCACTTGCATCCCCGAGTGTTGTTGTCCGTTTTTCGCATTTAACCGCAACTCGGACTAATATAAAATATTTTTCCCGATGCGATTAGGATTTAATTATGGTACCGATAATACTTCCAACTGAAATGCTTTAGCCATTCGGAAAACTAGGATTCTTTGTAATACACAAGTGTATATGTCATCGGCTTGTCAAAATAATAACTCTTTATCACTACATGCATTTCCAATGTATTGCCATCTTGGCTAAGCTCACAAAAATTAGTTCTAGAGCCTTTATCCGTGAAAAATGTCTGTTCCAATTTGTTGCCCACCAAACGAGTCCGAAAACGCAGAGCGTCACCTTCTCGATTGTGATATATTAATATAGTCCCATCAGTAGGAGCAGGTGGCAATACATAATCATCAGCAACAACACTGATTTCGTTGACTGACAGTGCTATAGACACTCTTTTATGCACTCTGGCAACTTTAGTGATCTTATCTCGGGCAAACGGTCTTACAAAAAAATTCATCTTTGCTAAAATTGATTCTTCTATGTGTGCAACATTATCACTCTTTTGAGGAACTAGAAAAAACGTGCCCTGAATGTCAGCCGCTTTTGAAGCTGGTACCCAAGTTAGCGAAAGTATTACAAAAAGAGAAAACACCAGCCTTTTCATCTGTTACCTTTCGTGCTGTACGGATTGGAAACTCTTTCTTTTTAGCAGCAAATTATAACCTGGATTTTTCATAAGAATAGGCCAAATTATTCACTGACTGGATGCCGATTGACAAAGGCCTCACTGGTCTGACTCTGCCATCCGCCCCCCGGGACGAAGGAATTCAAGCGTTCCTTCCACCCCTCTCTTTCGGGAGAACTCAGCGTCGTCAAAATCTCAGGATACCGTCCTCCTCATCGCGTAGGGGATTTTTGTCTTCAAAACGGTCGCATGAACGTAACTTTTCGATCAGATAGCTGCGCCCATAACAACAGAACTCCCTCTTGACCCGTTATGAGCAAGCAGTTAGCAAAAGTCGGGCACTATTTTTTGGCCTTTCCGCCGAACTTCTCCAACGCTGCTCGAAATGCATCCTGGCTGTCCTGCGTCTCGCGGATGACACCCATGTGCGACGAAATCATGTCCAGAGAACTTCTCAAGTCAGTGCGGCTGCTCTGATAGGTCGCACGCTTGATCATGCGGTGCACTGCTCTGGGACCATCGGCAAGCCGCCTGGCAAACTTATAGGTCTCATCCATCAGATCATCTTCGGGATAGACGTGGTTGATCATTCCGAGGCGCAATGCTTCCTGGGCACTTATGAAGTCACCCGTCCACAGAAGCTCGAGGGCCTTGGCCATCCCCACCAGCCTGGGCAGGAAATATGCCCCCCCATCACCAGGCACCAGTCCAACTTTGACGTAACCTTCCGAGAACCTGGCATTGTCGGCGGCAAAGCGGATATCGCACATGAGCGCCATGTCAAGACCTGCTCCGACGGCTACCCCTTTCATGGCTGCAATCACCGGTTTATCGATGTCCTCCAAGATCAAAGGAATACGATGAACTTTGTCCCAGAGCAAGTGCTTCATTTCATAGGGGCCGGCTTGCATCGGATCGCCGGCAGAGGAAAAATCGACACCGCTGCAAAAGTCGCCGCCTGCTCCCGTCAGCAAGATGACGGCCACTTCCGGATCGGTGCGCCATTTCTGGAGGGTTGCCGCCCATTCTTCAATCATCTCGAAAGTAAACGAGTTCTTCTTTGCAGGACGGTTCAAGGTGATGGTTCCAACACCGTTTTCTTTTTTGGTAAGCAGGTCAGACATGAGATTTACCTCCAGGTTTTTCGGTTATGAGCCGCCAACTTCACCCGCATAAAAAAGACAGTAGTATTCAGCCAATGTTCCTGAGTTTTGCGTGAAATATCCTATTTAGGTCTCCAGCGACCAATGAAAAATGTGTCCGCTTTTCACACAGAATCACAGCAACTTCTTCTGCCAACTTCTCAGGAACTTCAAGAATAATTTCGTCATGCACCGTTCCAATGATCCGAGCTCCCACACACAGCAATCTTTGTGGAAGCAGACAAAGTGCTTTTTTCGTTATGTCTGCTGAGGTACCCTGAACCGGCGTGTTGTAGAGTGTGTCCTTGAAATTGGTAGAACCGGTCCTGTTGATCTGCCACTTGCATGTTCGATTGAGAAACTGTATGGTTTTGAGGGATTGGGGGTTGTTTAACAAATCTTTTCGGTCAGAATCCGACCCGAGAAATGCCGTTCGGATGCATAGGACACGACTTGATGTATTATTCCGGTCCTAAACTCAAGCATGAGGGTGGGAAGGTTCCCCCGTCCACTTTCTCTTAGGACGCAAAGGGAGCCTGCCCCTTTCTGGAAAGAAGAAAAGCATGAAGGTCAACAAGGTCGACCACATATGCATTGCCGTCAGGGATCTGGATAAGGCGAGGAAGGTTTGGGAGCCAATTCTTGGCAAATCAGGACCGGACGATCCTTATGTCGATGAGCCGGAAAAGATCCGCGTCGCCAGGTATTGGGTGGGTGAAGTGGGATTTGAGCTCATGGAATCGACCACCCCCGATGGTCCGGTAGCAAGGTGGATAGAGAAAAACGGAGAAGGGGTGATGATCGTCAGTCTCAATGTGGATAACACAAGAGAAGCCCTCAAGGAGCTTGAGCCCAAGGATTACCCCTTTATCCCCGCTACGAACGGCAAGAAAGCCAGGCCGTTCAGAGACTGCGAATTCGCCTTCATCCATCCAAAGAAGGTGAACGGCGTGCTTCTTGAACTCATCGACTACAAGTGGGACGAGTTGAAGAAGAAATAGACGAATCGAGCGGCAAACGGGACCTCTGGGATAATCCGCCCGAATGGCGTCTCCATCAATCTTTTCCTCCTTCTTATGAGATCATCGGGATTGCGCTGTCCCTCATCTTAAAAAACCAAACGACAGTCTATCCCCGATTTCATGCATAAATCTGCAAGCTTACGGCTTGTCTGGTAGAAAAAATCCTCAGAAAGGCTATCTTGCAATCTATATTTCTTGTAAACCCAGTTGGCATAGTTATAGTTCATCCGATCAACCAAGATGTAGTCAACTTTTCCTTCGAGAGCTTTTGCCAGAGGTTCGGCTCCTGGGAGAATAGGCGCAACCATAGCATAAGTTCTAATTCCAGCTTGATGCAATTCATCAAGTGCTTTTATCCGCATCTTTATTGGTGGCGCATACGGCTCAAACAATTTCCGAATATCATCATCGACAGTGGTAATCGAAAGTCCAACTTCAATGTTCGCTGATTTTCTGATAATGTCTATGTCTCTCAATACTAAAGTGGAACGTGTTTGTATAACAACAGGCCAGTTATGATGTGCGAGTATTTTCAGACATTCTCGGGTCAACTTGTATTGTCCATCTAAAGGCTGGTAAGGATCACATACTCCACTTATCCATACACTCCCCCGCTTTTTCCTATTTATTTCCACCTGTAAGAGATCAGCGGCATTGATTTTAACATCGACGAACTCGCCCCACGGCTCTTTGTGCTTGCTGAATCGTTTCATGAATCGGGCATAACAGTAAGTACAGGCATGCTGGCAGCCGACATAAGGATTAATGACATAGTCATAAATCTTGGAAGAAGAGAGAATGGTTTTTGACTGGATTTCTCTTACGTTCATTCCTTGACCCTCTCATGGCTCAACTATTCGGACCTTCCGAATCCGCATGTTTAAAGTGTTTCTCCGCCGCTCCTTTTGTTTTTAATTTTCTCTGCCTTGGTTTGGCGATTATCTCCCGAACCTCCAGGTCAAAGAAGTTGTTCATATGGGCTGCCTTCAAAACGATTGCCGCATCCGCACCGCTCCCAGTTCCTCCAGCCGCTATGATTTCCCGATCTGTGGGGATTAACCCGGCGTCGGCAGCCATGATTGAGATCTCCACCGCCACCTTTATTCCATCTGATCCGAAAAGCCGCAGTACATGGGCGATGATCTCAACTCTGCTGGTCCCGCCAAACTTGCCCGTTATGGATCGACTGACACCGCTGAGAGCATGGGAGCAGATCAAGGTTTTTATACCTTTGTTTTCCATCTCCTTTTTTGTATCTTCATTGACGCGAATCTCATCCCCGCCGGAAAATCCAGCATGCGAGGATACGCACACCAGTTTTATCTTCGTTCCTTGAAGCCCCTGCCAGAACTTCAGGGCGGTTTGGCCTGAATTCGAAGCAACCACTACATGTTCGATTCCAAGCTCTTGGGCTCTTTTCGAGACTGCCTGGACAACTTCCATTGTGTTTTGCCGTCCAGGGTGATCGAAATACACAATCTCTTTAGCAGTCATCTTGGGTTCCTTTTTTTGGCAATTGGCAAACATAGTCAAACTACTCATGAAATCTGGCTTGCCCATGTCCGAAGGAGTCTCCCCTGATTGTATCTTTGTCTCCAACGATCTTCGATTGTCATCTGATTCTACCATTCTGTTCAAGAATATTCTTGCAAAACCGGAATATGGGAGTTATGTAATTTCAGCACCAATATCTGCTTTGCCCCCTTCCCCTTGATGGTCCCTGTATCCGGAGCCAAAGGCTGGCATCAATGACGAAGGTGCTGCAATATCAGTAGCTTGTGAACCAAAGATGTCGATTCCCGAAGCTCTTCCCACTCTATTTTCGAAAAACGATAGTCGACTGGAAACACCGCATGGCTTTTGAGGCGGACAAGGCATCTGATTCAGTACTATCCATGACACCGCGGCATCAGGCTCACCGTCCTTTACACCGCGACTATCCAGCGCGTTTTAAGAGTCCGTAGAAGCAGTCGGAAACGAGGTTCAAAAATTAAATGAGTCCAAGCCGGCAAAGGGCATCGAAAAGACCCCGGGAGTCTGAAATCCGTCAGGCTTTCAGAATTTGTCTCGTGACTTTCATGGGTCCTGTCAATTTCCAATAGCGGGATTCTTAAGAGGAAGAGAAATGATATCGCGTCCATACCGCTTTGGGCCTATATTCCCTTTGGTTATCATACCGTTTATCACTCTTGCGGCAATGTCCGCTTTCCAATTGCTCAAACACATCCTCTGGCCCCATATAAGCATCTGGGCGTCTCACATCGATACTGTTATTTTCATATCCGCTGTCGCTGCGGTTGGGGGATTTTTCGCTTGCAGATTTAGAAGCCCGCTCTCTTCTGGCATACATTGTCGAATCCTCAGATGATGCGATTATCGGCATTACGCTGGATGGAATCGTTTTAAGCTGGAACAAGGGGGCCGAAAAAATTTACGGCTACCCCGCCGGGGAAGTAGTGGGAAAGCCTGTATCCATCCTGCTGCCTTCAGATCGGCCCGAAGATCTGTCAAATATCCTCGATAGCATAAGGCGAGGAGAACGGGTGGATCATTACGAGACCGCCCGTATTCGCAAAGACGGAAAGAAAGTACATATCTCTTTGATTGTTTCACCCATTTTCGATGCCGCAGGGATAATAATAGGCGCCTCTTCGATCGCCCGCGACATCACGGAGCGCAAAGAAGGGGAGGAGGAACTAAAGCAGACCAACGCCTACCTCGAAAATGTCTTGGAGAATTCACCAGACGCCATTGGCATCGTGGATCAACACGGGAAGTTTATCAAATGGAACAAAATGGCCGCCGAGCTGTATGGTTACAGTTTCGAAGAGCTTCGAAGAAAATCGAGCTTTGATTTGTACCCTGACCGGGAACAGATGGAAACAATGCTTAGCAGGTTGCTGAAAAAGTCACTTATATAAGTGCATTTTTGCCGGGTTTAATGTAGTATCAAGCTGCTGAATTTACACACAAACCCGACAAGGAAAGCAATGAGAAGACCCGATCATCAGCAACC
>JBKQTS010000085.1:0-12347 GCA_052143075.1 Syntrophobacteraceae bacterium | reverse complement strand
CCGTCCGGGTATTCATGCACCCGGACCGTGGCTTTGACGAAGTGGGGCCTGAGCCTGCTTGGCGGGATCTGCAAGCGCTTCCCATTCCACGCCACCGTGTTGTCTTTGCCCACCACGATAGACGCCGGCGATAACTGAAGTGCCTTTTGAGAGCGGCAGCGTCTGAAGAGCTGGTCTGATCGTATCCGAATAGTACTGGTTTACTCCGCCTACCAGGCCGTCGGCATCACACATCCTTACCATCATGGCCCCGAAATAATTGTTACTCGTCAGGAGCAGCCTCCTGGCCTCCTGAGGCGTCATTCCTTTTCGGGAACGCATCAGGAAAAAATCCGACACGTATTCTTCCAGCCGGTCGAATTTGTGTGGATCGACCACCGTTGCTCCCTTGAGATCGAGGTGCAGTTCGGCTGTCTTTTTTTCAATCACCTCCAGGTTCCCGAGCAGGATGGGTTTTGCGATCCTCTCATCCAAAATGATTTGGCAGGCCCTCAATATTTTGCTATCGGCGCCTTCAAGGAAAACAATCCGCTTGGGGTCTCGCCTTGCCTTGTGAATGATGCGCCGCATAATTTCCTGAGAGCGCCCAAGGTGGCTTTCCAGCCGATCGCGGTATTCATCCCAGTCAACTATCGGTTTTCTGGCAACCCCGGATTCAACTGCCGCCTTTGCCACTGCAAGCGCTTCCCTGATGAGTACGCGCGGGTCGAACGGCGTGGGAATGATATAGTTTGGCCCGTATTCCAGCATATCCTTGCCGTAGGCCCTCAGAACGGAATCCGGGACATCCTCCTTTGCAAGATCGGCGAGCGCCCTTACCGCCGCGATTTTCATCTCCTCGTTGATGGCAATGGCGCTCACGTCCAGTGCGCCTCGAAAGATATAAGGAAAACCGAGTACATTGTTTACCTGATTGGGGAAATCCGAGCGCCCCGTAGCCATAATCAGGTCACTGCGAACGCTTATTGCGTCCTGGTAGCTGATTTCCGGGTCCGGATTGGCCAGAGCGAAGACGATCGGCCTTTCCGCCATGCTTCCGACCATCTCTTTTGAAACCAGCCCAGCCACCGAGAAACCGGCGAAAACGTCGGCCCCCTCCATCACCTCAGCCAGGGACATCGGTCTTTCGCCGTTTGCGAACCGTTCTTTGTAAGGGTTCATCCCTTCTTTACGACCCTTATGGACAAGGCCTTTGGAGTCCACCAGGAATATGTTCTCCCTTCTGACGCCGAGTTGCACATAGAGGCTCGCGCAGGCAATTCCGGCCGCCCCGGCCCCCGAGATGACCAGCTTTACCTGATCGATCCTTTTTTGCTGTAACTCCAGGGCGTTTAGAAGGGCAGCCCCCGAGATGATGGCGGTACCGTGTTGATCGTCATGGAAAACGGGAATCTTCATCGTTTCCCTGAGACGCTCTTCAATGTAAAAACATTCAGGCGCTTTGATATCTTCGAGGTTGATGCCTCCGAAGGTCGGCTCGAGCAGCTTGACCGCCAGGATCACCTCGTCCGGGTCTTTCGTGTTCAGCTCTATGTCAAAAACGTCAATATCGGCGAATCTTTTGAACAGAACGGCCTTGCCTTCCATGACGGGCTTTGCGGCCAGCGGGCCGATGTTGCCCAGCCCCAATACGGCTGTGCCATTGGTGACGACCCCTACGAGGTTTCCCTTTGCGGTGTATTCGAATACCCTATCGGCATTGCCATGGATCTCCCTGCAGGGGTCGGCAACTCCGGGCGTGTACGCCATCGAAAGATCTCGTTGAGTAAGACATGGTTTTGTCGGTTTGACTTCGATTTTTCCGGGTCTCTCTTCGCTGTGGTATTTAAGAGCGTCACTTTTTCGAATCATGTGGTACTCCTGGTTGTTGAATTTGGAATAACCGCGCGAGTTTCAGTCAAGAAAGGGTCCCTTTTGGCCCCGGGATCAGATCCGGGGCAGGCTCCGGCGTGGCTGTGGGACCCGCCCCCGGTCATGGACAGATAAAAGATAGCGTCGAAATTGGCTTTCGGCGGTGGCACAGCCAGGATCTTGACTGCCCTGGTCATGGACAGATCAGGGATAGCGTCGAGATAATGTACGCCTCCGCGCTAAAATCCCCCCTACCCCCCTTTAAGAAAGGACTAGATCTATAATGCCGGTCAAATGCCGATCACGGGAAATCTTAATCCTTTTGAATGATTATAACCTGATAATCAAGGCTTTTTTCGAGAAGGGAAAAAAGCGTGTGTTGACAGACTTGAAGCGACGACATAACCTGAGTTTGACCAGGCTGCAAAAATCCTGTTCCCTGCAGACGTTCACCTCCTCCCGGCCACAACATCGCAAGGTCCTCGGGAGGGCGCAAAATTCATTCGTATTTTTGCTTTATGGTTAATTTACGGATCATCCATAATTTGCATGGATTTCATAATCTTGCCGCGAGGGACCCTTTGAGGAGTACCTGCCATGGCTAAAAAATGGGTTTATTTGTTCGGCGAACTGGATCAGGTGACGTCTTACGTTGGTGGTGACTGGGAAGACGTGCGTGCATTGCTGGGTGGAAAAGGCGCAAATCTTGCCGACATGACCCGGCTCGGATTGCCGGTCCCTCATGGTTTTACGGTGACCACAGAGGCCTGCAACTACTACCTGGCTGAACGCATGAGATTTCCGGAGCAAATATGGGAGCAGGAGTTGGCAGCTTTGGCCGAAGTTGAGGAAAAGACCGGCAAAGAATTCGGCGACGGCGAGAACCCGCTGCTTGTTTCATGCCGCTCGGGGGCGAAGTTTTCCATGCCCGGAATGATGGACACGGTGCTCAATATCGGGCTAAACGAAGAGACGGTTAAATCTATGATCGAAGCGACGGGGGACCCTCGCTTCGTTTATGACTCTTACCGCCGTCTCATCCAGATGTTCGGTTCGGTGGTGATGGGCTTGCAAGACGAACCGTTTGAGGAGGTCATAGCCGAGTTCCGCAAGGCGCGCGGAGCAAGGAGCGATATAGAGCTCAGGGCTGAAGACTGGAAAGCCATTGCGGACCGCTTCAAGGGTGTATTCCAGCGTTACAGCCATATCTGTTTTCCCGCCGATCCTTATGAGCAGCTTCGCCTGGCGACGGAGGCCGTATTCAAGTCCTGGAACGGCAAGCGTGCAATCGATTACCGAAACGCCGCGAAAATTCCTCACGACCTCGGTACCGCCGTGAACATCGTGGCAATGGTGTTTGGCAACATTGGCGACAACAGCGCCACCGGCGTAGCGATGACCCGCAACGCGACAACCGGTGATAAAAAGATAGAGGGCGACTACCTGATCAACGCCCATGGTGAAGACGTAGTTGCGGGCATCCGTGCAACCTACCCGGTCGAGCAAATGGCTGAGACGATGCCCCAGGCTTGGAACCAGCTTGTGGAGATCGCCGTCAAACTTGAACACCATTACCGTGACATGCAGGATGTCGAATTCACCGTCGAGCGCGGCACCCTGTGGATGTTGCAGACGCGCACGGGCAAGCGGACCGCTCGAGCTTCGGTTCGCATCGCCGCGGATATGGCCGAAGAAGGGTTGATAACCCGGGAGGAAGCCGTTATGCGCGTCACCCCCGAGCAAGTGGACTTTTTCCTGCACCCACAGTTCGATGCATCTTTCAAAAGGGCCGCAAAGAGTGAGGGCAGATTGCTTGCCAGCGGTTTGAATGTCTCTCCCGGCGCGGCAGTGGGTATGGTCGCCTTCAATGCGAATCTGGCTGAGAGCTGGGCCAAAAAGGAAGGCAAAAAGGTTATCATGGTCCGGCCCGAGACCAAACCCGATGACGTGCACGGCATGCTGGCAGCCGAAGGAATTCTTACCAGCCGCGGTGGCCGGACCAGCCATGCGGCCCTGGTTGCGCGCCAGTTCGGCAAGCCTGCAGTCGTCGGCGTAGCAGCACTGGAGATTGATCTCGGACGGCATATGATGACGGTTGGCGACAAGCTCATCAACGAAGGGGAATGGATTTCAGTCGACGGCTCCACTGGCGAGGTTTTCCTGGGGCAATTGGAAACGATGGTGCCCGACATCTCCGATCCATGGCTGATGAAAGTGCTCCGATGGGCTGACGAGTTCCGGCGGCTTGGCGTCTGGGCCAATGCCGACTACCCTCATGACGCCAAACGCGCCCGCGAGTATGGCGCCAGCGGCATAGGCCTTTGCCGCACCGAGCATATGTTCTTCCAGGCCGAGCGCCTTCCTCTGGTACAGAAGTTGATAATGACCAATGAGCCTACCGTAAGGCGTGAGGCTTTAGATGCGCTGCTGCCATTCCAGCGGGAGGATTTCATCGGTCTTTTTGAGGCCATGGATGGATTGCCGGTGATAATTCGCCTGATCGACCCACCGCTGCATGAATTCCTGCCCGGTTTCGAACAGCTCATGAGCGAGCTTACGGATAGCAAGATTCGCGTGCTGCACGCCAGGAATTTGCAGGAAATCGACGAACTCTTGCACAAGATCGAAGAAGACGAGCGCATCCTGAGGCGTGTAGAGGCTCTGCGGGAAGCGAATCCCATGCTGGGTCTGCGCGGCGTGCGCCTGGGAATCATGATGCCTGAATTGACACAGATGCAGGTCAGGGCCATCTTCGAGGCCGCCTGCGTGTGCGCGAAGCAGGGAGTGGATGTCCACCCTGAGATTATGATCCCGCTCACTGCTCACGTCAATGAGCTCATAGTGCAAAGAAAGGCCCTCGAAACAGTTGCAAAAGAGGTCATGGAGGAGCAGGGAACAACAATCGACTACAAGTTCGGCACCATGATCGAAGTCCCGCGCGCCGCGCTCACCGCAGATGAAATCGCCGAGCATGCGGAGTTTTTCTCCTTCGGCACCAATGACCTTACGCAGACTACTTATGGAATAAGCAGGGATGATGCCGAAAAGGGATTCCTGATCGACTATATACAACAAGGGATTTTGCCCGAAAATCCGTTTGTCAGCATTGACGAGATAGGATTGGGGAAACTAATGCGAACGGCAGTGGAATTGGGTCGAAAAACGCGCCCTGACCTGGAAGTGGGAATTTGCGGTGAACACGGAGGTGACCCAAAATCCATTGCTGTCTGCCACGATCTCGGACTCGATTACGTTAGCTGTTCGCCATTTCGCGTGCCCATTGCCAGACTGGCGGCCGCGCAGGTTGCATTGAAAGAGCGCATCAAAGACAGCCGGCAGATCGAACCGGCCGGTGCAAACGCCCCGCCCTCCACGGCGTGAAGCAAGGCACAAAGCACGGGAGCGGCAAGCCGGAGCGAAAAAACTGAAAGTGCTGCTTTCTGCTTTGCAGTGAGTATAGACATTTTTGTACACAGAAAAGGCAGCCCCGTTTTCCTCCAAGTCCGCCAAATGCCGCCTGGCAGGAAGGTATGTCGCAACCATATACCTGCCGAGACACATTTTTAGCAATTCAGCCTCCCAAGTGAGAAATTTTTGGTAATCCGCGGCCTTATCCTCCCCCAACGGCCTTCCACGACGTTCTTCCGCAGAATGAATACCTTGGCATATCGATAAGTTATACGTCATCTACGAGATATCTCCTGCATGGCATGCTAGTTGCCTTAAGACTCAGTAACCGAATGATTGAAATAAATCGAAAAATCAACATTCGGCAACTCCGGACTGGATATCTGGAGATATTTTATAAGAATTTGTCCCGGATGGCTGAAAACGGGAGAGGAGGCAGTGATGCAGTAAGTATATCGCCACCGCAATCGTATTGAGGAGTTTGGAATCGACTGTTTGTAGGAGTATTGCCTTAAAGGAGAATCAGATGAAAAAATTGGCTTCCATCATAGGTATAGGCGTGATCTCGATGGCCGTTGCTCTTGCTCCGGCCTTTGCCCAGCAAACTCAACCACAGGGACCGGCAGGCTCGACCGCGATTCAGCCCAAATCGGACGTGAAAACCCCGGCTGCCAATCAGGCGGGCAAGGATGGAAAGAATCTTCCCGCGAAGTCAGGGCCAGACGTGAAAGCGACGGCGCCTGCCCCTTCGCCCAAACCGATGGCAGATCTTAAGACCGAGAAACCGGCGCCTGCAAAGACGGACGCAGGCGTCAGGGACACGAAAGACGCCAACGCAAAACCGGGAGCGAACCTGAAGAGCGACAAGCCGGTGAAATCCGCCTCACATGCGAAAGCTGTGACGACTCAAAAGCACCATGTAAAGAAGTCTTCGGGGAAAGTGGCTTCCAGGAAGCACGCAAAAACCCGCGCGTCCAACCTTGACACCCGTGGGAAGTAGTGAAGAGTGAGGGGTGAGGGGTGAGGGGTGAGGGGTGAGGGGTGAAACTTTCACCCTTCTCACTTCTCCCTCCACACTTATTCAATTATCTGGTCTTTACCGGCTTCCGGGGCCCAGACAGGGAGCGGGCCGCACATGCCGGTATCAGGATCGTACCTGTGCCGGTAGGAACAGCCTACCTCGGTCGATCTCTGCATGTGATTCCAGCCCTTAACGTAATAAGAGCATTCGTCATTGAAGCAAACGTAAAAATATTCCGCGCTCCAGGTCGAAAGGGGCGGGGTCTTCCACTTCTTCATTTTTTGATCGCAATGTGGGCAAACAGTCTTGTCTTCCTGCATTTCGTTCTCTCCTCTAATTATGTGCCAGGCGCATCAAAGCGTAACCGTTGGAATTCTCGCAGGCAAGGGCTTCTTTGCGTGGCTGCGGAGAATGGCTTTCCGTTATTCCGATTGCAGTTTTACAGGATATTGCTCCGGGCTGAACTGCCTGTTTTTTAAATAGATCTCGGCGAACTGCTTCATCGTGTCCTTCATAATCTGTTCGTAATTCTTGACGTTTGTATCGAAAACTGTGCCAATTTTTTTGTAGTCCAGATTTGGCAAATCATCGGCCATTGTGAGATATTGTTTTCTCACGTCCTCAGGCAGCGCGTTTACCATATTCTGTCCAAGCATGCTTTCGAAGAGCCGGTACATATCGCCCAGGAGTTTTTTGAGATCATCGGTCTGATGCTGCTCCCCCTTCTTTTCCACCAGCGCTTTGAGGAAATTCATGATATACGGATTTCGAATTGGCGCAGAGGGGGCCGGTTTTTGAACCACGTCGTTCTTTTGTTCTGACATATTCACTTTCTCCGGTTAGTTGAACACATTATCGGATATCGGAGCGGATCGAGGAGCCGGAAATAATTTTTGATATCCAGCTATCCGGGGCCAATGAAAACCGCTTATCCCAAATACTTCAAGAACAAAATGCACTGGGGCGCTCAATTATGCAGGATATCGTCTCATATTTACGAAGGTGAGGAGATTCCCTTCTGATCGGTTGTCATCATGGCGGCTGAGGGTTATCATGCGACAGTTTGCCTTTTGGTTTGCGATGGCTTTTCTTTTACCAATAGAAGGATCGGGCGCAGAGAATGGGAACAAGTAAAACTTACCAGGAGATAAACGAAAAGATACGCAGAGGCCAGGCTGTCGTGGTCACGGCGGAGGATATGATCGGAATAGTAAGGAAGAAGGGAGCTGCAAGGGCTGCAAAGGAGGTGGACGTGGTAACCACCGGGACTTTTGCTCCCATGTGCTCCTCGGGTGCCTTCATAAATTTCGGACATACCAGTCCTCCCATCAAGGCGGCAAAGGTCTGGCTCAATAATGTCGCAGCCTACGCAGGCCTTGCCGCTGTAGATATCTACATCGGCGCAACCGAACCCGGGGAGGATGACCCTCTTAACAAAATTCGCCCCGGCGCTTTCGAATACGGCGGCGGGCACGTCATCCAGGACCTGGTGAGCGGAAAAGCGGTGCACCTTCGCGCTGAAGGCTATGGGACCGACTGCTATCCCAATCGTTATTTCGAAAAGCACTTTACGTTGCAGGAGCTTCCCTTCGCAACGCTGTGCAATCCTCGAAACGCATATCAAAATTATAATTGCGCGGTTAACGCCTCCAGGAAGACAATTTACACTTACATGGGCACCCTGAAGCCCAGCCTTGGAAACGCCAATTATTGCTCGTCCGGTCAACTCAGCCCCTTGCTGAACGATCCCTATTACAAGACCCTTGGCCTGGGCACGCGAATCTTCCTGGGAGGCGCCCAGGGCTTCATAACCTGGCACGGCACCCAGCACAGACCTGAAACGGCGCGGCTTCCAAATGGGACCCCTCGCAGTCCGGCAGGCACGCTGATGCTGACGGGCGACCTCAAGGAGATGAGTCCGCGATGGCTAATGGGCGCGAGTATCCTTGGCTACGGGTGCTCCCTGGTGGTTGGGGTCGGGATTCCTATCCCCATCCTCGATGAGGAGATGGCCCGGTTTACGGGCGTTTCCGACCAGGACATCGTTACCCAGGTAAAGGACTACAGTTTCACAGTGAAGGACCCGATTTGTGAAGTCAATTACGCCCAACTGCGCTCGGGAACGATAAGGGTCGATGGCAGAGAAATCCCAACTGTGCCTCTTTCCAGTTATGTTCGCGCAAAAGAAATCGCCGAGACTCTCAGGAGTTGGATCGAAAAAGGCGAGTTCATACTTGGAGAGCCTCAGAACATGCTTCCCACGGTTACGAGGGCCGAGGCGGCGGAGGTGAAGGCCGCGAGGTGAGCCGGACGGGGGAAGGGGCAGCGACACGGTGAATCGGCGTCCGGGAGATGGTGATAAAATCGGACGGAGAAAGGATTTTTCAAGCCGATGTTGATTCAAGCCGGATTCAGGCCTTCGGAGTCGAATCATCCAGCCCGTAGTCGCAGTGAAGACGCAAAGGGCAGATGGAACATTTCGGCTTCCGGGCGATGCAAATTGCTCTGCCATGCTGGATCAACTGATGAGAGAACTTGACCCATTTCTCTTTCGGTATAAGGACCATCAGGTCCTGCTCGATTTTGTCCCGGTCCTTTTCACGGGTCAGGCCAAGCCTTGCCGACACCCGCGCAACGTGCGTATCGACAACGAGTCCCGGAATGCCGAAAGCATTGCCCAATACTACATTTGCTGTTTTTCGTCCTATTCCGGGCAGTTCGACCAGTGTGTCGAGGTCCGCAGGCACCTGACCGTTAAATCGGTTGGCTAGAATCTTGCATGTTTCCTTGATGGCGAGCGCCTTATTATGATAGAAACCCGTGGACTTGACCGCCTGTTCCAGTTCTTCTATCGGGGCCTCGGCAAACGCACTGGCAGAGCGATACTTTTCGAACAAGGCCGGTGTAACCTTATTTACCCGCTCATCGGTGCACTGAGCTGAAAGGATAGTCGAGATCAAGAGCTGGAGCGGGTCATGGAAGTTGAGCGAACATTCTGCGTCTGGATAGAATTGGTCGAGTATTTTGAGGATTGACTTTACCTTGTCGGAAGATGTATGAATGCCGCCCAAAAAGATTCTCCTTTTAAAATTGGTGATGACTTGCAAAAGATTGCTGGAGATATTAGACTTTTATGTCAAATTTCCGGCTTGATTTCAAGCCGAAACGTCAGTTAATGACTCGGGCCACCCGGGCTCGAGCGCAATTCGTGATGAGGCAGGGGCGCTATGGACTTTAAAAACAAAGAAATGTTCAGGTCAATAACTTCAAAGCCCCACGCCAGGAGGGTGAGCGGCATCCACGTCATCATCTGCCCTTTCTGCAATACCGGCCATCACATACCTACTGACTTCGACTCGATCCACCGTTGCACCTGCGGAGCCTGTTTCAAGGTATGCGGAACCGATATGCTGGAGAATGGAGTAGGGGACATTGCCAGCACCCTTTGGAACGAAGACGAACTTAATCTGGTTCGCTCGGTTCCGGTCGATTTCTGCAACATAGTCATAGAGAGGGATTTCGATCGTTTGCTCGACCTCAAGCACACTTCACCAGACCCATGCGGGATAGAGCGCTTCTGCAAGTATGACGTCGACCTCGACCTGAGCCTTGTCTGGGTAAAAAGGCTGTTTTGACCCTTCATCAACCCGAACTCTCCGGCTTCCCTTTGCACGTTGTTTGAAAACGTTGACGGCACATCAATTCCCAGCCGTTTCAGCCCGCCAATTGCAATATGTTTTCAGATCGCAGTAACATCGGACGGCCTGCGTCATCTTCGATCCAAAGGGAAAGTGTCCTTGGCTGATGACATTTGCGCTCACGGAAAATTTGTTCTACCGCAGAGGCGCAGGGAACGCAGAGATGATCACCATCGAACGTTTGATCGGAACCAATCCTAACCGGACGATCTTACGGTAAAATCACGTCGGAACAGAATACCCCTGCATTTGCGCTGCCGATCCTTGACACCGCACGCGCAAGAGGGTATGTTCCGAGCACCGGGGATGTAGCTCAGTTGGGAGAGCGCAGGCTTCGCAAGTCTGAGGTCGTGGGTTCGAATCCCATCATCTCCAATTTCAAACCTAGTGTTTATGCTACTCCGCGGGTCTGCCTCCAGAAATATTCAGTGTCCATTAAGTGCCCCCCATCGCGGCGAAGAGTTCCCACGACGCGTCGACCTTTTACTAACACCGCAGAAACGCTTATCTTATGATTACGTGGGAAATCCCACTGAGTCGATTTTGGAGGGATCACGGTGAAAGATTTTTCTGATAAACCATGGTACGGTAAAGATTATCAGCGAGGCAATGCCCTGGCTATCCTAAATGCTATTCGTAGTGCTGGTCCTAAGGGCATCGGCGAAGAGGGCATCCTCAAAGTTGTGCGACCGTTTGGCTTTCCATCGGTCGATCTTAAAGGTCGTGTTCACCACATCGCAAACGAGATCACGAGGCGTGGACTTGGTGTGGCTAAGATGGATGGGCGTTTTGTCTACTCTGGTCTGTGTCTGAGCTGGTCACGGCCTGTGTGAATTACTACGTGCAGGTGGATGTCTTGAGATCGAACACGTACAGATCTACATACTGGACTGCCGTAATTTGGCGAGAAGCCGAAAAGATGTGCCTCTGAGCCGTATCCAAGAGGTATACCGATATCGTCGCGCCAAAAGCTCCAATACTTTGCCATAAGCATCGAAAAACGTGATGGCAGGAAATTGATAAATTTCCTGAAGCAGCAAAATGCCAGCCTCAAGGCAGTATAGTACGAAACTTAAGAGTCATCGCAGGGCCGAAATGGCATCCTGAGGACTCGGCAATACACTTGGAAATTTCGCTGTGGTCAGAAAAATTTTTTGACCATCATTTTGACCACCACTGGTGCCCGTCAGTTTTCGGACGGGCTCTTTCAGGGTAAAATCGGTTTGTGTGCATCCCATATACCCAGGGTGGCGTCCCGCGTGGCGAGGGACTGACCCCGGGCTATATTATGCAGCCCCTTCGGGGCATAAACCAAACATCTCCGAACTCCAGAGCCCTGGTGCATAAACTAAGAGCATCCGAACTCCGGAGCCCCTTCGGGGCAAAAATCCAAACCACAGGTACCCGTTTGCCGGATGAACCTTTAGAAAAGGGCTGAGAAAAAAATCAGCTCATTGCGCGGCCTTGACCTTTTTCGGGCGGGGCGGGCTGATTACGGCTTCGCCGTCCAGAACCAGTGTTCCGCCCTGCGTTGTACAGGTAGTTCTTAACCGCACCTGTTTTTTCTCGCTCATAATCTCGATGACTTCGGCGCGCGCGGTTACGGTGTCGCCAATTCTGACCGGAGCCAGGAAATTAAGCTCCTGTCTGACATAAATGGAACCCGGACCCGGCAGACGCATTCCAATGACAGCCGAGATGAGCCCCGCTGCCAGCATACCGTGCGCAATCCTTGTTTTGAAAAAAGTTTCCCGCGCATACTCTTCATTGATATGAGCGGGATTGAGATCACCGGTCACCCCGGCGTAAAGGTAGACGTCAGATTCGGAGATCGTCTTTGAAAACTCTGCGGTTTCGTTGAGCCTGATTTCCTCGATTGTTTTCCCGATCATATGATTTTCACCTGTTCTTCAGGATATTTCGCGCGATCACGAGGCGCATTATTTCATTGGTGCCTTCGTATATCTGGGTGATTTTAGCGTCGCGCATATGCCTTTCCACCGGGTACTCTTTGACGTATCCATATCCGCCAAAAATCTGCACCCCTTCCACAGTGGCCCACATCGCGGTGTCCGAAGCGAGGAGCTTGGCCATTGCCGCTTCTTTTTCGTAAGGCTTCTTATTGTCCTCGTTCCAGGCCGCGCGCAGAGTCAAAAGTTCAGAAGCGTCCAGTTGGGTAGCCATATCGGCGAGCTTCCACTGGATGGCCTGAAAATGAGAAATAGGCTGGTCGAACTGCTCACGGGTCTTGCTATAGTCAAGTGAGGCCTCCAGGGAAGCCCTGCCGATGCCAATCGCCTGGGAAGCGATTCCGATGCGCCCGCCATCCAGGGTGGTAAGCATTTGCTTGAAACCCTCGCCGGGTTTGC
>JBKQTS010000084.1:0-4604 GCA_052143075.1 Syntrophobacteraceae bacterium | reverse complement strand
CGTAGTGGCATATTTGTTTGGGTCGGGTTTGGCTATGAACACGGCGGGAGGAATATTCATCTCGGTAGTTGAAAGTTGACCTTTCCATTGTTCTATACCTCCGTCTAGGACATGGAGCCTCTTCATCCCAAGATAATCCAGCATCCAGAATTCCAGATAGGCCGCCTCTTTACCAGAACCGTATAGAACTACTTCTTTGTTAATGTCCAGACCTTTTTCTCCGAGAATCTTATCCACCTGATGAACGGTAAGAAGGATCGCATCTGGTTTCGTCTGAAGATCATTAACGGGGATATTGATTGCCCCCAGAATGTGTCCGGAGAGATAATCGTCTCTGTCGCGGACATCCACAATTACCGCTTCGCCGCTGTGCTGATTGACCCAAGCCGCATCCACAAGGGGCTGATGATTAGCCGCATATGACGTCGACAGAGAAAAAGTGATGAAAAAAAAGACCGCAAAACAATACTTCAGGACATCTTTCATTTGCCTCGCCTCCGCTTTATTTTTTCCTTTTCAACAAGGACAGGATTGTACTGAAAAGTTATTTTAATGCTGCCCGAATTGTCTCTTGCAACATTCACCCCAGGTTCCTCCTATGAAAAAAAATGATCCTCGTCACAATAATAGACAAAGGGTTGAGGTCCTGTCAATGACGGCATCGCGATCTTGCTAAGTTTATAATAAGGACTACCGAGCCGGAATAAGCCTGGTTCGATTTGGCAAAGACTTTGTTGCAGGGTGCCGATGCAGGCTGTAAGAAAGGCTGCTGCGGTGATACATGTCGTTTGGTCGTATCGCCGGAGGACTTTGAACGGGCGCATGAGAAAATTGAGGAATACTTCATGGAAATGCATCCCGAGATTCGCGCTTCCCACGAACTGGCCAGAGAGGGCAAATGCCCGGCCTGCAGTTTTCCTGTTGGTCCCGGCGACCGCGAGTGCTCCGATTGCGGCCTGCCGCTCGTCATTATTGAAGAGGAAGGAGAGAAAAGTTAGCAGGCTGATCTGTGTTCTCATGAAACACAGCCGACCGTTACGGTATAATAATTTATGAGCATGGTCGTGCGGATTGCGTTGGTGCTGCTCCTATTGTTCTCTGCAGCGATCGGCACGGCATCCGACAAAACCTATTCCAATCCCGTCCTCGTCGAAACATACCAAATTAACCGACCAAAACCCGCACGATACGTCGGTACGCTCGGCATAGGCGATCCGAATGTCATTTTTTACGGAGGGAAATATTATCTCTACCCGACCGGGGACAACCACAGCTACCATGTCTACATATCCGACGACCTGGTCCACTGGTCCAAAGGGCCGAAGGTGTTTCAGAGCAACGAGACCGGTCTATGGGCGCCTGACGTTTTTTTCAACCGGGATGACGGCACGTTTTATCTCTACTACACGGTGAACGGCAGAATCGGCGTTGCTGAAGCAGATCGTCCCGCCGGGGAGTTCAGAGACCTGGGGAACCTGATCAGCAACGGGATAGATGCGCACATGTTTCGCGACAGCGACGGTTCATATTTCCTCTATTACGCCCGGTACCCGGAATTCGGGATATTTGTCCAGCCCATGGCGACCCCTGTCCGGAAGAAGGGTGAGCCCATTCAGGTTATCTCTCCTTCTGAGGCATGGGAAATCACAAATGTGCCGGTTACCGAGGCCCCATGGCTGCTCAAACACCGGGGCGTTTATTACCTCCTTTACTCCGGAGGGAGTGCGGATACGGAGCATTACGCCATCGGTTACGCAACGGCTAAGAACCCTTTAGGTCCTTTTACCAAATATCCCGGAAATCCTATCATCCAAAAGGGGCATGGCGTCTTCGGGCCCGGTCATGGGAGTGTCACACAGGACCGGGAAGGGAAACTCTGGCTGGTTTATCACCAGCAGAGGGATAAGACACCGGGTTGGAACAGAATAATCTGCATCGACCCTCTATGGTTCGACGAGAAGGGTGTCCTCCATGGAAAGGCCTCACGGGCGACGTCCCAGCCCGCGCCTGTAACAACAGGGAAAATCAGGAAGACGGCACGAAAATAAGGACACATGGCACGGAAATAAGGGACGCATTCAATACTGTTCGGCATGAAATGTGCGAGTGGGATTTCTCTTTTTCGGCGGCGCTGGGTAATGTCCTGAGGTAGGGGGCTAGATTTTTTGTTGCCTCGTGTGGAATAATTGAACCATGTCTGATGGTTCGGTTAGGAGGAGCAAGAAACAGAAGAGGGTCCCGATGCCCGAAAGCGCACTTCGGGGGTTCAAGTATTTCAAGGTGTTGTCTCCCATCCTTGAGGCCCTGAGTACCGAAAAAGACCATCACAACAGAAAACGGAATGGTATAATACTATATATGATGAAAGGTGTATCTATAACGTTAGTTGTTTTGACAGCTCTTGTTTTGACGCCTGCTTTATTGAATTCGCAGACTAGCCAGTGGGCGGGAAATCCTCCACTTTCACAGCCGCTGGTGCGCGAAGGCGATTTAGCTTTCAAGCTGGCTGATGCGCTTAAGCTTGGTGCGGCCGCAGACGAAACCGAAGCGGAGAGCATGCTGGGCTCTGTCGGTATTGCGCCCCGAAACGGGTGGATTGCCGATTATCCGGTTACGCCTGATATTATTGGTGAACTGAAGAGTTCCATTAGTGAAGCGGTCGACTCCGGCAAATTAGCTGTGAGCAAGGACGCGGCACTGAAAACTTTTCAGGATGTCATTGCAGAGGATAGTTTGTTTGTAAAGGCAGACGATTCGAGTCAGGGGAACGCCGCGCTAGCTGCCCCGAATTATCCCGAATCTGAAGTCATGGACGATTATTATGACAACGAGGGACCCCCTGTAGTTTCTTACTATGCTCCGCCTCCTGATTATACTTACCTGTACACGTGGGTGCCTTATCCGTTTTGGTGGACGGATTTCTGGTTCCCCGGGTTCTTTGTACTTGGAGATTTTAATGTTAGAGTTGGTGCCCACTATCATGGGCATGGAGAATTTGTCAGCAACCATTTCCGTGATCCTGGCACAGGAAGGATGTTCCGCATTGACCCTACAAACAGATCTCATGGCGGGACCTTTGCAGGTGGAGGAGGAGCAGGACCGTCCGGTTCTTCCGTGCGGAGCGGAGGACAAGCAATTCTCAATAAAAGTCGGGCGCGTGTCGCGCCGGATGCAACCAAGTTTCGGGGCTATGGGGTGTCAGGGCCTTCTCCCGCTTCTTCCCGCGGGACTCGTTCAAGTGCCTTTGATCACTCCGTTAACGCCCCGGTTGAGCGTGCCGCAAGTGACCGCGGATTCCAGAGTCGTTCCAGCGCCGGCCATGTTTCCGGTGGAGGAGGTTTCCGAGGCGGCGCAGGTGGAGGGTTCCATGGTGGGGGAGGACGTCGCTAAGGGGGACTGTGCAACGCCTCAATTGACGTCGCCTGTTTTTGGCTGGAATAAAAAAATGGAAATTATTTTGAGGTCGCTGCTATATGGAGGTCGAAAGGATGTTTAGAGATATAACAAAGTCAGAGAGCCTGTTTCTTCGCCGCTATGGGTTAGCGCCTTTCATAGCGGCCATAATTATAGTAACTGCGTTCAGTCTTCTTGCTTTTGCTCAGGATATAAAGCAAAGAAAGTTCGGATCTCCGGAAGATGCATTCAAGGCACTCGTACAGGCCACTGAGAAGAACGACACCAAGGAATTATTATCCATCTTCGGTCCCGAAGGTAGAGATATCATATCCTCAGGAGATGCTGTTGCCGACAAGGCAGCTCGTGAATGTTTCGTTAATGCCTCAAGGGAGGCGGTTAAGTTTTCCAAGTTGGACGAAAAGACAGTGTTGCCAGTTATCGGCAAGGACGAATGCTCTTTCCCCATCCCCATCGTCAAGTCAGGGCAGGAATGGGTCTTTTTAACCGAGGAGGGAAGGCAGGAGATCCTTAATCGGAGGATCGGCAGGAACGAATTGAATACCATTCAGGTTTCTCTGGCTTATGTGGATGCGCAGCGAGAATATGCCAGCAAGGACCGTAATGGTGACGGGGTACGGCAATACGCTCAACGATTTCTGAGCAGAAAGGGCAAAAAGGATGGTCTGTACTGGAAAGCCGGGCCAAAGGATGAAAAGAGTCCCATGGGGCCATTGTTTGCCCGTGCCACAGAAGAAGGATACACTGTTAGAAAGAAAGGTGAGAATCCCTCGCCGTACTACGGTTATTATTTCAAGATCCTGAAAGGTCAGGGCGGTAGAGCCCCGGGTGGCGAATTCGACTACGTAATCAGCGGCAAGATGGTGAGCGGTTTCGGCTTGGTGGCATACCCTGCTGAATATGGAGTGTCCGGGATCATGACCTTCATGGTGAATCAACAGGGTGTTGTGTATGAGCGGGATCTCGGACCTAAGACTGGCGAGATCGCAAAGGCAATGACAAAATATGACCCTGACAAAACATTATGGAAAAAGGTGGAACAGGCATCAATACCTGATAGTCCGCTCCACTGAAGTTCTATCAGTTTTTGGACTTCTTCCTTATCAGATGTCTGAAGATTGTTTTGAAATCAGCACAACGACGCTCCGTCCTTCGACTAAATATTTTCCGTCCGAAACCCTGGTTTCTTT
>JBKQTS010000083.1:0-35385 GCA_052143075.1 Syntrophobacteraceae bacterium | reverse complement strand
CCGTCGTATGCGCTAGGAGCTCTACCCTAAACCTTCCCTTTAGGTTTCACCTTTACATTTGACGGGATTTGTTGGAGTATGACGAAAAATTGGTGAGAGTCAACCGAGAATTATCTGGGTTTAAAGGGAAGGCCAAGTCATTTGTCCGCACTTATGGCTTCCTTGCATCCATTCTCCCTTATTCAAATCCAGCATGGGAGAAACTCTCCATTTTCCTGAACTTCCTTATCCCTAAGCTTCCCGCTCCAAAGGAAGAGGATTTGTCTAAGGGCATTCTGGAGTCCATCGACATGGAAAGCTACCGAGTCGAGGTGAAATCCAGTCTGAATATCACCCTGGCAGATGAGGATGCAGAAGTTGGACCTGTACCAACCAGCGGAGGAGGCGGAAAGCCGGAACCGGAATTGGACCAACTGAGCAATATCATCAAGGCATTCAATGACCAGTTCGGAAATATCGAATGGAAGGATGCCGACAAGATCCGCAAGGTCATTTCCGAGGAAATCCCAGCCAAGGTCGGTGCTGACACAGCGTATCAAAACGCCATGAAAAATTCGGACAAGCAGAACGCCCGCATCGAACACGACAAAGCCTTGCAGCGGGTCATGATCGAGCTGTTGGCAGACCATACCGAGCTTTTCAAACAGTTCAGCGATAACCAGTCATTCAAGAAGTGGCTGGGCGACACTATCTTTGGCGCAACCTATCAATCGGGCGAACAGGTTAAAACGGCAGCAAGCCAATAATTGACTCAGATCGCCTTCAAAACCTAGCGCTAATTCAAAATTAACCGCTCCCGCCCTTGTGGAGAGCAAATCACCTTCCTAAAAGAATTCTATACCTTCATCACAAATAAGTTGCAATTTCAACCTGTTGCGATACTATCGGGGAAGCCAGCGCTGACAGCCAACAAAGTATACACAACAAAGGTCCTGATGGGTGTCAGCCAAGAGGTTTGATGTGAAAATATCAGGTACACATGAAAGAAGAAAAGGAGTCTCACGATGGACGAATTGTCGATTGAGTTCTCTGTACTTCATCACATAGATCTCACCTCTGATTTGGTAAGAACAGTCACAGGCGCAGGTGATGCCAGCGATGTAACAGATTACATCAGAACACTTTTGGGCAAAGTGACATCCGAGAAAAACAAGCGGACTTTTGAGTTTGCCAGTGAGACATCGGAAGTCCGAGCAGTAATACCAAAAATCAAGGACGAAGCCAGTTTCGATAGTGGAGCACAGGCCATTGCCAATCGACTCCATAGGATCGAAAAAGAGACTCAGGATAGGTATGACCACATCACTACGATTCATAAGGGCAGTTTACTTCAAGTCTATTTAAATACAAATGGAACTAATACATTTATAGTCACTAAAGTCGATCATAATGCCTTTCTCGATGAATCTGATTTAAGAAGGAAGGTTGGATTACCTTTTGAAAGGCACGTTTTGAAGGCAGCAATTATAGAATTGGGCGAAGATAGTGAGATTCAAAGGGTTCTAGTATATGACTCTAACGCATCTATCTCCACTTATTGGTGGCAACATTTTTTAGAGCTAACTGAAATCAATACTGACGAATACAATACAAAGATTTCGTTCAATGCAATTGACGGCGTTCTTACAAAGACTGTTAAGAAGGAGCATCCTTCCGACTATACTTTTCTCCGGAATAATATCATTTCATACTATCGCACACAACCGGCGTTTAGTATCGATGGACTAGTTGAACATGCTATTGGAGAATATGAACCGGAAGACCCTACCCTCAACATGGACGAAGTAAAAAAGAAAATAATGGAGCTTCCAGAGAAAAAGAAATTCGACACTAAGTTTAAGATTGAGAGGAAAGTTATCACTGCTCGATTTAAACGGCATATTGCACTTCATGAAAAAATCGACTTGTATCTAAAAGAGGATGTGGAAAACCTAGAGGAAGTAATAACTGCATTCGAGGACCCCACCGGTGACAAATTCATTCGAATTAAATCCGAAACTGGATACAATGCTTTTCGAAAGATAGGCAACTGATGGATGAAATCCAAAATATATTTTACCTATTTATTGGTGCACATGCTACGATAGAGATAGTTGAAAACGATGTCTCCCTCACCTCTAATTGTACATCTTCACATATAAATATCCCTGCCGGGGAGGAACTTTCGTTATCTTTCAGTGCATTTCCTGAAAGAGATAAAATAGTCTTGTATATAAGCGTTGATGGTGGAGAGGCTTTACTTTGCAATTCCAAATCAATGTCAAATGATATTGGCGCTTTTATAAGCGAATTAAATGATAAAAAGCAGGTCTCCGAAGAGGACTCCCAGTTTGAGATTAGGCTTTCCATTGATAAAGTTGCAGATAAGGATGGGACTTCCATTTACTCATTAGACCAGTTCTCTAGATTTTTATTATCCCTGGATTTAGTAGGCGTCCTACATGTTATGGTAAGACTCTTTTCGGGTTCCGACACAGTGACATTTGATTGCCTGGAAGACATTGATTCATTTTATACGGAAAGTATACGGTTTTGCCATAAAGATTCCACGGCTCCTTCACATTGTACTACCCTCAATACTGCGAAGAAAGTTGGCCTAAGAGTTTACCAGACTGACACTTGTCACTTTACCAACGCCTCGGAATACAAATTTGTCCCAGATGACTTCTTTCTCCTCCAAAGATCGGTCAAATTTCAACAATTGAACCAACTTCTCGACAAATTGGCGCTTTTTTTCTGTATAATTTTTATTTTTGATGTTTCAACAATTGAAGAACAAACCCTTTTGTCTTTTAAGCTCAATGGGTACAGGATGATAAGATCATCTCTCGATTTCACCTCCGTCAACGTGCCTCAAGAGGTCCTAAATGATTATTTTAATCTTTATAAATGGATATATACTGAAGGCAACCTTAATGATAAAATTGGCTTAGCGAGGAATATCATTTCCCTCCAAGTAATCAATAACGATCCATCCAATATCTTAGGTAGCGTTGCCAAATCCACCTTGTCGAGCTATGAAATATATCTAAAGGATAATATCAGACAATATATAGAAGTAAAAAATAAAGTGGATGAATTCCTCACACAAAGTTCCAAAGATGCGAGTAAGATTGTTGAAGACCTTGCTAAGTCTTACAAGAATAGCTTCCTGGCGTTCAGTTCGTTTTTTACATCGGTAATAATTTTACGTTTATTGAGCAAGGGCGAATTCAGTGAGGTTTTAACCAAAGACATAACCTTCCTATCACTTGGAATTTTGATTATCTCTTTCGTTATTTTGATATCTTCAACTTATGAAGTTTGTCAGGGGAAGAGCAGGTTCATCGGCAGCTACACTTCGCTAAAGCACAGATATGAAGATATTCTCAATAAGGATGATATAGATAACATCTTTAATCATGATATGGATTTCAAGCGTGATTGCTCATTTATTACTAAAAGAATTGTCATTTACTTTTGCATTTGGTTTTTCTCAATTATTCTTTTCTCAGGAATTATTGCCTATCTTGGTAAAGCTCATTTAAGTAACTTTATCAGTCCACCCCACTCTATAAAGTACCAAATGGAAATCCCTCCCGACAGTGTTTCCCTTGATTCTCCCGGTCCTTTAGGCAAGGATTAAGCCCGTTTAGATTTTTTCGCGAGATCAGAAGAGAATTTTAGACGCCATGGTGAGTGGCCATGAATTGAATCGGCCACCTTTGATTTGGTTACAGTGCAACTGTTGTGCTGAGCCTTTGTTCAACAGCTCGCTCAACACCGTCTAGGGATCAGGCCAAGTTCCGTAGCAAGCTACTCCTTATCTCTTCCCGACCTCACGGCTTCGAAATCTTCTTCACCTTGGCATTTGCAGGGTAAACCTTGGCGACCGTGTCGGCCAGTACCAACTCCCAATCAGCGGTTGTTTTGCAATCCTTCTCAACTTCCTCAATACCGTCCAAACGCAAAAACTCCCATTGTGTTCCCCGGAGAATGCCATTGATTACGCTACCATCTTTTAATTTGAGCCTAACTCGCTGGCCTACATACACCGCTAGAGCTGGATTGGGTCGAGGTACACGAGCAGGAGGCACCGAAATCGACAGTTTCTCGTTTATCCGTTCCTGTGAATCCTCGCCGGTACTGAAATCGTCTACTTCTACCGGTGGCAGAGATGTTTTTGGCTTCAATGGTTCCTCTTTCTTGTCTTTCATTGGTCCTTCCTTTCTACAAGCTTTTGCTCAGCCGGACTGCACAAATTGTCGCCGTTGGAGGCGACAGCAGCTTCAATCATGGCCCGAACTTTACCGCTTGCGCTGACACCTTCGGACAGAGCAATTTGGCGGAATTTGAGCCACAAATTCTTGTCAAGCCCTTGGATTTGGCATGATGTTGTTTCCATGATTGTATCTCCTTAAATTATCCATTCACAGGATATGTTTTACTCCTAACTGAAATATGATGTAATTCATTGGATTGAATGGATAGATACTTTTCACTCAATTATTCATTATCAACATCATTTATTGCAATGCTTTGGAATTGAATTCGTTGTTTTTATTGGAAACACTATTCCAATCTTTAGATGTCGGCGGAAGAGGAAGAACGAACGTAGTGAGTGATATCCGAGAAGAGACCTAGTAGACAGAGAAGAAAAAGAGAGTAGTAGGGTAATCAAGTCGAAGCATTACGTACGACGAACGAGCGAAGCGAGTGATGGAGTTAAGTAATGCGAGACTATCGAACGAATTACGACGAACGTAGTGAGGAAGGAAAGAGTTAGACAACACCTTATTACTCGTGTTGTGTCCGACTACTATTACTCCCTTCGGACTACGTCCTACGGTCGAAAGTAGTCGTCCAGTTCATTCACTCCTCACTATGTTCGTCGTTCTTCACGTTTACCATTCTACTCTTCTACTTTCTTTTTTTGGTGAATACTCCAAAATAGTCACGAATTATTGATACGTAAGTGTTCAATAACCTTATGATTACTCCTACGGGATATTACATAAAACAATATCCAGGGGGATTAATCGTCAAGCCTTCTATGGTAAAAATGTGAGTTTTTCTCAAGACTTTCAAGGTAGGGGTAGAGCTTTTTATACGTTTTGTTCACACGGGTAAGTTGTAATCCAAGTCGTCCAGTTATGCCAGGCATGAAACCCTGTATCATGGTTTTTCTTGAGCCTTCCTTTAGTGTTAGCAATAAACGTCTAGTAGAGTAGTCGCCAAGTAGATAATCCAGGATGCCATCGAGAGTGATTACGTTATGATCTTTCAACATTGACTTGGCCTTCGATTCAGCGGCGCTGAGTAAACGCTCGTGTAACCACTTGAGTTTCGGATCATGCTGAGAATATGTTCGTTTACAAGCATCCTCACCTTCATTGGCGCTAATACACGGTTTGTTCGTTTTCGCCGGTACTGTTACGCCACGATCCTTACAATCAAGGGTTTTCTCGGCTGTTCTCGCCAGTATTGTCTCGAAGCTGTGGCTTAGGTTTATACAATAGATCGTAACGCGGAATTTGTGATCTCCTTGTTTTGATTTCCACCTGGTAAGGAGTTCGGAAGTAAGTTCTTCGTCGTTCGCTTCCCTGATAAATGGCTCCCAATTGTATGTGATCTGCTTCATTTTAAGCCGCAATGCCTCAGGCTCATGAGTACCAGGAGCCTCGACCCGTTTCAGGAAAGCCTTGAGACGTTTGACAGCGTATGGAAGGTAAACATTCGTCCCAGCCAGCGTTAACTCGTCATTTTGAAGATGGTTGAGTGCAGAATCCAGTAAGGCCATGATTAGCCAGTGGTGGTTGCTCTTTTTCAATCCAATGGCTTTGAACTCTTCCGGGTGGGTGGATTCGTCCAAGTTCTCGAATTGAAAGAGGAGTTCTTCCAGGCGAGCTTTCGCTTCATCGAGGTTGAGTGTTTCCTGTTTGGGATTTGCTAAATTATCGTTGTCCGTCAAACACATTGACATACCTTTTTAATTTTTGAAAAAGGCGAGCATAACTTTGCCGGTCAGCTCGCCTTTTTCTTTGTAGGCGATGTATCATTCCTCCCCGGTAACCCGCGCCCACTGGTCTTCCGCTTCCATCATCACAGCCCGAAAAGAAGTTAGTGCAGCCCAAGTTGCCCCATCATCTTCCGGTATTGATTCGAGAAGGCCGAGCAGGAGGAAATGGAGGTATTCAAGATTGGTGCCGATTCCATATTTTAGCTGATTTGCATTCATGGTAATAATTCTCCGATCTCTTTCGCAATTAGCGAGAGTAGCTTTTTTGACAGCGTGACTTTTTCGTCAACGCACTTCTTTTTCAATTCGGACAACCATAAGTCTGGAACCACTACCTGGACGTATTTCATATTGCTCTCCTTTTTAAGAAACATTGATGTCATCAATGTTTTGAGACGGAGCAGTTTTTCAAGATTTGTGGGACCGCCTGTGGTCAACTTCATAGTCACCACTCAATCTCGGTTACCGTCGGTTCAGTGTCTACAGGCTGGACGGACTGGTTCCTGCACAGCTTTCAAAAGGAGAAACCGTTCAGACATCAAAACAACTCCCCCATCCAACCAATTTCACCTACCCAACCCAAATCTCCGGAAAAGCAAGCCACGAGAATAGCCTTCTCACCCATTATTTCGGGTAAGAGCCTATGATGTTATGGGGAGAGTTTCGCTAGTGAGCAAATGGGAGTAATGGTTAACTTATAGAGTTGTGCCAAATAAATTTGCTATGACTTCAATCTTATAGAACTGATTTAGTTTCAGTTAAGTTCTTGATAAAAAAAAGCTTCCCTATATCTAAGCAAAAAGGCGCGTTTGACTGATTGTCATTCGCGCCTTTTTTTTCAAGTGTCGATAAAAAAAAGTTTAACTTCGCCCAAATGATTGCTTGTTTTTTGTAATGCGTCCACATATAACAAACTTAACAGGTTGGAAAGTACTAATATAAACAGACACTTGAAAGGAAGACAAAATGAAAAAGTCAGCGAAAGCAGCAGACGTACAGGCAATTGAAACCAGTGAAGTTGCTGTTCCTACTTACACCCTGATGGACGCTCGTGAATGGCCTGCATCTAAGGAACTTGCCATTGCCGGTGATACCTCAGATACAAAAATCCTGAAAATGGCAGTAGCGGCAGAAAAGGAAGCAAAGGAAAAAGGGATTTTACTTGGTGGACTTTTCAGTTTTCTGCTTGAAACGCGCGACAGCCTTAAAGTGGACAAGCCTCCAAAAGTTAGCAAGCGCCCTTATCTGGATAGAGTCAAAGCTTTGTTGGAAGCTGGAACGCATACCAGAAAAGAGCTAATTGAACTGGTACAAAAGGAGTTTCCAGAAGTAAAACTGACCGCCATTCAGACATTCTTCACCGACCTTAGAAATGCGAAGTACAGCCAATACAAGCCACGGATTGCCATGGAGCATCCGGTGTCCAAAAAGTTCGTCTTCGCCGACAAAGCACTCATTCAGGCAGAGCTGCCGGTAGAGGAAGTGCAGGAAGTGGTAACTGTCGAACAGGGCGAGGGATACACACAGGACCCTGAGGCAGAGCAAGCCGGTGAGTAAACGACAAAGGGCGGCTCAAACCTACGGGCCGCCCTTTCCTTGGAGGGGAACATGGAACCGAAATCTTTTAACCCTGGGCGACTGCTAGCCTCACCTGATGCGTTAGCGGCAGTCCCAGGAGATAGAATCCTTCAATGTTTCAAGATGCATATCCGTTGCAACTGGGGAGACGCCTTACCACATGCTGATTGGAAATTGAATGATGCTGCAACGCACGATGGCAGCAGGTTGTTTAGTTCCTTTTGGATGGACCCAAACGATAAGTCGAAAGGAAAGTTCTGGATTATCACCGAGGCAGAAGACGACAACGGTGTCAGGCAGTCAACGACCATCCTCTTACCTGAAAACTATTAAGCAGGAGTCAGGACATGTTCTTCCATCATGGAAATTTCCCCAAAAGTCCGCATCATAATTCAACCGCGATTCCGGGAGACGGAATGCAATTACTACTGTTTGGATTCTGCGCCGGACAGGAACTCGAAAAAGCTCGTGAAAGGCGCGCCTGTTCCGATTGCGGCGATAAGGAGTGCGATAAATGCCACAGGTGTCACAAGGAAGAGTTTCGAGGTTAGTCTCCATCCCCGTTGAAAAGGACTAAATCATGGACCCCGTTCTCACATATTTTTCTGAAAATCTCGCGACAGTCAGCAAAGAAGAGCTTTTGAAGGCTCTCAAGGACGCTTTAGAGAGCGCTAATTGCTGGCGGGAAGCTTGCCTTGGTGGGTCAAAGCCGAAGCCATAGAACATTTTGCCGGAGGAGTATTGAAATGTTGAACAGAGACGATTTCGATTTCTTTTATTTAATTATCTGCTCCAGAGGTCCCGGTTCAGAAACCATCACGGTAGTCAATATCAGCAACCAGCGTGACAGCATTGAATTCCTGGAAGCATCGGAAGCTGAGTTCAAACAGTTTGGCGTCTGTGAAGCAACTACGAATTTCAACGACGAGGGTCCGGTTATCGCTATGCCAAAAGGGACGAAGCCGCTCAAGGCTCTCTACTCCTGGCTGAAGAAAGACACCTTGGATATTGGAGAAGGCTATCCAGAGTTTGATTATGCTCCGGCATACCTCAGCGCATGCCTCCGTGCATTTCTACCCAGCGAGATAGGCGAAGACGGCAACCCGTGGACATCCATCAACGGTTGGCGGAAGCTTGAAATTGAACTTCCCAGTAAGGCTCAGTTTGAATTACTCATGGAAGCGACAGGTGAGACAGCAGAGCTACTTGGTGCGTGGGACTGTAAGGTTCTCCAGGAAGCGGCAAAGCAGTATAAGGAGGGAATGTTACCAGAGCGCGAGTTTCCGGGGTGTTAGCTTATGCAATAAGTTTGTCAAGATCTAATCTTGACCTTTCGGCTTCCACTCCCTCGCTAAGCGCTGTGCCTCGGCAATCTGGGAAGGGGACATGTCCTTAGTAACTCTATCCCTACCCTTTTGGGCATCCGCATTGCCTTGTGGAGCCGCCAAATCAAACCACATAAGCGACAGCACTAAATCTTTCGGCACGCCTTGTCCTTGGCAATACGCCAATCCCAGAAACCATTGTGCTGTAGCATATCCCTGTTCTGCCGCCTTGCGAGACCACTTCACTGCTTCGACAGTGTCCTCCGGCACGCCTTGACCTTGGTCATAAGCCAATGCTAGAAGACATTGTGCTGTAGCATTTCCCTGTTCTGCCGCCTTGCGAGACCACTTCACTGCTTCGACATAGTCCTGCGGCACCCCTTGGCCTAGATAATACGCCGATCCCAAAAGAGATTGTGCTCCGGCATCTCCTTGGTCGGCCGCCTTGCGAAACCAATTCGCCGCCTCGGCATAGTCCTGTGGCACCCCTTGGCCTTGGTAATACAGCCTTCCCAGTTCATATTGTGCAGGTGCATATCCTTGCTCCGCCGCCTTGCGAGACCACTTCACTGCTTCGACAGTGTCCTCCGGCACGCCTTTGCCCTCATCGTATATCCGTCCCAGAAGATATTGTGCTTTACCATCTCCCTGTTCCCCCGCCTTGCGGAGCCACTTCACCGCCTCGGTGTCGTCCTTTGTTATGCCTTGGCCTAAGTAATACATGGCTCCCAGAAGACTTTGTGCCTGAGTAAGGCCTTGCTCTGCCGCCTTGCGGAACCACTTCACAGCCTCGGCCTCGTCTTTTGCTATGCCTTGACCCTTGGCGTACGCCACCCCCAAATTACATTGTGCCTGAGCAACGCCATGCTCCGCCGCTTTGCGATGCCATTTCATGGCCTCAGAGTAGTTTTGCGCTACGCCTTGACCATTGGCGTACATCATCCCCAAATTGCATTGTGCCTGAGCATCTCCCTGATCTGCTAAGGCATTGAATTCTTTAAAAGCCTTCACACAATCTCCTCTAGGACAAGGTGCTTTATCGTCATCAAAACCAGCATAGACAGCAGATAACACCAGCAGGGGGAAAACGGCCATTAATAACACTAAATGCTTATGCATTCTTTGTCCCTTGAACGCGGCTACTGCGATCAATCAGAAGTTGATAGAACGGAAAAAACCTACACGGAAAACGTGGGTAAAGCACAAACGCTAAAGCCGCCGAAGCCATCGCAGCACAACGTCCAGTACGGCAATCCCCGAGAACAACGCCGCTACACCTGCAAGCACAACTGACCACCAAACTAACGCAAGTGCCTTTTTCGATCTGCGCCGCGAAAGTTCATCCGATGCCAACATCCAGACAGGACTTCCCCCGGCATTCTTGGAAAGCATCTCTTCAAGTTCGACTTCTGTTTTCTCGGTAAAGTTCATTTCGTACCCCTGTGTAAATCGGAAAAAAGTGTCTATTTCATAACTGAATAGTACAAGATTCTATCCGGTTTTTGAAAAAAGGTTCACCATGTATTTACGACTTATTGGCGAAGTCCACCAGTCGGCCAGGTGGCGATTATAGGGTTAGAAATTGGGGCGAATATATAACATCTTGCCGAGATAATACAATATAACCCCATGATCCTGCGCCATTTCGGGGTTCATGCTTATCGGTGTAATTTGTTAGAAACCGGAACAGGTGACTGTCAGGCTTGGACCCGCCAACGTGGAAGAAGCGGAGCCGCCTCCGTACACCGAGTTTCACCGTCCTGTCTTAGATAAATACGATCAAGAAATCCATACATTACTACTATAGGAATACGGTTAAGAAAATCCTTATAAGTATGTAAATTATTTTGGGTTTTCTTATAGTGTCCCCCAATTTTTTGCTTGTGAAGTTCATTGCAATTACATATAACAATAATCACAAGGGTTGGAATTCACTCAGAAAAGAAGGATAAGCAACCGTGAAAATCCAAACAAGCGAAACCATTAATCTCGACGCGAAGCCAGCACCGGGCATAGTAGTGGAATCCAGTGGGAAATCCTTCCGGGCATACTTCCCAGGCGTGAACGGGGAAGAGGCGGAAGTGCTGGAATTCGAACACCGGGTGGAGATTGACCCCGGGGAGTTGAATGTTCTCGTCAGTCGGACTTACCAGGAACTTTCAGGCAGTACTATCCCGGAAGGCGGAGAATTCTTTCTCGATGGCAATCGGGCAGTTTTTGCCATGGTTCGGGCTTTTCGGGTAGTCCCGTTCAACGCTTAACCTGTATTTTTCTACCGGAGGAGTCAAGTGGAACCGCAGATTTACATTCCAACCCGAGCCGATGTTGAAGCTGTCACAGAAGGCGAACTTGCTCCTGATTGCTTCGGTAACTGGATGCCGGTAACGAAGATTTTCGCCAGGGGCACTGACCAAAAAGGCCGGTTATATGTCTGCTACTACACACAGTTCGGTCCGAATTCCTCCATTTCCAATTCATTGACGGAAGGGCACATTAACAGGACGGTTCCCTTAACGGCGAAATTCACCGGTCACGAAGTTGACGAGATAGAAAGGATTCAGCCATGTCGAGAGTAATTGGTTTTTCAAGAGTTAGCACCGACAGCCAGGACACGGAGAAATTTAAGAACGACATTCTCCGCTTCGCCAATGACAAGCGTATTGGTCCGGTTGAGTGGGTGGAGGAAACCGTTTCCGGTACCGTTGATTGGAAGGAAAGGGAAATCGGGCGAATTCTCACGGAACTCAAACCCGGCGACATCATCATTACGCCTGAAATCAGCAGGTTTGCACGTTCTTTGCTTCAAATCCTGGAAATCATGAAAGAGTGTACGCGCAAGGATATCGCAGTTTACGCGCTCAAAGGAAATTGGCAATTAAATGGAAATCTTGATTCAAAAATTTCCTTATACCTTTATTCCATGTTTGCCGAAATAGAAAGGGACTTAATATCGCAGAGAACCAAGGAAGCACTCGCCGCAAGAAAAGCTGCCGGTGTCAAACTTGGGAGGAAGAAGGGGCCAGGGAAGAGTAAGCTCGATCAGTACAAGGTGGAAATCGTCGCCCTATTGAAAAACGGTTCAGCGAAATCGTTCGTGGCCAAAAGGTATCGGGTGAGCGAACCGACGCTTTACAACTGGTTGGCAAAAAATCAGATCGATACTACTCCAAGGGTCGAAAGGGTAACGGCATGAAGGCTGCTGCGTACACACGAGTTTCAACTTCAGGTCAGATTGGTCCGGACAAAACGTCACTCGAAAATCAACTAAATGACATACGAGATTACTGCAATTACAGAAAATGGGAACTCCTTCCACCATACGATGAAAGTGTTGCTAGCGGAGCCAGCATGGACCGTCCTGCTCTCCAGCGATTGCTCGATGACGCTGTGCGAGGAAAATTTCAGGCAGTCGTCGTGGCTGATCTCAGTCGCTTTGGAAGAAATCTCCTCCATCTGAAGCAAAACATCGAAATCTTGAAGAAGCACAAAATCATCTTCGTCAGTCTGCGCGAGAACATATACGCTGATGAAGATTCTCCAATGGGAAACCTTATTATTTCAACCTTGGCAACTATTTACGAATTTGAGAGGGAGACAATCAAAATCCGCACCAGCACTAACAAAAATCTCAGGTGGAAAGACAGGAAGATTTTTGTTGGTCATCCTCCTTTTGGTTACCGCTGGGACAAGGAAACTGAGGCAGTGGAAATTTTCAGCAAAACAGAGGATGGAACTTACACTGATGAGGCTGCAACATATCGATACATGGTTTCTCAATACCTGTATTTTGATAAGTCCCTCCAAGCCATTTGCGACGATCTCAACGCTAATAAGGTTCCTACGCGCAGGAAATGGACAGAATGGTTTGTCCCTGTTATTTCGCGTATGCTACGCCATACAGCTTACTGGTCAGGCATTATAACTACAAACCAAAGACAACGAGTAAAAGATCAAATTGATTATAGATGTGAACCCATAATATCCAAAGCTAGATGGGAAGCTGTTCAATTTCGTTTGAACAACAATAAAATACGTTCAGGACGTCCAAGCAAGGCGGCAGATGTGTTCCTCCTTTATGGTATGATGAGATGTGGTATGTGTGGTAGTAAGCTTCAGTCAATTTCTGATTCACGTCAGAGACAACGGGACGGCGGATACCTTAGATATTATGCGTGCTACTACCACAAACCGTCAAATGCTGCGGAGATTCACCGAGAACCATGTGTGCTACCATATATTCCTGCCGATCAGGTTGAGAAACTGGTTTGGGACCAGTTACTTATGATTCTGAGTGCAAATGTCAGTAAGAAAAAGCTGATAGACAATGCTCATTGGGCCGAAAAAGAAGCTAGGGCCGAGCAGAAAATCAAACGCTGCAAAGATGCATGGGGGGCAGCAAAACTTGCATTCGAGCGCTTGGAGGAAGCGCCTAAGAAGCCGGGGAAATTTGATCTCGAAGATTTTTTTGAGTTGCGTGCCAAATACTCGCACGAAATGACACAACGTGATCTGGAACTCCGCGAAGCGATAGAAGAACTGAACAACCTTCGGCAGATGCGCGAAGAGGAAGAGAAGCTGATACAGTTTGCAAGGGACAGAGCTGACTTCCTCCACCAAATTCGAGATGTTCTCAATGAATTGGCATTTTCTGAAAAGCAGCGCTTTATTAAAGGGATGCTTGCATTTCCCATTGAAATTGGCATTATGCAGGACTTGGATTGGACTGAAAATGAAGATGCGGAGCCTCCCGAAGAGATTGGGTGGAAGCATTGGAGCGAGGGATTCTTTGTTCCATTTCGTTTTAACTGGCCGTTATTGCAGGATATTTTGAGTAGATATCTACCACCTACGCCTGATGGGGGCGGGGACGGCGTAAATAGTAACTTAAGTCCACATCGAGGTCCCTTCGGTCAAATACGAGCAGTTGCGCACGGAAGGAGAATCGGAGAAGTCTGCTGCAGTTCGCGAGCGGGTGTTGCTGGCAAGACAGATTCAACTGGAACGGCTTTCAGGCGAGGGCGTCTACGCGAATTCCCAGATGAAGCCGAAGCACCTGAAAAAATTCTGCCGGCTCGACGACGCCGCGCAGTCGATCCTGGACCGGGCGGTCCGGCAACTGGGCCTCTCCGCCCGCGCATATCACCGGATACTAAAAGTCGCCCGGACGATAGCGGACCTCGAAGCAGCGGAGAACATCCACTCCGTTCACCTGCTCGAGGCAATTCAATACCGGTCTTTGGATAGAAGGCTCTTTTGAGATCTTTCCGGGTCCTCTGACCGGGGACGATGGACGCGGCGCGGAGAACGCAGAAGGGCAGCGAGCAGTAAAACGCCACGTTCGCCGGCTACCGATCCTGCCTACCGCGTTTGTTCTTTTCTATTCACTGATCACTGCTCACCGTTACTCCGCATCCGGAGGCAGGACACCTTGCACGCGTCCGATCTGCCCGTCTTCGAGCCTCACTTTGATCCCGCGTGAATGGTAGGCGGAGGATGTCAAAATATCTCTAACGATCCCAACTGTCCGTTTGCCGGTTCGCTGGTCTTTTTTCAGGATAATTTCGACCCGCATACCAGGTCGAATATCACTACGTTGTTGCCCATTCATCACATACTCTTCCCACAGTGCTCAACCACCGATACGCTTGACCGTCCAACCACGTTTTCGCAGCTCTTCCAGCAATAGATCCCGGTGATCACCCTGGATTTCAATCACACCGTCTCTTACGGTGCCTCCAGCGCCACACTTTGCTTTGAGTTGTTTACCGAGTTCCTTGAGACTCGTTTCATCGATGGGAACACCGGTAATTACCGTCACTCCTTTCCCCTTTCGTCCCTTGGTTTCTCTTCCGACTCTCACAATGCCGTCGTTTTGAGGAATCTCTTTCTTCTGACGACATTGGCACTTTGCGACAGGTTCGCTGCAAACAGGGCACATTCTTCCATGCTCGGTCGAGTAGACCAAACCAATCCTCATTTCTTTCTCCCATCGCAAGATAGACTTAGGGTAATCAATAATACATCCCCAAGATATAAATTACCAAAGGAGTGTCCCTGTATGAAGTGCCTTGCCTCAAAAAAAGCACCTCGATCCGTCACCAATGGTCACCTGGCCATCAGGATACCGGGTGACAAGGGCAAACGCTTCGACTCCATTCGACTTCAAGCACAAAATTCCGCGCCGAAAGCGTCTGGTGCGCTGCGCAACCAAAACCCCATCCGTGATTTCCACCCCGCTGCGCTCCATATCCGTGGTTGCCCGTTTTGTCTTTTAAAGACTTAGACCAATTTGCGTTCGAAGAGCGACAAATAACCCCGAACTGAGCGGGGAAAGTTTCCCCCGAATCTCAAGGCTCCGCCGGGCGCACGCGCGGTCGCGCGAGGCCGAGCGCTCGGCGCTGTCGGCGGCAAGCCACCGCGCATGCGCGGGGCCCGCCTCGCGGAGCGTCGAGATTATGAGCCGCGTAGCGGCGAGGGGGTGTGGGGGGCAAAGCTCCCCACGCCCTTGAATGGGGACCATGCCCGGGGACCGGGCGCATGGCCCTGTGACACTCTGCTGCTTAAATTGTAAGTCATGGAAAGAAGAAGCATATGAGTTTAAGAGCAAAAGCCTTTTTATGGCAAACAATCACGCTTCTGATCATGGCCCTGGCTTTGTTCGTTTCAGCCGGCACCGGCGCCTGGCTTGCCGGATGGGTCTACCTCATTTTGTTCTCCGTCTTCGGCGCGGCCATCACTCTGTGGCTGCTCAGGCACGACCCGGGTTTGCTTGAAGAGCGCATGAGCTTCACACCCAAAAAAGCCTGGGATAAGATGTTTGTCGCAGCCTTGTTCATCGTTTTTCTTGTCTGGCTGCTCCTGATGCCGTTAGACGCCGTTCGATTCCACTGGTCCCGGATGCCGGCATGGCTTCAAGCGGTGGGCGCTATCGTCCTTCTCTTCTCGTTCTATCTCTTTTATCTCACTTATCGTGAAAACCCATACCTGTCGGGGGTGGTTCGCATCCAGGAAGATCGAGGGCAAACGGTGGTTACGACCGGGCTATATAGCCATGTGCGCCATCCAATGTACACTGGAGGTTTCCTTTACTTTCTGGGGACGGCCCTTTTGCTGGGGTCCTGGTGCGGCGTGCTTTTCGAGCCGATATTTGTGGGCATAATTACCGCGAGAGCGGTGCTTGAGGAACGCATGCTTCGGGAACAGCTCAAAGGTTACGACGCCTATATGGAACAGGTAACGTATCGTTTTATCCCACATGTATGGTAATACCGGCTGCTGTCGCTGAATTTAATTTTATGCCCGATAAGCGATCGTAAAGAGCCTGCGGAATGGAAATAGGATGCGGCCATCGTTTTGTGGGGTATAAGCCCGCGTGTATCTCTCCAGCAGCAGCTCTTCAAATCTCTTCCTTTGCTCTTCATTCTCGAGCACCGCCAGAAACGGACGCAGACCGGTCCCTCGAAACCATTCTATAATGGCTTGCGGACTGTCAACGACGTGGTAGTACTCGGTCTCCCAGATCTCCAGGCGCGCCGCCAACGGCCGAAGCAGATTATAGTAGAAGGATGGGGGTTTCTTGGTGAGCGCGTTCAGCGCCGACCCCATGAGGTGACTCCAGGACGGATTGCCGGCGGTTTCGAGAATCTCCCGGTGCAGGGGAGAATTGAAGTGCGAGGGTATCTGGACCGCCAGGGCGCCACCGGGCGCCACTTGAGCGAAAAGGTGAGGAAAAAGAACCTCATGGTTCGGTACCCACTGCAAGGCGGCGTTCGAAAAAACCACGTCGAAGGCAATCCCGGCGCTCCAAGCTGAAATATCTCCAATGAGCCATTCATGATGAGGGTAAGACCTGGACGCAGCGTCGATCATGTCCGCTGAGCTGTCCAGACCCGTGATAACGGCTTTGGGCCAGCGCTGCCGAAGAACGGCCGTGCTGTTTCCGGGTCCGCAGCCCAGGTCTATGATCCGTCCGGGATCAGGGACCGCTATGCGCGCGATCAAATCCACAGAGGGCTGGGTCCGCTCGTCGGAAAACCTCAGATAGATCTCGGCATCCCACTTGGGCATCTTTTACACAGAGATCCTTTCCACAAATGATCCCCACAGCCCGCCTTGCACTAGCATTGCTCCCTGAACAGCAGCAAAGGCGGATCGTAGATTTCGGGCGGCTTCAGGCCGAGCAGTTGCATGATGGTCGAGGCAACGTTTGTCAGACCGGGTTCTTTGATTTCCTGGTTGAAAACGATGCAATCGTCCCCCGTCGGGTCATAGATGATGAACCACACGGGATTCAAGGTATGAGCGGTTTTTGCCCTGATCTTGCCGTCCGGATAGAGTTTGGGCCTTTTGGTCTTCTCATCGATTTCGAACATTTCCTCAGCGTTGCCGTGGTCCGCCGTAACTATCAGTATTCCCCCCGCCTTCCGGGTGGCTTCCATAAGCCTTCCCAGGCACAGATCAACCGTTTCGACCGCTATCACGGCCGCATGATAGATGCCCGTATGCCCGACCATGTCTCCGTTCGGGTAGTTGAGCCTGATAAAATCGTAGCGTTTCAAAAGGATTGCCTCTACCGTTTTATCCGTAATTTCAGCCGCCTTCATCCAGGGCCGCTCTTCGAAAGGCACCCTGTCCGAAGGGACCTCGATATACTCTTCGAGTTTTTCGTCTATCTTCCCGGACCTGTTCCCATTCCAGAAATATGTGACATGCCCGTACTTCTGAGTCTCACTGACAGCCATTTGCCGGATGCGATAATCCGAGAGGTACTCGCCGACGGTGTGGGAGATGTGGGGCGGTTCAACCAGGTAATTCTGCGGAATGTGCAGTTCCGTGTCATATTCCATCATTCCGGCATAGGCCACACCTGGACGTGGTACCCGCTCGAAATATGGAAAATCCTCATCTTCGAAAGCGCGGCTTATCTCTATTGCCCTGTCTCCGCGGAAGTTGAAGAATACGACCGCGTCCCCATCACGGATCGGACCCACAGCGGCCCCGGATTCGTCGGCAATTACGAACGGCGGAAGATCCTGGTCTATGACGCCCGGGTTTTCTTGCCGGTAAGTCTTGATGGCCGTTTCAGCCGAAGGGAACTTCCTTCCCTGCCCGGCGACATGAGTCTGCCATCCCAACGCTACCATGCCCCAATCGGCCCCGTAGCGATCCATGGTGATCTTCATCCGTCCGCCGCCGCTTGCGATGCGGTAGTCAACGTGAGCCTGCTCGCGCAGCTTTTGGAGCAGGGTCTCCAATCTGCTGACGTATTCGAGTGCGGAGGTCTCGCCCACGTCCCGCCCATCGAGCAGAATGTGCACGCGTGCCAGCGGTACGTTATCCTTGAAGGCCAGGTGCTCGAGCATGGCCTCCAGATGCTTTATATGGCTGTGAATATTTCCGTCCGAGAGCAGGCCTATGAAATGCATCGAACCCTTGTGTTCAAGGCAGTACCCGACAAGACGCCGCCAGGCGCGTCCGTCGAAAAGCCTGCCGGATTCGACAGCTTCATCGACCAGTCTTGCTCCCTGGGGGTAGAAGCGGCCGGCCCCCAGAGCATTATGCCCCACTTCGGAGTTACCCATGTCATCATCGGAAGGAAGGCCGACCGCCTTTCCATGCGCTCGGAGCAGCCGGTAAGGGCAGTTGGCGAGAAGCCAATCCAGGTTGGGAGTGCAGGCGCTTGCAACCGCGTTGCCCAGCGGGTCCTCGCGGTAGCCGATGCCGTCCATGATCGCCACGGTAACCGGGCGCGGACTTCGGTGTGTAAGCAAACTTACCATGCCTTTCATACCTGTTCTCCCCATTCTGTCAATGGATGACTTCGCCCTTCCAAATCGTTAAGGATCTCTGAAGCCTTCCACCTTGTTATTATTGCGCTCAACCCAGGCGACGTTCAGGGCTGTCGTGCCCTGGCCCCCCGGGGTTTCTCACCCAGGGTTACGGTTAAGGTTTCAGATGTGCCATCCCAGCGGACAACCCCCAGTTGAATTTTATCGCCCGGCTGCAGCTTTCGAATTTCCCGGATCGCGGTGTCCGCGTCAGGCACCTCAACCTCGTTGACTCTGACAATCACATCTCCACCAACTGCTACAATGTTGTTCCCGATCTGCGCTTTCCGATTTCCTCCCCTCACTCCCGCTTTGTCGGCAGGCCCGCCCGGGGAGATTTCAATCACCATTGCACCGGCCTTGACCGGAAGTCTGAGCGCCTCGGCGATGTCCGGAAACAGGTTCATCATAGTGGCCCCCAAAAATGGATAACTGTAATACCCCTTCTCGATTAATTCATTCACTATCCTTTTGGCCGTATTGACCGGGATGGCGAAGCCGATCCCGACGCTTGCCCCGGTCGGGCTGAAAATAGCCGTGGTGATGCCGATCAGCTTACCGGAGGAATCGATCAACGGTCCTCCGGAATTGCCCGGATTAATGGATGCGTCTGTCTGGATGATGTCTTCGACCAGGGTGCCGTTTTCCGCCCGCATCGTCCGCCCTACGGAACTGATCACTCCAGCCGTAAGGGTCTGGCCCAACCCGAAGGGATTCCCTATTGCCATGGCTTTCTGGCCTACTTTAAGACCGGTCGAATCTCCCATCGGGATTACGCTCAGACTTTCTCTGGGTGCGTCTATCTTGAGAACCGCCAGATCGGTGTCCGGATCGGAGCCCATAAGCTTTGCCGTGTACTTTTTGCCGTCGGCAAGAGTGACTTCCATCTTTCCATTCCCGATCACATGATTGTTTGTCAGGATGTAGCCGCTGGCATCGATAATCGAGCCTGACCCGGTTCCCTTGTGGGGTATCACGTTCAAAAAGAAATCGTGCTCGATAACCGTGCTGGTTATGTTCACTACTCCAGGCGCAAGACTCTGGTAGAGGTCGATATTGTTTTTTTCTTCATCGGTCAGAGCGGCCGCCGGGGACGTATACGCAAGGAAAAACACCAAAAGCGCCGAACCGAGTATTATTGTGGAACGCATACTCTCTCCATCGCAACTATAAAATCAGTGAATAGAATAGATTAGTCCAAATCGTACCGCCGGCCCCGGTTTCTGTATATCCGCCGGAGAAACCAGACGGTCAGCAGTATAGCAAGAACCAGACCTGTAATTTTGCGCCACGGATTCAAAAGTTCCGGGGCTACGGCTTTGATGCGCTTTACGGGCAGAGCGAATCCGATACGTATACTCGATCCGGTGGGACTGAGAATCGCTGTGCAAAGCCCCACCAGTTCCCCATCCAGGTTTATGAGCGCCCCTCCTGAATTGCCCGGATTTATGGGCGCATCTGTCTGAATCAGGTTTCTGAGGACTGTCTCGTGGTCCCTGATGGTGCGGCCGGTCATGCTGACAACGCCCGAGGTAAGGGTCTGCCCCAACCCGAAAGGATTCCCCACGGCGAGCACCCTCTGTCCGACTTTAAGGGTGTCCGAATCTCCGAGAGCGATTGCTTTAAGGGGCTTGTCCCCGATGTCCACTTTTATCACTGCCAGGTCATCGTTGGAGTCCGAAGCAGTAATTCTGGCTTCAAGGCGTCTGCCGTCAGACAGCACAACCCGGATATCCTGCGCTCCGGAGACAACGTGGCTGTTCGTAATGATCAGTCCGTCCTCCCTGAGTACGACCCCCGATCCGGAACCCGTTATGGACGGAGTCGCACAGTAGAAAAACTCGGCCTCGCAAACCTGGGTCGTGATGTTCACGACGGATGGCGCGACCCTTTCGTACGCCTTAATAGTAGTGATTTCCTCTGCGGTAAGGGCCGAAGCGCTCGAATACGCTGCCGCAATACAGACAAGCAGCATTGACATCGCTGTCCAGGCACCTTTTGCTGACAATTTCAACTTCATGGAGGCTCGTTTCCATTCCCGGGAATATACTCAGCACGCGGCGCCCGTGGCTGTTTCCGGAATATACATTTAATCCCAACGTCTATAAACAGATTTTATGGCGGCTCGTTTCATCCCGGTTTATAGACAGCGGCATGAATAATTGCGAAACAACGGTTTCCGTCATTCGGGCGGAGACCGGACGGGCAGTGAGGATTTGCGCAAGTATTATTGAGGCCGCGTATATTTGAACGGGGAAAATCAATGTCGGGTTGTTTGAATCTTATTCAAATCTTTCTGAATTTGTCTTATCCGACGCCCTGCCCAGCCTGCTCAAAGATAAGGGTAATCTGAAATGCCGCAACGTGGCGGGCAAGCGTTTCGTTTCCCCCGGCCATAACCTTCCTGAAGAATGAATCAAGTGGAAAGTGAGGATTTTACCAACAAAAATGTTGCCAACAATGCTGTTGGAAAGTTGACGATGCACAAAAAACTGAAGCTCGGCCATGGGAGTTTGGTCGTGAGGAAAGACCAATTCTGGGACAGAGAGCCGGAAATCGAAAGAGCTGTCTTCCGGAATTCCATGTGTCATTGCTAAACAATGCGAACAACAGATCTCCACGTTGAGCGAAAAAACAAAGCAGCTTAAAGTCAGGACTGAGGACTGAGGACTGAGTGGCAAAACACCGTGAACGGTGAATCGTGAATGGAAAAAGCCTTGTCACGAGCTTACTTACTCAGTCCTCAGTCCTCAGTCCTCAGTCCTCAGTACTTCGTCCTCCGTCCTCCGTCCTCCCTCCTCCGTAAGGCTGTTTTCATTTATGGAAAGTCGGGCTATATTGCGGCGATAGATTATTACAATGGACAGGTGCCGGGCGGGGCATTTAAATCCCCCTACCCTCCTCTAGAAGAGGGGGAGAACGTAATTAAATCGGAGATCTGATGGCGGGGGTTTTTGAAGTTTACGTAAAAAGCCACTTTTCAGCGGCTCACAGCCTTAGAGGATATCCCGGCGACTGCGCGAGCGTACACGGGCACAACTGGATGGTCGAAGTATTCGTCAGATGCGCCGAACTGGACGAACTGGGAATAGGCATTGATTTTCGCGACATCAAGGCTGCTGTGGAAAACGTCCTGGTTGGGCTCGACCATTGCAATTTAAACGATCTGCCCCTGTTCACGGAGCAAAATCCAAGCTCCGAAAACATTGCCAGATTTCTTTACAAAGAATTGTCCCACAGGCTCAACACCGAGAAAATTCACATTTCAAGGGTCAAGGTGAGCGAGACCCCCGGAGCCGGGGCTTTTTACTGGGAAGAATAAATGGCCGTCGAAGTAAGCGAAATCTTCCTCAGCATCCAGGGAGAGTCCTCCTGGTCCGGACAGCCGTGCGTTTTTATAAGGCTCACGGGATGCAATTTAAGGTGCGCTTACTGCGATACGAGCTACGCCTACGAACAGGGCCGGTTTATGGACATTACCGAAATTCTGGAGCGGGTTCGGCAACTGCGGTGCGATCTGGTGGAGGTGACCGGAGGCGAACCCCTCATTCAGGCAGAGACCCCGTCGCTTATCAGGAAGCTGCTCGATGCAGGCCATACGGTCCTGCTCGAAACAAACGGAAGCATGGACATAGGCATGGTGGACCCGAGGTGCGTCAGAATCATGGATATAAAGTGTCCGTCAAGCGGTATGGCCGGGCAAAATGATTTGCGCAACCTGGAGAAACTGGGAGCGCAGGACGAATTGAAATTCGTCATCGGAAGCCGCGAAGATTACGAATTCGCAAGGGACCTCGTAAGACAGACCTATATACGACACTCAGCAAAAGAACGGCATATCGATTGCGGGCGCCCCTCAGCGATGTGCCTCTCGGAGCGCGGAAGGCGCCCGCTCATTCTCGACGCTCTCCCTGACCTGTCAATGACCAGAGACGGGGCGTTCGCGGAGCGCCTTCTGACAACCATCTCGGCTGCCAGGTGCAAGATCAACTTTTCTCCGGTATTTGGCTCCCTTGCTCCCCGGTCTCTCGCCGAATGGATCCTCGAAGACCACCTCCCCGTTCGGCTCAACCTCCAGCTTCACAAGATCATCTGGGGTCCCGAAGCCAGAGGGGTCTGACAAAGTTCGATACCGTGAAGAAGGGAGAAACGCTGTGGGAAAAGAAGTGAAGGTTTGGTACGATCAGGAAGCGGACTACCTTGAAGTACTTTTTGAAAAAAAAGAGGGCTATTTTAGGGAAACAGACGATGACGCGGTCATGGATAAGGTGGATACCGATGGGAACATACTTGGCTTTTCCATATTGAGAGTTAGCGCTTTAGAGAGAGGAAAGCCGCTTTCTGTAACTCTTAAAAGTCAAGCGGCCTGAGAAAGGCAGACTCATTATTAAGAACGAATTAAGGAATCCCGCCTTAGGAAGAACTCAGTAATTCCAGGGATGGCTCTTCTATTCCTGCTCCCTGCTCCCCGCTCCCCTTCCTCAATCCCTCAATCCCTAAATCCCTAAATCCCTAAATCCCTAAATCCCTCAATCCCTCAATCCCTCAATCCCTAAATCCCTCAATTCTTAAAGAATATATCTGCTCAAATCCTCGTCCTTTATGATCTCACTCAGGACATTGCGCACGTAATCGCGGTTTATGTCGACAGTCTGTCCCTTGAGGTCCGGGGCGTTAAAGGAAACCTCGGAGAGCAGCTTTTCCATGACCGTGTGCAGCCTCCTGGCGCCGATGTTCTCGGTCCGCGAATTTACCTGATATGCGATTTCCGCCAATTCGTCGATCGCCTCCCCATCGAAGATGAGCTCGACCTCCTCGGTCTCGAGCAAGGCCTTGTACTGGGCAATCAGAGCGTTTTCAGGCTCCTTGAGGATGCGCACGAAATCATCCTTGGAAAGCGAGGTAAGCTCCACTCGGATGGGGAAGCGCCCCTGAAGTTCCGGAATGAGGTCGGAAGGTTTTGCGATGTGAAAGGCGCCAGAGGCGATAAATAGTATGTGGTCGGTTTTCACCATCCCGTACTTAGTGGTGACTGTCGAGCCTTCGACTATTGGCAGCAGGTCGCGTTGAACGCCCTCCCGGGACACATCCGGACCTCTGCCGCCGCTTTCCCTTCCGGCAATCTTGTCGATTTCGTCCAAAAAAATGATCCCTGAGTGTTCGACACGCTCGATTGCCGACTTTATCACTCGATCCATGTCGATCAGGCGCTGGGATTCCTCTGTGATAAGAATCTCACGTGCTTCGGGGATTTTGACCTTCCTGCGTTTGGTGCGTCTGGGGAGCATGGACCCGAGCATTTCTCTGAGGTTGAAGTCCATTTCCTCCATTCCTGCCCCCGCAAAGATTTCGACCATCGGGAAGTTGCGGTCCGGCACGTCCAACTCGACGTAGCGGTCGTCGAGCGCCCCTTCCCGGAGCAGTTTCCTGAGCTTCTCCCTCGTCGAGTCGGCCTGCTCGGCCTCCTCCTTTGCGACGATCAGCGCATCGGCTTCGACCGGGAAAGGGTGCTCCCGCACCTCCGGGGGCGTTTTCTTGGGAGGAAGCAAAATGTCGAGCAGTTTTTCCTCCGCAATTTCTTCAGCCTTTATTTTTACCTCTTCCATCTCTTCGTTGCGGACCATGCTGACCGCAAGTTCAGTCAGGTCGCGGACCATGGATTCCACGTCGCGGCCAACGTAGCCTACTTCGGTGAACTTGCTGGCTTCAATCTTGAGGAAGGGCGACTGGGCTAACCGCGCGAGACGGCGCGCTATCTCGGTTTTACCCACGCCGGTAGGTCCGATCATTATGATATTCTTCGGCGCTATTTCATCGCGCAGATTTTCCGGCACCTGCTGCCTTCTCCACCTGTTGCGCAGAGCTATTGCAACCATGCGCTTGGCGTCTTTCTGGCCGATTATATATTTGTCCAGCTCTCTCACAATTTCAGCCGGCGTAAGGGTTTGTTGCATCGATCACAGCTCCTCGATCACGAATTGGGTGTTGGTGTAGACACAGATCGACGCGGCGATACTCATGGCCTCCTCGGCGATTTGGCGCGCCGAGAGGTCCGTATGGCGGTCCAGGGCGCGAGCCGCCGCAAGCGCATAGGGCGCTCCGGAGCCAACCGCCGCAAACCCGTCGTCCGGTTCGATAACATCTCCGGTCCCGCTCAGGATGAAAGAATCCTTCGCGTCGGCGGCAAGAAGCAGCGCTTCCAGCCTGCGCAACGCCCGATCCATTCGCCAATCCTTCGCAAGTTCAACCGCGGCGCGCTTAAGATTGCCGTTGAACTGCTCGAGCTTCGCTTCCAGCCTCTCGAACAGTGTAAACGCATCGGCGGTCGAACCCGCAAAACCGGTAAGGATCTTGTCACGGTAAAGCCTGCGGATCTTTTTGGCCTGCTGCTTTACGATGGTTTCACCCATCGTTACCTGCCCGTCGCCGGCCATTACGACCTGGTCGCCCTTCCGTATGACGATTACGGTTGTGCCGCGCATGATAGGATTAGGCATCGGTTTTATCTTTTCTCCACAAAAAAGGCTTCAGCACAGTGGGGTGAGCTCAGTCAAATTATCATAATGATTAGACATTATTACACTTAACATAATCACATTGCCAAGCCTCTATTTTTTTCTGCTCCTCGGATGTGATGCGTCGTAGACCTTCATTAGCTGGTCCGCATTTACATGGGTATATCTCTGGGTCGTCGACAGACTTTCATGCCCAAGCATCTCCTGGATGGCCCTGAGGTCTGCGCCCGCATTCAGAAGATGGGTGGCAAAAGTATGCCTTAGCCCATGCGGGCTCAAACGTTGCCACATTCCGCATGCAATCAGCTCCGCCTTGAGTATTCTGTCGACGGATCGCGCCGTAAGTCTTCCTCCCCTCGAATTGAGAAAAAGGGCCTGCGAAGCCGCCCTCGCCGTCGGGAACTGAAACTCCAGGGCGGCAAGGTAATGCTGAAGGGCGTTAATCGCTTTGGTTCCGATCGGGGTTATACGCTCTTTGCGCCCTTTGCCGCTCACGCGCACAAGGGCCTCGGCAAAAGCCACCCCGTCAAGATTCAATTTGACCAGTTCGCTCACACGGATACCCGTCGAGTAGAGCAATTCGAACATGGCCCAGTTGCGGGCCTTTCTCCAGGAACTGCCGTGCCGGAGCGATGCGCGGGAGAGGGCATCGAGGAGGTGAAAGACAGCGTCCACCTGGAGGAAGGAAGGCACTTTTTGCTTTATCTTGGGATGGGCAACCTGATCGGCAGGGTTCTCAGTGAAGATGCCGGCGCTGTTCAGATAACTGTAAAAGGAGCGCAAGGCGGACAGTTTACGGGCGCGGCTTGTTTTTTCGAGCGACTTGTGAACCGATGCCAGGTATCCCCGGATGATTTCCGGACCAATCGACTTCAATTCTACGGCAGAGGAACCTGCAAGGGTGGACGCATATCCGGCGAACTGGCGAAGATCGCTTGAGTAAGCCCTGAGCGTTTCTTCGCTAAGATTTCGCTCGTGGCGCAGATATTGGAAGAAAAGCGTCTGGGCGCGATTCCAGGTAAGGCCGTCCATCCCGGATTTTCCTTTTAGAATTAGGACAAATTGAGCAATTTGGGGTAATTAACGGATTAATTTCGCAATTCCTGAATCCAGCGGAGCTTACCCCGGCAAAGGATCGCTCAATTAATGGCTCAGTTAGCACAGACTGTGAAAAAATCATAGAGGATTCGAGAACCGTCGTGCTGATTGTTTTCCTCGTGTATTGACTTTGCACCATAATTGAAATAATTAGAAATGTTTTAAACTCTGTTCATACGGCTCTCCCGTTTCCACCCTGGAAGGGATCCTGTTACGATTTATTTAAGAGAAGCCCGACGCGATCTGGCAACCGCAGTTAATCCTCGGGAAAGCCGTCCGTTCCCCGGGTTCAATTTGAGCAGAAAGGATGCAACATGAAAGAGGACGTCGCAAATGTTCGTACTTTCGCAATAATCTCTCACGGTGGCGCAGGCAAGACTTCCCTGGCTGAAGCCATGCTTTTCGATGCGGGCGCCACGACCCGGCTGGGCAAAGTGGACGAGAGCAGCTCGATTCTGGACTTTGAGCCTGAAGAGGTCAAGCGCAAGACTACCATCAGCAGTTCGGTTTATTCTTTTACCTGGAAAAAGCACCCGTTCACACTGATTGATACGCCGGGTGACTTCAACTTCATTGCTGAAACAAAAACTTCCATGCGGGGCGGCGACTCCGTTGTAGTGCTTGCTGACGCGGTTGACGGCGTACGTGTTCAGACTGAAAAAGTGTGGGAATTTGCCGGTGAATTCGGCCAGCCAAGACTGATCTTCATCAGCAAGATGGACCGCGAGCGAGCCGATTTCGCCAAAACGGTCCAGGACATTCAAGACAATTTCGGCAAATCGTGTGTCCCCCTTCAGATTCCGATTGGCGCTGCCGAGAGCTTCAAAGGGGTTGTCGATATCCTGAGTGGCAAAGCATATGTATACGGACAGGGCGACAGCGGAAAATTCGACACAAAAGAAATGCCGGCCGAGCTTTCTGAGTTGGCCGCCCGATACAGGGAAGCCATTGTCGAGCATGTGGCCGAATCGAGTGATGAGCTTCTGGAAAAATACCTCGACACCGGCGAACTCTCCCCGGAAGAGATAAAAGGCGCCCTGCGGGCTTCCGTGATAGGCGGCAAACTCATCCCTGTCGTTTGCGGCGCCGGAGCCGGAAATATCGGCGTTCAGCCTTTGCTTGACCTGATCGCTGAGTGCCTGCCCTCTCCTCTCGACCCCGGCCCGGTCAAAGGCCGCCCCGTGAAGGGAGATGCGGAGTTGACAAGAGATCCGGATACCGGCGCGCCATTCAGCTCCATTGTAATCAAGACCGTGAGCGACCCGTATGCCGGCAAGCTTTCCATTTTGCGCATATTTTCCGGGACCCTTGCCCCCGATTCTACGGTTCTCAACTCCAACAAAGGTGTAAAAGAGCGCTTTGGTCAGCTTCTCAGGCTCAAGGGGAAAAACCAGGAACCGATTCAGACGGCCGGACCCGGAGACATCGTCGCCGTAGCCAAACTCAAAGAGACCGTGACACAGGATACACTGTGCTCGGAGCGCGACCCTATAGTCTTTCCGTCCGTAGAGCTTCCTCCCGCCATCTACTCGCTGGCGGTCGAACCCAAGACCAAAGGGGACGAGGAAAAGATTTTCTCCTCGCTCTCCCGCCTCATGGAGGAGGATCTGACGCTCAAGCTCGACAGGAACGACGAAACCCGCGAGATGATCCTTTCAGGCATGGGCGAAATCCATATAGAGGCCGTCGTTGACAAGCTCAGACGCAAGTTCGGAGTTGAAGTTAACCTCAAGCTGCCCAAGGTCGCATACAAAGAGACGATCAAAGGCAAGGTCCGTGTCCAGCACAAATACAAGAAACAGTCAGGCGGACGAGGCCAGTACGGCGACTGCACGATCGAAATGGAAGCGCTGCCAAGAGGCGAGGGGTTCCAGTTTTATGACAAGATCGTCGGCGGCGTGATCCCGAGGCAGTACATTCCAGCGGTGGAAAAGGGAATCGCCGAAGCGCTCCATGAGGGCACATTGGCCGGATATCCGGTCGTGGACTTCAAGGTTGACCTGGTTGACGGCTCATATCATACCGTTGATTCATCTGAAATGGCCTTCAAGATCGCCGGGTCGATGGCTTTCAAAAAAGCCATGGCAGACGCCAAACCCACCCTGCTCGAACCCATTACGGAAATGGAAATCACCGTTCCCGACGATGCGATGGGCGATATAATCGGAGACCTCAATTCGAGGCGGGGCCGGGTGCTCGGGATGGAAAGCAAAGGAAACAAGCAGATCGTAAAGGCCCAGGTGCCTCTTTCCGAAGTGCTCAAATACGCGCCCGATCTGCGCTCGATGACAGCGGGCCGCGGCATGTTCACCATGAAATTCTCCCACTATGAAGAAGTCCCCGGACCGCTTCAGGAGAAAATAATCGAGCTTGCCAAAAAGGAAAAAGAGGACAAATAAGCCGCCACCGGGTATGGTACACTAGGACCATAGATTGTGTGCGCAAAATTCTGCAAAATTGCGAAAGCTCAAAAGCGCGTGGGAAAGTTTCCAGGAAAGTTTCCCCCGCACCCCGCAGGATTTCGGCTACACGCGCAAGCGTGTGGCCGAGCGCTCGGCGCTTCGGCGTCTGGCCGCAGGGAGCCGCGTAGCGGCGAGGGGGTGTGGGGGGCGCAGCCCCCACGCTTTTGCGGATTATTTATTTGCAGAATTTTCGGTACACGGTCGGACCATGGCTAAGAAGGTTATGTTTTCCAGAAAAACTGCAGTTGTGACGGTCAGCGACCGTGGATCTCGGGGAGAGCGCGAGGACCGGTCCGGGCAGCTCCTGGTGGACAGGCTTGTCGCAGAAGGGTTTGAAGTATGTTTTAGGACCGTTATTGCCGACGAATGCGAAGTGATCCGAAAGGTGCTTGCCGATCTGTCAGACGTCGAAAAAGCGGCCCTTGTGCTTACGACCGGGGGTACCGGGGTTTCCCCCCGCGACGTTACTCCCGAGGCTACTCTTTCGGTTATTGAAAAGGCGGTTCCCGGATTGGCCGAAGCCATGCGGGCCGCCAGCCTGCAAAAGACCCCTCATGCGATGATATCGAGGGCCGTCGCAGGCATCCGAGGTAAAACTCTCATCGTCAATCTGCCGGGTAGCCCGAAAGGCGCTATCGAAAACCTCGAAACGATCCTTCCGGCCCTGCCTCACGCGCTGGACAAAATACAGGGCGACCCGTCTGACTGCGCACAGGATTGATAGTCCCTTATTATTGACAGAATACCGGGATTGTGGCTTTGGTCATTGGTGATCCTTCCTGGTATCCAGCCAGGTTTGCTACGCCTGTCCGGATATTAATCTTGCCGATCCCGGCGCTGCCGATCCCGGTCGATGGTGGTGGACCTGAAGGACCGAGTCCGCCGCCGCCGGACACGGCCACTGCCGCCTTCTTTGTACCGATTCGGGTGCTGCCGGCATGGACCAATGATGGAGTTATATCATTACAGTCGCCGGAGGCCGGCATCGGATATTCCGTGAAAGAGATACCGAAGTTAGCGCTCAAGCTATTGCCCCTGGATAACGCACCCGTACCCCATACGCAGATATCCGCCCCCCAACCGGCAAAGTCATACAGATTATAATAACCTCCCAGTTCGGGATCTTGCTGTGCAACGTAGATTTCTGTGAATGTCACATCCCCTTTTATGATCTTCTCAATTGTCCACACATCCGGAAGGTTTGTTTGCAATTGCATCTGCACGCCGTTGAATGTCAAGTTGCCGTCTACCGTTTGTCCGGACATCTTAAATACGTTTCCGTTACTTGAAACCCCGCCCGAAAAGGTAGTGATATCAAGTCGCACAGTGTCTGTAGGCGGGTTATTCATGAAGCCTACAACCTGACCGTTCTGATCGAATTCCCACATGCCTGATAAGGTGGTAAAGCCAAAGCTTACCGCGTGATCTATTGTTCCGGCACTTGTGGAGGACGGAATGACGAGAATATAGCCCGTGACCGTGTTTGGGTCAGAGCTGAATATAAGACATGCGGAGCCCAGTTTCGCCCCTGAAACTGTGAAGTCCCATGTCGGCCCTACCGGAGAAACCCAGCCTGCTGCGTTGGCAACACCCCCGAGGAAAAAGGCGGCAGCAAAAGCAACCCACAACATTACCGTGATCTGTCGTTTTCCGATCCTCATGATTCCCTCCTCAAGAATCTGATACAACTATCTTTCAGCCACGCTAGCGCTCTTTCAGTTTGCAAGCTTGGTGCTCACATGCCAAAGTCGCACGACCTGAACCGAATCTCTTGTGATCACATCTTCCCGGGCCGCTTCCGAGCACGTTGGTCCTGTTCCTTTTCTTCTTATCGGCAACCTATTTTGCGAACTTCACATTTATTTCAGAAAATGCAAGTTACCTGTAAAATCAAAGTGTTGAGAGCGTTCTCTTCTGCTTCCATGACGCAGATTTGGCGCAGGTGTCGAGTAATGCCCAATCAAGATTGATGCCACATTTGGCATGGGCTGAAATTTTCAGGTGGAAAAACACAATAGTGTTGCTCTGTCAGGGTTTGCACGATTGTATCTAATTAAGGAACAACACTTGGTGCCCGGTGGCGGCCAGGAAAAACTCATCTTGATGACAAATTTTGTCAGGCAGGAGACAATAATTGTCGGAGAGACCCTTGATACCAAGTTACCCGGAAAATGCCATTTTCATGCTTTGTGGGTGACGCGAGCATCATGAAAAAGTTGTTTGGGTCACTATCGTCCTGATGCGAATTCGGAAGTGGATGGTACTGATATTCAGAACAATATTTTTAGATGATTCCCGGCTGTTGAACTGTTGGGCTTACCCCGAATTAAGGAGTTAATGAGCGATATCGCCTGTCCATTATCATATAGCGCAGAATTGATTCGATTTCCGAGAGTTCTTACGTTTTTGTTAGATCTCTACGGCGTCCTATGAACTGGACAGCGGCGAGATCGGGACGGAGCATGGCAGCGAGAAGGTTTGTCAGCTCGGAAGGAAAATAGATCATGAGTGACATAGAAAGGTATGATGTACTGACTATTGGAAGCGGAGCAGCGGGGAAACTCACGGCGTGGACCATGGCCAATGCGGGTCATCAAACCGCGGTGGTCGAACGAAAGTTCATTGGTGGGTCATGCCCGAATATCGCCTGCTTGCCCAGCAAGAACATTATTCATAGCGCCAAGGTTGCTTCCCTTGCCCGGCGCGGGCCTGAATTTGGCCTTGAATTCCAATCTCTTGGAATAAACATGGCGGGCGTTCAACTCCGTAAGCGAAAAATGGTTGAAGATGAGATCAAGGGTCACCTCGACCTATACAAAGCCAGTGGAGCGGAACTGATTATGGGTACAGCTCGGTTCGTCGGTTTCAGAACCGTCGAGGTCTCCCTTGCCGGCGGCGGTACGCGAATGATCTCTGGTGACCGCGTGTTTCTCAATTTGGGCTCGCGTGCGGCCCTGCCTGATGTTCCCGGACTAGCGGCGTCTCAACCAATGACTCATATCGAAGCCCTCGATCTCGATCGCTTGCCGGGCCACTTCATTTTGCTGGGGGGCGGCTATGTAGGCCTGGAATTGGCGCAGGCCATGCGTCGTTTTGGCTCTCGGGTCACGGTGGTCGAGAGGGATAGGCAACTAGCGACCAAAGAGGACGCGGACGTCGGGAGCGCTATCCTCGAATTATTCCAGAGCGAAGGAATCGACGTATTGCTCGAAACAGAAGTTCAGCGGGTAGAGGGACGCTCCGGAGATCAAATCCAAGTTCATCTCAAAGACAACAAAGGCATGCGATCCCTCCAGGGTTCAGATCTCTTGGTTGCCACCGGCCGAGTGCCGAACACTCGGGGAATCGGACTCGAACAAGCCGGGATTGAACTGGACGGCCGTGGATACGTGAAGGTCAACGAGCGGCTTGAGACAACTGCTCCGAACGTCTGGGCAATGGGCGATTGTGCCGGGAGCCCGCAGTTTACGCATGTTGCCGTTGACGATTTTCGCATCGTTCGGGATAATTTGAATGGGGGTAATCGCACCACGCGGAATCGGCTAGTGCCATTTTGCATGTTCACAGACCCGGAACTAGTCCGGGTGGGGTTGAATGAATCCGAAGCCAATGCACGGGGGCTTAATTATCGCCTGGTTAAAATGCCCATGTCCGGGGTGTTGCGCACCCACACGACGTCTGAACTCCGCGGCTTTCTAAAAATGCTCATTGACGCGGGAAGTGACCGTATTCTCGGTTTTACTGGTTTCGGGGCTGAAGCAAGCGAGCTTATGGCGACGGTTCAGACTGCAATGCTGGGGGATCTGCCCTATACACTACTGCGGGATGCAATCTTCACGCATCCCACCACAGCAGAAGGATTGACGGTACTTCTGGCAAACGTTCCTGCGCAGGAAGCTCAACTCGCCGCTTGATTTCGCACTGCCAATTCCCGGCAGGCGGAACAAGACTTCGTCAGGTATGGAGCAGGAAGACGAACGCGAGGGAACTGCCGATAAGGCCTCAAAGCTGAAATTACGTAGGGCGGGGAACTTACGAGAGATAAATTAGAGAAATATCGACTCCAGCGGGCATTCTGTTTGATATAGCCTGCTGTAGGGAGTTTAAGAGGAGAATTGAGATGACCCTTCAGAAAAAATTAAATGTGCTAAAAGCAAAATATGAAACTATAACTCCAGCGGAAAAACTGGCAGTCATGCACCGGGCGACAGAAGAACTCGAAAAGTCCGGTCTTAAAGACAAGGTTCCAAAGGTCGGAGACAGGGCGCCGGATTTTATCCTAAAGGATGCGGAAGGTGCCCTCGTTAACCTCCGTTCGCTGTTGGAACGTGGTCCGGTTGTCTTGAGCTTTTACAGGGGAGGATGGTGACCTTACTGCAATCTGGAGCTGGAAGCTCTTGAAAAGGCCCTTCCTGAGATCACCTCCCTTGGTGCTTCCCTTGTAGCTGTTTCACCTCAACTGGAAGAGTTCAACCGCAAGTTTGCCAAGGAGAAGGGGTTGAACCTAAAGTTGCTGAGCGACCCCGGCAATCGGGTGGCACGCAAGTTCAACCTGGTCCATCAGCTTCCGGAAGACTTGCGTAAAGTCTACCTCAGCTTCGGGGTTGATCTTGAGAAGTTTAATGGGGATGAGTCGTGGACGCTGCCTATGCCGGCACGCTTCGTAATCGATCAGTCAGGAATAATTCGTTCCGCTGATGTCAACGCCGATTACACCATAAGGCCTGAACCGGAAGATACTGTTAAAATCCTCAGGTGCTTGACCGAAAAATCTACTAAATAGTAGATTGCGTTGTAAAAAGTCAAAATCGAGGTGAGAGGATTTGAACCTCCGACATCGCCAGCAAACATATACGTGGTAAGGATCGTTTTGAACCTGCACCAAAGTCGCACCAAAAGGGCAGTACGAGGCAGGTGATCCGCTGCCTCGCTTGCCTCATACAGCTTACCTGAATCAGTCACATCAATCGTTTGTCATTTTGTCCAGTTACCGGGGTATAAGTCGGCTTGCACTGGAAGGCGCGGTGAGGGTCGTGTTTTTGAAATATGGACAGTACGCTCGATTGTCTAGTTATTTCATCGGAAGAAAAACGCGGAGTCTTATCGGAAGCTGTATTCGTATTCAACTGTTCTCCCCGAATCATCAACACCAAATACGCCATGCTTTTCGTAAAGTTTCTTCATTCTGTGCAAAGCTTTGCCATCCCATTCTTTTATAATCAGAATTCCATCTCTATCTATTTCCCAGTACCATGCTGGGCCTGCGATTGCACCGTGAATAGTTCCTACCTCAGCTAGCACAACATTGTTGTGATCTGAGAAGGAGAGCAACTCATATGCTGTTTTATCTATCAATTTGAGAGTATGTCCGGCAATTTCGGTGACTTGCCATTTTTGTGATTCAGTCGAGGCACTGAAACAATATTGCTTTTTCAATAATTCTCCTGAGCAAGCGGAGACTACCAACAAAAGGAGCATTGCGAGTAAAAGCACGACCTTCTTCATATACTCCCTCCATGAATTGTGCTTTCATCTATCCTTGACTGCGTTACCTCAGCGTGTTCAGGGTGGTTTTCAATAACTGGACAATTTACTCAGTGTCCAATTTTGCCAATTATCTTCTACCGCCAATTACACTCTATAACTGCGTCCCAATGATGTCCCCCATTCGTTATGCATCCTTTTGATTCTCTTTCGAGTATTGCCATAGCGCTTGGTCGAGTGTCCTCATGTCCATATTGACACGCTTTGATAGATTCCTGCAAAAGTCTACATAAGGCCACCAGAAGTCGAAAGAATATTGAGCCGGAACGGCTAGAGATACCGACCACAGCGCTCGAAAGTCTATTATGGGGTATGGTTCTTTATGGAAGAAATGCAAGATCACCGAGGCTGTTGGCCACCGGACGCCATCAAGGTTGGTCAGTACTTCGATGCGTGCTCGCTCGGTTGTCGCACTAAAAGAAAAAGCTGTAATTTCTCTAACATATTCCTCCGGGTTTCTTTCCATGTGTCCTGCACTGCGCGGGGCCTTCCATTGCGCAATTATTCTCAGTTCGTCCTTTTTCATGAATCCCCGTTTCGCAATTCCCTTTCTTAGAGCAAGGACCGGGTTATCCTGCAAGGGATATTGGTACCGAGTAACAAGCAATGGAAGTTCGCGCTCTGGACATCGCAATTTGGGATTCATTCCAGTCCTCGCCTATTCAAACGATGACTCACTAAAGACAGTATACATGACCTGAGGAAAGATTCAGGAGAAAAATTATTGGGTTGTGGTATTCCGAAGGGCGGCAATCTTGGAGGAGAGGCATTGCAGAGCATACGCATCATACAACGCCACAGCGGGTGTAGGTCTGTATTCGTTTCAACCTGTCCGCGCATTAGATATGTCGCGAATACCTGGAATGCCTGCAAACAATCCAGGGCCAATTTTCTTGGCAGCCCGGTTTCTGTGTTCACCGAAGGGTGTGTGGATGAACCAAACCCCTTCAGCCTGCGTCCTCACAAAAGATCGGACGCGAACTTGAAGCGTCAAAGGCGCTTCCACTATGTCCAGCGCGAACCCGAAACGCAGTGAGG
>JBKQTS010000082.1:0-28498 GCA_052143075.1 Syntrophobacteraceae bacterium | reverse complement strand
ACCAACTGCGCGCATGCAGCTTGCCCTCCCTTTGACGAATTTGCGACACAATATCATATGGTTGGAGTGAACGCAGTATAATTTTCACGCATGCTCACGCATAATCCAGGGACAGATGTGGTTATGGACGATCTGGAATTAAACTTCGTGAAGTTGCTACATCTTGCCACTGTAGGTAACCAACCCTGGAAATCGGCGTCTGGCCATGGTTTGGAAAGTTGCTACATCTTGCCAATCTCGAAAGAGTCAGTTTGCAGCGAATCGGTAAACAAATGATTCGAAAACTGCGAAGATTTTGGCCCCTCATTTCTCAACAGCCAGGAGAGCTGTCTAGAACTTTGACAGAATTTATGGATGGGAGGCTCGGCAACGGCCAGATTGAGGGGCGTGGGTGAAGCGAAAGCGGAACCTACGTCTCTTCACAAGCTATGGTTAGGCAAAATTTATTTAGGGTTTCCTTTTTTTGAGCAAGATCAAATAACCACCTATCGCAGAATGGTCCTTAACCTTTAGGCACGCCCTATTTCCATCTGGTTGATTTATAAGGACCGGCTCCCAACCCTCAAGGTCGACCCTTTCATTTTCCTTTTTTGCTGAGGTCCAGCGGAGTTCATACCCTTGTTCTTGGATCTCTTTTACGATACCAGACTTCTCCGCATATGCTGTATTTACCCACTTATCAACAACTTCACATTCCTTCCCGCGCTCTGATGCAGTTTTACCTATACGTTCGAGTGCTTCTAGCTCCGCCGTAGATTTCCATCTGTAAAGAAGATCGGCAGGATACCTAGTGGGATCATTATCAACCAATTTTGCGCAATTCTGGCAGAGCCAGATTCCGTTAGTAATGTCTGTACGCTCATCGGGCGACAAAGTAGCGTCATGCCGAGGGCCTTCTCGAGCAGCTGCGGTGATATGGGCAGCGACGCCGAGATTAACAGATTTTGTATTGGACCTTTGGGGGCCGCTCGTTGGTGCTTTACAATCGGGATTAGAGCAAAGAAAGGCCACCCGCTCAGCAAGAGAACGTCTCGTTTTTGCGGAAAAATCATCTCTATTTGAAACATTCATTCTTAACCCTCTGGATTACCCGCCACGAAGTAGACTTTGTTTCCATGTTCAATTAAACTCACTGGGATGTTGCTGAAGCTCGACAAGCCGATACCAAATAAATGAAGGGGTCGGTCAGCCCTTGAAAATGGAAATTGGGAAAGAAGTCCGTATAACAATTTTCTAATTTCAAGGGCTGCCCCCTTTTTTTCCTGTTCAGCTCATCTCTACACTCCCCCATTTCAGGCTTCTCCTGTCATTTCTCTGATAAGCCTGTATGACATTGATGTTGGATCTCTCAGAATCGAAATAGCGTCTGTCATGGTGTAAGAGTCCCAAGATCTGGCATTTGTATTGTAGTCTGCGAAATACATAACATCCTTTACCCTTCGGAAATGCCGAAACCAAACTCCCAATTCCGGTTCTGTTCTCCTGATGTAGTTGTAATCGCCATCAACTGTCACCACTGCAAAGGGAAAATGGTGCACTATTATTAGAACTTTGTCACCGATCTCCATCTCTCTAGCAAAAGCTAAATAGTCCCTCTGAGTCGTCAAAATATCCTGCTGTCCTTCCGCCAGAAGATCTCCAACTTCGGTCTCAAAATCCAAACCAATGAAACCTGCCGCGATACTCTGGGACGCATAGTACGCTGCGCTCTCAGGCTCATTTGGATGAAGCTGCATTCTCCAGTAATTCATTCGCTCCTCCTTGAATATCGGCAAACAAGACAGTTATTTTCGAGTTGAGAATTGTCAATGTAAAAAAAATGTTGCCACATTTCAAGGCTGATCGTCAAATTACAGCTTGCCAATCCTTGAATTCTGAGCGGGCGGGAGAGCACAACGGAAATGATCCGGACGTGTTAAACTTCTAAGCGCTCCAAATTTCAAGGAGGAGGAGAGCTGTCTAAACCTAAGCACAAACCTTCATGGTGTCCCTTCTCTAATTCACAGACTGCGCGCCTACCTGGAGTCCTGTTCAGCCATAAACAAAGCCCAATCTTCTTCACTGACCGTTTCTGTACCCCTCTCAATAATGGTCTCGTTCAGCATATCGTAAAGTTCTCGTTTGGAGGGTGCATGACCAAAGGTCTTGATGAAGAGCTGTCTCGCCGTCTCTTTAATACCAGGGTCTTGAATTGAAGGTGGGAGGTCCGCAAAGTCAGGTTGCCATTCTTTTTCAGAGACGTCAGAAAGCGTTGCAGGCCGCTTGTGCCATTGTTGTTCTTTGATTTGATACTCAAGCGCTTCGCGCTTTTGAGGATCAATCCTCGACCAGTGCTTGTCAAGAAATACGGGCAAGTATTTCATGCAGCAATCTGCGGCACTCCATATCTGAGCATTTTTGATCGATGCGGAGGCGAATGAGTTGATTTCACCGTCGGTGAATTTATCGAAATGGGGCAGCAAAACCGACATCGAGGCCTCGGCTCCGCGAAAGCTTCTGGCGCTTGCCATGCGCTCGATTAGCACAGGGATAATCTCGTGTGGAAAGCGACTAGTGATAGGTTCAATCAGCAAATTAGCATAGAGACCATCTGCCGGGAGCCGTTTCGACTGAATGTGTGCAATGAATCCAAATGGGTTCGTGCCATCCACAGAGAGCGGAATGAACAGCATGTCACTGCTGGCAAATGCCAGACCAATTTCCTGGGATGCCCAGTCAGACTGCTTGAATGCTGCACTGAGCAGTGGTACGAAGATAGCGGATTGACTCAGTTCTTGCACGATCCGATTCTTCCACTCTTGCGAGACACTGATGTCTTCGTGCGCCAGAAACGCGTTAATCCTGTGCTCACTAAGAACAGTTTTGACACGTCCCGCGATTTGCTTGTCGGTAGTCGAGTAACTGATGAATGCCTTCAAAAGCTGAGTTCTCCCGAATTGAAGTAGGCCAAGATATCGGATACATAGCCAAAAATAAATAGACTTACCTGATGACCCGCATCATCATCGCCGTGGTTCACCCGTGCGGTGATATTTCGGGCTCACATTTCCCTGCCTTTCAACTCATGGTTGCGTAGTGGAGCCCGACATGCTCTCCAATTCCCGAAGACGGCTACTCACTCTCCGAAGCATATCATTGACTGCCCGTGTACGTAACAAATTTCTTTAAACAGCCGCCAGTACAGGCTCAGCGAAAATTACATACCTTGCCAATGTGAGAAATCCGATGTGGCCGGAGTGGGCAACGAAAATGAAGTAAGCGTTTGTGAGAGTCGTGAAGCGCATTCTCATAAACGGCTATGATACTAATATGTTAACAGGGCACCGGCCCCCTCCAACGCCACACAGGGGAGAGATAACTGAACAAGCCTGACCGGCCTTCCAATTATATGTTCTGGAAAAACGTTTGCGGACCTTGCGCTCCATTACCTTCCCTATAACCGGCGAGTTCCTCATCCGGCCTCCTCAACTCCAACCCCGATAACGAATTTTCTGGGGTCGCAATGTGAGGAATGAACTTCCCTCAATCCCTCAATCCCTGCGCCCTCACAAGGCGCCCTCACAAGGAATCGGGCGCGAACTCGAAGCATCTCACATTCTTCCGATCGATTAGCGCGGACCCGAAACGAAGTGAGGGTTCCGGGCGCGAACTGGGGCACTCACTACAGATCGTGCCCGGACTGGGCACTCACGAAAGATCGTGCCCGGACTAAGAGCACCAGCCAGCGGTTGGAATGTTAAGCCCGGACCTGAACGTAGTCATGTTGTATTCAGAATAACGTAAGTTGCACGGGGCTGTGTGGCGGCAAGCTCCCTATGCGGGCGATAGAGGTCTTCAAGTCTCGCCGATACGGGCTCAAGAAACTAATTCCGTTTTCGAAATGAGATAGCGCTGTAGGCAGAAGAAGGGGCTTGTGAGGGGCAGGTGTGCCTGGGAGAGTGCGTTAGTTCTGTTCTGTTTTTCTGCTTTATCCCTTCCAATTAATCGTGTGATAATGGCCGCAATAAAGCCGAAACTCGACTGAGCTTGGGATTTACCGGTCTTTTTTTCGGAAGGACGCGCATGCATGACGAGATTCCTCCCACTCCAGAAGCTCTTGAAGAGGCCTTAGAGCTTTCCTCAGACATTCTCAAAGATGTCGAACTTAACCGTGTTCCGTTACGTTCTGCGCCTTAAAAGCAAGCCGCCTTGCTCGATTACTGAACCACGTTGAAGCACAGAACATGTTTCACTATGAGGCAAGTGGATACCCAAGCACCCCAACTGGAGTTAGACCCGAGGTATGGTCTCTTTTGCAGATGGCTAGTCGAACTTCCGAGGAGAATGTTCCCAATTCACAAGGGAAGACGCGCACTGTTGCATTTTTGGAGTCAATTGAACATCTTGAGCACGAACTGGAAGCCTGTAAGCTCGGATTGGATGCGGCACGTGACCGTGATGTCTCGGTTTCATCTGCTAATCCTGAGCAGTTTGTGACGCCCCGATGGGGAATTGGTATGAACGTCAGGGCTTGCACGCAAGGCTTCTCGTTGCATCCCAGCGTCTTGCAAGCCGACGTTCTCTCATATACCAGTATGCAGTGCTACGGTACCATGAACTAAAATTCTCTGGGGTTGCCCAGAACGTATTTGCTACTGTTCGGCAGTCAGTAGATCGAAAGATTGGTGCCGTCATTCCTGAAGCAGTCCAGAGATTCGCTTCAGTATATGATAATTTACGTTCGACGAATCCAGAGGACTGGTCAAACGCTGTCCATAGTTGTCGTCGCATTTTGCAGAGCCTTGCTGATGCAGTCTTCCCACCGAGTTCCGAGGATCGCGTCACCGGCTCTGGGAAGAGGATCAAACTTGGTCCGGACAACTACATTAACCGTCTCGTATGCTTTGCAGAAGATAAAAGTGGGTCAGAGCGGTTTTCGGACATGGTAGGTTCTCATCTTCGGTTTCTGGGAGATCGACTCGATGCAGTTTTTTCAGCAACCCAAAAGGGCTCGCACGCAACTGTCGGTCGTGATGAAGCAAATCGTTACGTAGTCTACACTTATATGTTGATAGGAGACATCCTATCTCTCTGTGAATTGGGAAACGGCGTTGTATGATATAGCCTGTTGTTTTCACGGCAGCAACGTAGTTTGCAAAATTATTACTTTCAGACTTCAGGGGACGATTTCGAGCTTGATGGCAACGACAAATGCTTCAAAGCGGCAGATTGCCTAGAAAATGACCGGCGCGCCAAAAATACACCCTTGGAAAAAGCACCAATGTTCCCTACCCTCCTAAAACCTAAAAAGGCTTGAAAATCGTTTGCGGATTTTCTGATTTTAGTCTGGCGTAAAACTCCACAGCATATTGATCGGTCATTCCTGCAATGAAATCGCAAATCACTCTCTTCTTCAAAGCTTCCTCTTGGAAACCATCATACAATTGTTGATAATCTTCCGGCAATAGATTGTAGCCTTTGCGCTTATCATCAATCAATGTATCGAATATTTCTCTTACAATATCATATCCTCTAAACTCAGCTATTTTCAGTCTGGGAGATTCAATGACCGCACAATAGGTGTACCTCTTAAGTATTTCCACTTGTTTCTGTATCTCTGACTCCAGTTTTACTTCAGTAAGCGCAGGGAATTCACTGTTTACTTTTTCGACCCTAACACCAGCCATGAAGTTGCCGACAAGTGAGGATGTGTGATTTGTTCTGAAGTATCCATTTGCGCATGTCCTTTTAGACAAATCAAATGCATGGGCGCTTCCAAACCTAACCGCCAAGTTGGTTAATGCAACTTCATCGGTAATTCCATTCTCTCTTGCGGAATGAATAGTCTCTTTAAGTGCATCTTCATCAAATATCACCTGATATGTTTTCCCCAATACTATACGGACCTCACGCCCATCGACCGAACGATCTCCCATTTTCTCATTAACTTTTTCAGCAACTTTCTCAATAAATCTAGGTTCGCTTGAGAGGATGCCTAAAGGGGAGAGGAATCCAGCCTTGAAAGCATCTTCTAAATCATAGGTTGAATAGGCAATATCATCTGCAATGTCCATTATTTGACATTCAATTGTCTTCATCTCTTTATTCATATCGCCGCGCAAAACATTTAGCCTGATTTGTTCAACAATATCTTTTTCTGTATAATAGTATCCTTTTCTAAGAATATCTGCCGACTCTCGGGACATGGGAATTTCTGTATCATATTTGAGAATGGCAGCCAGTGTTCTGTAAGAGAGATTTAATCCACATCGTCGGTCATTCCCATTTTTAACTGGAATGAAATCCTTATCCAGTGTATTCTTCTTTTAAAGTTTAGTTAATATTCGTAAGGTTTGAGCATTTCCTTCAAACCCGCCGTAAGGCTTCATCACGTGATCTAGAGCTTTTTCTCCATTATGCCCAAAAGGAGGATGTCCTAAATCATGGGCTAAAGCAGCGGTTTCTACCAAATCGGTATTTATCCGGGATTATGCGTGAGCATGCGTGAAAATTATACTGCGTTCACTCCAACCATATGATATTGTGTCGCAAATTCGTCAAAGGGAGGGCAAGCTGCATGCGCGCAGTTGGTGACAAGCAAAGGGGAACCATAAGGCCGGATTTCGACAGATCCATCAGCATTGATTTTCAGGGTGCAAGGATTACCAGCGACACCGGCTTTCTTCTCATGAGGGAGATCGATCAACGCTTCAAAATCCTCAGTGCTGCGGCGTCCCAAATGGATGACCAAAGATCACTTCGGCATACGGATCATTCCTTGCTCCAACTGCTGCGCCAGAGAGTCTATCAAGTTGCGGCAGGATATGAGGATTGCAATGATGCCAATCATCTGAGGGTGGACCCCGCGCTCCGATTGGCCTTGGGGAAAGAGCATGAGAGCGGCGCCGGGCAATCCTCGCTCAGCCGATTCGAGAACAAGATACTCGCAACCGGCAGGGGACTGAAGGCCCTCGAAGAAAGCCTCAGCCGATCCGCCGACACCTTGCTTCGACGGAGAAACAAACGGCGACTCATCATCGATGTTGATTCCACTGAGGACCCCGTCCACGGAAACCAAGAGGGAGCAACGTTCAACGGTTACTTCGACCAGGTCTGCTATCACCCTCTGTTTTGTTTCAATAACAAAGGTGATCTCTTGAGCGCAAGGCTGAGACCAGGGAATGCGCATTCAGCCGATGGCGTTTTGGACCTTATCTCTCCTCTGGTTGACCGCTACCGGTCTCGGTTCAGACAGTTTTGGCTCCGCGGAGATGCGGCCTTTGCCGGTCCGAACCTGTACGAATTCTGCGAAAAGAAGCGGATCACTTACTTCATCCGGCTTCCCAGCAACAATAGCCTGAAGAGGCACATCCTGCCTCACCTGAAGAGACCAGTCGGCCGCCCTCCAAAGGGAGGCGTACAGGTTAGGGTGATCGAGTTCCATTACCAGGCGGAGAAATGGAATAAAGCCCGAAGGGTTGTCTGTAAGATAGAATGGCATGTGGGTGAACTCTTTCCTCGTGTCGGATTTATTGTGACCAACTCGAACCTTGAAGCAGAAAGAGTAATCACGATCTACAATGGGCGGGCTGAGATCGAAAACCGGATAAAGGAAGGAAAAAACACTCTCAGATGGGACAAAACGAGCTGCCATAGATTTGCAGCGAACCAGGCAAGGCTTCTCGTCGGATGTCTTGCCTATAACCTGCTCCACATGATCCGTGATACGGCCTTCTGGGGGCAAAGCGTCAGGCCATCGATAGACTCGGTCATCAGGCGTCTCGTAAAGCTTGGGGCCAGAGTGGTCTACCATGCAAGGAGGTGGCATATCCATGTTGCTGCGGCTTTTCCTCTCGCCCGGTACTACCGGATTCTGTTCGCCTGAACCCTTGAAGTCGGACAGGCGGGAAGCAGGTTATACAGAACTCCGGGGATGGAGGTGCGCCCTGAAAACGCAAAAATCGGTCCCATCGACGTATAACTTGCGCATTCCAACCGGAAATTGTATACCTTTTCCGGTCTCAGGCGCGCAACTGAAGTTTTTTCGGGCAAAGACCCGAGCCGAAAATGCGGTTGGGATGCTTGGCACTGAAGTTGGTGCATTATTCCGGCGTAGAAGAGGAAGTGGTGAAATGTTCACTTCCCGATTAGATTGACTGATTCATCCTGTTCATGCCAAACTTTGGGAGTACCCCCGGCAGAGCCGGGGGTAACCCGGAGATTATCACGTGACGTTAGCCTGTAGCCACCACAAACATGGTCTGAACTTCTCCCTTGAGAATATGTTCCCTGAACACCTGGCGCATTTTGTTTGCGTCCATTTGTCCGTAAATGATCGGTTCCTTCCCTGGCTTTTCCACTGTGATCATGGGTTCTCTTTTGCACATGCCGGCACAACCGGATGTCGATACCTGGACATTTGTTACCTCTGCATTGGCAATCTCGCTCATCAATGCATCCATTACTGTCCTTGCCCCGGCAGCAATACCGCACGAACCCATATGTACGATTATCTTTGGTCTCTGAACGCCTTCCTCCAATGACTTCTCTGCGGCATAGATACCACTGCAGATGATCAGATCATCAACCTTCTCGAAATAAACGGTTTTAGGGAGCACCTTCCTGGTTATTGGATGGTGCCATTTGTAAGTCACCCAGCCACTCCCTTTAGCGATGGCTTTGTCGACGATTTCTTTGATAAAGGGCTTGTCGTCGTCATCCTTGTTGTCAATCCATTCCTCCCCCACATATTTTTCATTGATTCCATGCGCAAGCATGGTTCCCTTTGTGCTCAACACAAAAATATACAATTCATCTTCAACAAATAGTCCTTTGGGGTTCGTGAACTCAGCCAAAGCGATCCTCTTGCCAGAATGGTTGTAAAACGATTTTGCTTTCTCCACCCAGACCAACGCGTGGTGTTGAATTCTAGGGCTCATTCGATTCTCCTTCAGCGGTGCGCGGTGAATGTGATCTGAATTTGCTCCTCTTTGCCAACTATAACCCTTCCATACGCGGATACAACAACTCTGTTTATGGCCAGATAGGCTTTCGCCTATGTCATTTCGACCTATTCGTTATAGATGCTGCTGCAAACGATCAAATCATCGACACTTCCAATATACGCGATTCTTGGAAGCCACCGTTTGGTAACCTGCTGGTGCCTTCTGTATTCAACCCGCCCCACGCCCTGACCATTGGCGACTTTGTCAATCCCTTTGGCAAAAAGCTTGCCGTCAGAATCCTTGAGGTGAATGAACTCCCCCCACAAATATTGCATCGACTGCGTGCTCAAGCATGGTCCCTTTGTGTTGCAAGACGTATTGTCTACGGTTGCCTTGGAACGAACCGGCTTTGGGGACTCCTGAGCACAGCCAAGGGGACACCTCTCCAGAAGCAGGGTTAATTTGCGAAAGATTTCGCATAGCTATTCACAGTTTCCGAAACACAGGGCATGGCTTCATGATAGCAGCAGCCCCCTTTACGTAAGCCCCGGATGGAAACCGTGAACACGCCTTCGTTTTATACCATCTCTCCTTTGCTTTTGTCAACACCCTGCACTCCTGGCCACTGTGAATTTGTTCTGCTGTGGTCCCCAAATTAAATCGGCGACTTACGGTTAGTTCTGACCAAATACCTCCCAACCGTGTGCAAAGAGCACCTCCTATTCGTCAATTGGACGTGATCTGCTTTGAACTTGAGAGAGGTCCATGTCCGGCCGGCTGGACGAGTCGAGGAACAGCGCTATCAGGAACTGATGTGATCCTGTTGATAAAATTTGATTCGCAGGTCTTGGCTGGGATAGTCTGCTCCGGAAGGCGAGTGATCGGCGGTGGAGCTGATGGTATGGCGGGCAGGATTAAAATCTACTCGACTCGTGGATGCGGTCTTTGCGATCAGGCAAAAATACATCTGTCCGGTAAGGGATTGATTTCGACCTGGTGGATGTAACCAGGGACAGCGATTAGTATGCGGAACCCTGTCCAGTCGCTTACCTTACGAGCGCAAAATACCTCAACCTCTTATTGTTTGTAGACGCCGCTGCAAATGATCATGTCATCCAACTCCTTTTCTCAAGTACTTAGAGAGTCTCTATTCGTCTTGATGATCATTTTGAGGTACGTTCCCCTCCCGACTTCGGATGAAATCTTGAACACGTCAGAAAAGCTCTTTATGTTGCACAGACCCATTCCAGCGCCAAATCCCATCTCCCTGATTCTTGCACTCGCAGTGGAATAGCCGGGTTGCATTGCCAGTTCGATATCCGGAATCCCGGGACCTTCATCGATAGCCTCGATCATAATAGAACCGGGCACGACGTGAAGACGGATCATCCCCCTTCTGGCATAAGAAACGATATTGATTTCAGACTCGTAAACGACTAGAGCAGCTTTCCTGACCACATCGCTGGACAATCCCATTTGTTTCAGGATCGCCTTGATGCTGCCCGATGCCACCCCTGCATTGTCGAAATTGCCTCCGACTACTATAAGACATCCTTCATACAGAGGTTTCTCATCCACAATGACGTTATTTATTCTCCACTTTTTCTATACAACCCCTGATGCCTTTTGAGTACAAACGCCCGGCAATCTCAAAAAGAATATATTTCGTTGTAAGAATGGGGATATTCAGCATCTCAGCTAAATGCATGGTTTCCGGGGAAAACCTCTTCCCACGACCCATAATAATTGCAGAGATATCAATTACATCTGCTGTTCTCAGAACCTGCGGATTGGTTAGTCCGGTTATCAACAAACTTCCAGCCGTCCCAAAGGCAAGGACATCGCTCATCAGGTCAGCCACAAAAGCTGTTTTCACTTCCATGTCCAGTTGCTCTGCGCCAATGAGCACTTCCGCTTCAAGAAGATCTTTTATCTCGTACAGGGTCACTTTAGTCTCCCGATTGCTGCTTCAAGGTGCTGTCTCATTTCGAGGACGCACCGCAAAATACCCGCTCTGATCGGCTCTGTCAACACACTTATTGGGCAAAGGGACAATAGCAAAGCTCTTCGTTTTCCTGCCCTGAGTCTTAGAATTTAGAGTCAGCTTGAAAGATCTGAGTTATCCAATAAGTTTTCCTGCACGAGGTTGTCCAGGATTCTTTCCATCTTTTCAACATCATAGGGAACGTCCACAGTCCCAAGGAATCCATACTTCCTGAATTCTGAAACGACCGGATCGTCTGAATACCCGGAGGATACGATCGCCCTGATGCATGGATCTATTGCAAGTAACTCCCTCATGGCTTCCTTGCCCCCTATGCCCCCCGACACCGACACATATAAATCCAATATGACGGCACAAAATGGCCAGCCTTTTTCTATTGCTGTTCTATAGAGATCAATGGCTTCCCTGCCATCCTTTGCGTATTCGACGTCATACCCGAGATAGTTGAGGACAATACCTGCTGCATTGCGCACCGTCTCATCGTCATCCATGAGTAGAATTCTCCCTCCTCTTGTATCATTTCGATACTTCCTGGCTTTTTCAATAGAGTCTCCCTGAAGGGATGCAGGCAAATACACGGAAAAATTAGACCCAACACCCGGTTCAGATTTAAAGTCAATAAATCCATCGTGTCTCTTGACGATGGAATAACTGATAGCAAGCCCCATGCCCTTGCCCCTTGCGCTTCCTATTGGCTTGGTCGTAAAATAAGGGTCCCATATTCTCTGCAAATTCTCCTGAGGAATGCCTGTGCCATGATCCTTTACTGACCATTTCACGTAATTGCCTTCTTTCAGAGGCAAACCGCAATCTGCTGTTACACTCACATTTTCGGCATCGATGGTTATGGTGCCACCCTCGGGCATAGCCTCTTGAGCGTTGACGACCAGATTATAGATTACCTGCCGGATCTGTACATCATCCATTTCAATAAGCCAAAGATCACTGGGTAGGGAAAATTCACAGATCACATTGGAGCTGGACAGAGACAGATCAACAGACTCCATTAGTAAGTCCGAAATACAACCAATTTTTCTTATGGGTTCACCCCCTTTGGCAAAGGTGATCAATCGATGGACTAATTCCTTTGCCTGGAATCCGGCCTTTTCCGCAAACTCCAGTCTTTCTCTCCAAAGCCCATCCTGTTCATCGGCTAGAGACAATTGGGCAGCAAATATATTACGTAACATAATAGATAGAAAGTTATTGAAATCATGCGCAATTCCATCAGCAAAAATCCCGAGAGACTCGAGTTTCTTGACCAGGCTTAGCTGTTCCTCCGCCCTTTTCCGCTCTGAGACATCCTCGAGGGTCTCCACCGCACCAACCAGGTTTCCTTGAGAATCCCTGATTACGGCTGCTGTAAAACGAACCCATTTCCCACCACCTTTGAGTTCCGGGAAAAAGTCCGTTGCCTCGTAAGCCTCATCTAATAAGCTGGACTTGGTATACTTCTCAAAATACCATTGAGGAATCGCTTCCAGAGCCTGGTCCACCATCAGGTCCGCCAAAGCCGGGCGCTTCTCGCTGTAGAACGATCTATAGCAATCAGTTGTGCCAATCACCTCTTCAGCCTTGATACCACTGAGTTCCTCCAAGGCCTTGTTCCAGTATATGACTCGGTGGTCTTTTCCGATTACAAAGGTAGGAATGGGAGAACCTTGAATGACACTCTGCAACCTCAGTTCACTATTTCTTAGAGCCAGTTCATTAAGTTTCCGCTCCGAGACATCCTCGAGAGTTGCTATGGCGCCGAACAGATCTCCTTGGGAATCCCTGATCGCAGCGGCCGTAAAATGAAGCCATTTGCCGCAATTTCCCAGTTTCGGGAAAAAATCTGTTGCCTCGTATGCCTCCTCAATCAATTTAGATTTGCGCCACTTATTCGAATAGAATTGAGGAATTGTATCCAGCGTCTGATCGACCAACAGATCCGCAATACAGGGCCTTTTGTCGCTATAGAATGCCCTCCAGTGGTATGTTGTGCCGATGATTTCCTCAGCTTTAATGCGTGTAAGTTCCTCTAGTGCTTTGTTCCAGTACAATACTTTATGGTCCAGCCCGATCACATATGTGGGGATAGGAGAACCTTGAAGTAAATTACGTAATCGCTGCTCGCTTTCGATTAGATTTTTTTCCATCTGCTTGCGGTCACTAATGTCTTTCAAAACTACTGTTATAGCTATTGTAGCTGTTCCATCAGTATTTGTGACAGGACTGAAAGTTCGGAGAAAATATTGGTTATCTATGTTACTTCTATACTCGTCCTGGATAGGTATGGATGTTGTGAAAACACGTTCGACTATTTGCTTAAATTCATTAGTTTCATCCTTGGAATGGAACTCGCCATAAGATCTGCCTTTGATTGTGTTTAGTGGCAGGGGAAATCTTGACAACTGTTTGTCATTCATGAACGTGTAGTTGAAATTCCTGTCTATCATATACATGGGATCTGCAGTGTTGGCCAAAGAGCGATATTTTTCCACACTGTCCCGAAGGGCATTGTGTAGCTCCCTGATTGTGCGGAAGAGAGACTGAATTAATACAACACCTGCAACCATCACAATAGATATGAAAATACCAATCCATTCATCCAAATGGCTTATTTTATGTGTTAATTCAATAGAGACGAAAGGCAATATATCGGTGATGCGCACGATGGCTATTATAACAATACCAATGACTATTAGAATCCATGCCGTACTGGCTTTAGTAATTCTAATAAGTCTAATAGCCAAAATGGCTACAACTGTGTATAGTAAAACAGAGATGAATAACATTATTTCAATCATGATTGACCTCCATACACTTCTGGCACCAAGATCTTTCAAGCTTGAAAATATGTGTATTGGGAGCAAAAAATGACAGTTTAACTTTCAGACTCCGACAGATTACTCAAACAAATTATATCACAGCAAATAGTCAGCGGTCGACAATAATCAGCGTCCGTCCGGAAACCTCTATTGTGCTGAATTGGAGGGTGACTATCTTATTTTCGTTGCCGATGATGATTTCTGGATCTGAGGAGAAACGGTATGGCTCAAATCAAGAGCCGAGAGATTCGGCTAAAAAAGCGTCCGGCCGGAATGCCTTCAGAAGATGATTTCGAGCTTGCCGAGGTTGAAATTCCCGGCCTCGGTGAGGGAGAAGTTCTGGTAAAAAACATTTACATGTCCGTTGATCCTTACATGCGGGGACGCATGAACGCCGGAAAAAGCTATGTGCCTCCCTTTGAGCTGCACAAGCCTTTGGAGGGAGGATGCGTTGGACAGGTTGCAGTTTCAAAAAATGATAAGTTTCACCGGGGCGATTACGTATTGGGGACCAAAGGCTGGAGGGAATACTTCATTACCGATGGCTCGGATCTCACAAATATCGACCCTGCTGTTGCGCCTGTTCAGGCTTACCTCGGTACGCTTGGCATGCCGGGTTTAACCGCATATGTCGGTTTTTTGGATATCGGCAAGCCCGGGGAAGGGGACACAGTCTTTGTTTCAGCCGCATCTGGCGCTGTCGGTTCGATAGTCTCGCAGATCGCAAAAATAAAGGGCTGCCGTGTCGTTGGCAGCGCAGGGTCCGATCAAAAGGTTTCATGGCTCCTTGAAACGGCGGGCATCGACGCTGCGATCAACTACAAACAAATTGGCGACCTGACTGAAGCACTTGGCGGACTTTGTCCGGAAGGCATCGACATTTACTATGAAAATGTGGGCGGCAAACACCTGGAAGCAGCACTCGCTAACATGAAACTGTTTGGGAGAATCGTGCTCTGTGGCTTGATTGCGATATATAACGATGCCGCCCAAAGGGAATCAGGACCAGGCAATCTGTTTTTGGCGATCCCCAAGAGATTGACCTTGCGGGGATTTATCGTGTCCGATCACCTGGACAGGCGTGAGCAGTTCTACTCCGATATGGGCAAGTGGATTCGTGAGGGCAGGATAAAGTGGAAAGAAACGATCATCGAAGGGATTGAAAGTGCTCCGAAGGCATTGATTGGCCTCTTCAAAGGTGAGAACTTCGGGAAAATGCTCGTAAAAGTCGGCCCGGACCCTGCCGTGTGATCCAAGCGTACGTGCGGCCCATCATGTCTTTTGATACGCTGGTTTGGTTTCCCCGTTCGGGGCTATGCTGTTGACGCCAGCGCTTGTGCTCCCCGGTTCGAGAAACCCAGAACTTCCTCGATAGTTCTAACCAGGTCTTTAAGTCGAAACGGCTTTGTGACATATCTGCTGCTGCCCATTTTCATGGCTTGATCCTCCAGCATGGACATGCTGGAACCGGTTATCATGATAAAGGGCAATCCCGGATATCTGGATGAAACATGGTCCAGGAGATCAAGCCCCGACTCGCCGGGCATGTTGAAATCCGACAGGATCGCGTCGCACTCGGAGCTCTCCAGATAATGCCGGGCCTGAGCCGCACTGTATGCAAGCTCCAGTTCAAAACCATAGGCTCTCAAATATTCGCTCATGATTAACAGCAGATCTTTATCGTCGTCGACTATCAGAAGCCTGGCCATAGCCAATCCTTCCTTTCAGAGCAACGAAGCGCCGCTCTTTCGAACAGGGTGGCGTTTTGTCGAAAAAATTATCCGCCCTATTTCGCAGAGGACCTCGGGCGGCTTGCAGGGAAATCTAAGCCGCCAAGATAGGGAATAGTGGTTTTCCCAAGGAGAAAACAGTAGTAGTTTACAGTATTTTGCTCCAAAAGGGTATGTATTTATTACATGCGAATAGTTATTAAGCTAGTGTCATTCATTGGTTCTCGCGCGCACCGTGCCCGGCGGCGCCCAAGAAAGCCCCCGGTTTGAAATCGGGCGGAGGGGGCAGGGGGGGCCTGATCTCGAAGCAGGACCTGTAGATTATTGAGTATGGTAATAATTACCCTGACATGATACCCTCGCCCGGTTTGATTTTTTCTCGGATTAACGGGTTACCATTTCGTTTCCTTACAAAAAAACTGGATACTTGGAACTCATACAGGCATGGATACTTATTACATCGACGGGAGTTTTGTCAGCGATGACAGGTCGCTTATCAGCGTCAAAGACATCGTTGTATTACGAGGCTTCGGGGTATTTGACTTTCTGATCACATATAACAAACGCCCCTTTCGTTTGGAAGAACATGTACAAAGGCTCGAAAATTCGGCAGGATACATCGGCCTCGAAATCAACCTTACGAACTCTGAAATTTGTGAGATCGTGCGGGAGACGGTCAAGAAAAACCCACATCACATAGAATCCGCCATCCGTATTGTATATACCGGCGGGGTGAGTTCGGACGGTCTTAACCCGGAAGGCCGCGGCATTCTGATGGTGATGGTGACGCCGAAGTTTGAGCTGCCGCGATGGTGGTATACAGAGGGTGTAAAGATCATCACCGTCGATGCCGAAAGGTTCATACCCGCTGCCAAGAGCACATGTTATCTATCGGCTGTGCACGAGGTACAACAAGCGAAGAAGCACAAAGCCGTCGAGGCGGTGTACGTGGATCGCAATAACCGCATTCTTGAAGGGACCACCACCAATTTTTTCTTTTTCAAGAACAACAGGCTGGTCACCGCCCACCGGGACATTTTGCCCGGTATCACACGCAGCGTCGTAATCGAGCTTGCAAAAGATTTCTACGAGGTGGAAACCAGGGATATCGACAGGTCTGAGTTACAGGACATGGAAGAGGCGTTTATTACCGCTTCCAACAAGGAAGTGGTGCCTATTGTGAGAGCAAACGATTTGCAAATCGGAGATGGCCTTGTTGGTGAGCATACCCGGAAAATCATGCAGCTTTTTCGGGATTATACAAACTCCTGGGGCCAGGGAAAATTAAAGGTTGCAACTCCTCGATCTGAGCTGAAACAGGCTTTGCCTGATTAGACGTGGTACGGCATTCGTTCAATACTTTCGCCGGCTCGACGGCGAAATAAGTTCCAAAACGAGGTGGACGCATGAAACTGACCAGCCTGCCGGTGAAAGAATATGTGCAAAGGGTGGCCAACGGTTCGCCCACCCCTGGAGGCGGGAGCGTGTGCGCTCTTGCCGGCAGCCTGAGCGCAGCCCTTTGCCTCATGGTTGCGCACCATACTCTCGGCAGGGAGAAGTACCGGAACGTGTGGGCAAAGATGCAGGAACTCAGCCGTTCGGCCGGCGATCTTGTCTCACTTTCACTTGAGCTGGCGGAGCGCGATGCTGAAGCCTACGATGGGGTGGTATCCGCTTTTAGCCTGGTTCAGGAAAACGAAGCGCAGAAAGAGGCGCGCAGGGAAAGCATCGAGGCGGCCATGAAGCAGGCGGCCCTCGTCCCCACGGAGACCCTGCGGGCCATCGCAAAGCTCTTAGGCCCGGTTGAAGAGGCAATCGAAAAAGGCAACCCAAACTGCCTGTGCGACGCCGCAGTTGCGGTCCAGTTGATCCGGGCGGCAGCAATTGGCGCCGCGTACAACGTGCGGGTAAATCTTTCGAATATAGCGGACAAGGATTTCTCATCCCGCGTGCAAAGCGAGATGGCTTCTTTGAGAAATAATATCCTGCAGGCCGTTGGCAAACTGGAAGCCCGGATCGAGCAGCTTCTGCCCTAGTGCTTTACCAAAGTAATAAATTGCCGGATGAACCTTGCCACCTCGGCTTTGCCACGATATACCCCGTAGTGGCCTTCGCAGAGAATATCCGCCCCGATTTCGAGCAGCATTTTGAGGCTTTTGTCGTAATCCTTGCGGTTGGAAAGAAAGCTTGGTTCGATCGGGCCGTGAATGTCTTGGGCGAATATGACCTTCAGTCCATCCGATTCAGCTAGATACACAACCGAGCCCGGAGAGTGCCCGGGTGCGTGGAGGACCTCAATTTTCCTGCCGCCGAGCATGATATCATCGCTCGAACCGGCAAGCTTTCTGTCCACCCGGAAAGGTTCCAGCTTTGCCCCGTACCAGTTTGCCGCCGTCACACGGTTGTCGCCCTTCTCAAGAAAGGGGGCATCCAGTTCATGTGCGACGATATCGAGTCCGCTACGCCGTTTCAATTCGGCCGCGCCGCCAGTGTGATCGTAATGGCAGTGAGTAATCAGCAAGTATTTTATCCGCTGCGGATCGGTCCCGCATTTCCTGATGTTGGCGAAAAGCCTCTCCATTGCCAGGCCGCACCCGGCATCCACCAGAGCGGATTCCTGTCCGAATTTTATGAGGTATATAGCTGCATCTTCCGGCGAGGTAAGATGCCCGCCTCCCACCTCGAAAATCTCGCTCGTTATTTCCATGATCGAAAATCCATGCTCCCGAAGGTTGAAGGGCTGCAAACCGCGTCGATCCCGGTCTGAACGCGGCCGGTCATCAGGTGTGGCGTTCTACGAAGGGCCTGCTCGAGATACCGGACCTCGACTCGAATGGCCCCCCGGAGCACCTCATCGAGTTCAGTCCGCATTATGCTGCAGGCCAAAATTACTGGCGGCATGCCGCTATTCCAGCCTTCCGGCCCTGAACGCCCGGATGTATTCCATGCAGAACTCGTCTTTTCCCGCAACTGCCACGGCGGCCGTGAGCGAGCTGTAAAGCTGTTTGTCGGTGGGGTCCATGATTGCCCCATCCAGGCCTCGAATGATTGCCGAAACGAGGAAAGTGCGGTTTATCAGCTTGCGGCAGGGCATCCCGTGAGAGATATTTGTCAGTCCGCAGACCGTGTGGACCCCGGGAAATTCTTTCATGATATGGGCTATTGCATCCAGGGTGGCCATAGCCGACTTTGTGTCTGTCCCAAGAGGATACACCAGGGGGTCGATATATAGATTATCCGGAGGAATTCCGGCCAGCTTTACCTTTTCTACGAGCTGCAAGGCCAGTTCGATTTTGGCCTCGGTGGAATCCGCAATCGAGTCTTCCGACTGGCACAGCCCGATGACTTTGGTCTTGAAATCAGCGATAAGGGGGAGCATCCCATCCAGCCGGGCCGGTTCGAGCGTGATCGAATTGATCATCGGGGTGATGCCGGCCAGGGGCAGGACCTCCCGAATAACCCCGGCGTCCGGGCTGTCTATGCAAAGCGGCAAGTCGCAGACTTCCTGTACGGCATCCATTATCCACTTTAGATATTCAGCCTCTTCCCCGATGAAGGCCCCCGCGTTTACATCAATGTAGTGCGCTCCCGCCTTCGCCTGGGCTTTCGCCTCGGACTGGATGAAGCTCTTGTCACGGCAGGATAGGGCCTCTGCTATTCTTTTACGTGAAGAGTTTATTCTTTCGCCTATGATCAGCATGTGACCTTTCAATAGTGCTGCTGCCCCTTTTTTAAAAGGGGGACTTTAGCCGCCGATAAAGGTTTGAGCCGCGATGTCGGTAACGGCAATCCCGGCTGACGGTCCCACCGCCTTAGTAGCCCTCATGCACAGCGGCCACGAGCGCCTTCAGGTTATCCATTGGCGTTGACAGCGGGATGGCGCATTCCGGGGCTATTATGTTTACCCCGGCCTCGATAGCATACCGGGCCTGTTTTCGCACGTCTTCGGGACTACCCAGAAAAAGGGTCTGAGCGTTGTTGACATTGCCGACCAGGCACATTCGATGACCGATCCTTTCTACGGCGGCCTTCGCGTCGACCTGCCATTCAAAATGGTAGCCGTCAAAACCTGCGTCGGCGAATAGTTCCAGCATGTCCGTGCAATTTCCGCAAACGTGCAGAACAAGAGGGCCTTCGATCATTGCGGTCATCTCCTGGTGTATCGGCAGCAGGTATTCCTTATAGTGATAAGGGCCAACAAGATTTCCCGTTGCGTGATCGGCGAGGACCACAATGTCGGCCCCGGCCTGGAATTGTGCCCTGGCAAACGCAGTGGTTACCTGCATCAACCGGCGAAGCATCTTGTTTATTTTGTCCTTTTCACCCAGGCCGACATGCAGCAGGAGGTTCTGTGTGCCGGCCATGTGATAGGCAAGGGTCCACGGGCCCATCACCTTGCCGACAATTGCCGCCTTGCCGCCCACGTGGCGGCGCAGGATCGAGAGAGCGTCAAGGACGACGCGCATCGAAGGTTTTTCGAGTATATTTTCCGGGACAACGACGTCTGAGAAATCCGCATAGGGGAAGTTGCGGCTGTCGGGCATCTGGTCCCGGGATCCCCAGTCCACTTCGCAGCCCAATGCGGCGGCTTCCTGGTGGACGCTATACTCGGGCATTACGGTGTCAAAACCGATTGTTTCATGTCCTGCCAGTGCAAGCTCAGCCATCGCGTTGGCATCGACATGGGCCTGAGGAAAAGAAACCCCGGAGGCATCCATCAGATCGTGGCAAACTATCGAGGTGGCATTTCCCGCCGGCGGACGGGCTCCCTTTTTCCCGTTGTACAAGGCCGACATGACCAGGTTAAAAGGCGTGGATTTCATGATTTGGCCGCCTCCATTGCTTCAATTCAGATGCAGGAATGTTTTCGCCAGTTGGACAGCCTCGCCGGCGTCCTTTCCGTAGCCGTCGGCCCCTATCTTATCGGCAAATTTGGAATCGACCGGGGCGCCCCCGACCATGATCTTGACACTGTCGCGCAGCCCTCTGCTTTCCAGTGCCTTGATAACTTTTTCCATTTCAGGCATCGTGGTGGTAAGCAGGGAGGAAAGAGCGAGAATATCCGGCTTTAGTTCTTCCACTTTCGAAATAACCTTTTCGGCGCTCAGGTCGACCCCCAGGTCCAGTACGTTAAATCCCGCCCCTTCGAGCATCATCGTGACAAGGTTCTTGCCAATGTCGTGGAGGTCGCCTTTGACAGTAAGAATCAGGATGGCGCCCTTCGATTGAAGGCCGTCGCCAGTCAATAGCGGCTTTATCAACGCCAGTCCTTTCTTCATGGTTGCAGCGGAAACGAGCATTTCCGGGACAAATATCTCGCTGGCCGCAAACATTTTCCCAACAATGTCCATAGCGCCTATCAGCGCTTCATTGATAAGAATGTCCAAATCGGTCTTGTCATCGATGGCTTCCCGAACCATTGTCTCGATCTCAGTGTGTTTCCCTTCCACAACAGCCTTCTTGATAGTCGCAATACGATCGCTCATCGCCTTTTCCTTCGTTCTCCGTCATCCGGCCTCGGTAACCGCAGCAGGGTCCACAGCCATTTCTTTGGCTTTTTTGTCCACAAGAAGCGATGCGGCTACAACTCCGATCAATGCAGTGCACGCCACCCATATCCACGCCCAGAAATAGCTGGGCGTCATGGTCACGGGATTTTCGGTTATAAGCCATCCCATGACATAGGGACTGGCGGCGGCAACCATATACGCGAAGCAGTTTACAAACCCCATCGCTTTCCCGTAGGACTCGACCGGAAACATGTCCGCCGGCAGGCTTATGGCGGGGCCCCAGGCCATATTCGAGAAGAATCCGGCGCCTGTCAGGGTCAGCAGCATGATGAATGGGGAGACCCCTTTTTCAAGAGTAGCCAGAACGATGATAAACGGAATCATGCAGGTGAAGCAGACCACGATCATGGGTTTCCTGCGGCCCTTCAAAACGCGGTCGCTGACGTGGCCGGCTAAAAAAGCCCCCAGCATTCCGCCCACAAAATAGAGCGAAGCCCAGACGCCCATCTTCATGACGGCGAAGCCATGGACCTTGGTCAGATACACGGCCGACCAGGTCATTACGCCCCAGTAGGCCAACTGGCAGGCAATGTAGACAAAGACCAGGGGAATGTACCCCGGTGTTTTGAGAATGGCGGAAAAAGGGACGTCAAGGGCTTTGGTCTGCCTGGAGATTACAGCGGTTTCACCGCGCAGGACATCCTCTTTGCGTATGAACCCCTGTTCGATTTCCGGGCTGTAGGACTCAACGGCTTCTTCCCTGCTGACGAATCTGTTCTTCTCGGGTTTGTCATGGACAAAAAGCAGAATCAGAATCAGCGGGAATAGACCGGCAAATGCCAAAATGTGAAATACCTCGCGCCAGTTGTTGCCAAGGACCGTGTACATGAAGGTGGCAAGAAGAGGCGCCCAGGCAGGGGTTACTATCCACGACCAGGAGAGTACGCCCTGGGCCCTTGCGCGCTGCAGGGTGGGGAAATAGCGAACGATCAACCTGGTCGATGGGATGAACTCGGTCCCGATCATGATACCAAACAGCACCATCCGGAAATACCATTCATTTACCGATCTCACCTCACCCTGCCAGTAAGTCAGCAAGCTCCAGGATATAATCGAGAAGATCATGACGCGCCTCGATCCTATCCTGTCGCAGACCCAGCCCGTCACAAGCTGTGAGGGCCCGTAGAAGATCAGCATCAGGGCGGCCCCGATACCGATCTGGACGTTGGTCATCCCGATGTCATGGCTGATAAAGGGGATCAGCACGTTTGTCTTGACGCGGTCGAGATACTGGATGGAGTAGCAAATAGTGAGAATTGCCGTCAAAAAATAGCGGAAGCGGTAAACGGAGGATTTTGCGGACTCAATCATGATTCGACTCCTTTTGCTGGCAAACCATTTGACGGTTACTCCAAGCGCATGGAATTATTTTAAAAATTGTCCTCCCCTAAGTGCCGTTGCCCCATTCGGTCGAATAAGAAATTATTCGCTTTTCTCGAGTTGGTCGTGCGGGCGCGCCGCGCTCTTTTTCAAGAGCCTGATTACACGGCGGATATGTGCCTTGATTGTTTTCTCAGCCAGGATTCCGTCACGTTTCTTCAATGCCTCCAATATTGCCCTGTGGTCATGGTAGGATGTCATTAAAAGCGGATTGAAATTCATCAAAGTCGGCCTGGTCCTTCCCCGTATGAAATCGAGCATCTCCTGAAGGAACTTATTCTGAGATAATTCGTGGATTACATCGTGAAAGGCGTAATCGTGCCTCGAGTAGCCGATAAGGTCCTGCCGGATGGCCATATCGTATTGACTGGTCAGGCTATCCTCCATTCTGACTATTGCATCCTCACAGACATTTTGAGCTGCGAGCTTTGCTGCAAGCCCCTCGAGCACCTCCCGGACCGAATAAATCTCCAGGGCCTCAAGCGGGGTCAGGTCCGGGACAAATACCCCCCGGTTTGGCAGACTAACCAGGAGGCCTTCCTGAAGAAGCCGGTTGACCGCTTCCCATAGGGGTGTGCGGCTTATTTCCATATTCCTCGCCAGTTGCTCGACATTTAACCGCGTTCCGGGCAGAAAACGAGAATTGGTGATCATTTCCCTGAGGATTCGGTAGGCCTGCTCGCTTAGCTTCTCTTTTATCAGAACTGTTTTCATGGCTGGGATCATAGTCGAAAGAGGCGCAAAGTCAAATTTCATTTTTCATGAAATATGAAATTCTTCCCCATTTGTCAAGCAGCCGTAAAACAAGCACAGCACTAAATATGATGCACATAGAGGTTAACTGATTTCCGTCGGGAAAGGTCATTTTTCCACCCTGGTGGTGAGGATGGACAATGGGATGCAGACAGATACCGATATCGTACTTAAGTTACCGATGACTCATGATATTCTTCGTGCTCATAGTGTATCCTTCGCAAGCTCCGTGGTGATAAAATCGTGCTGAGGGCCGGACGGCCTCCAGGAGCAGGAGATGGTCCACCCCTCGCGGTTGGTGATCGTGATTGGAGGCAATTGTTGATGGAACGGCTCAATCCTGTGGAAGTACGGTTGGCTGAAGACTTCCGCCGCGAGAAGAACTGGAAGAGGTGGGGGCCATATCTGTCCGAGCGGCAATGGGGCACCGTGCGGGAAGACTATTCTGCGGATGGCGATGCCTGGGAGTACTTTCCTCACGACCATGCAAGGAGCCGTGTTTACCGTTGGGGAGAGGACGGCCTGCTTGGAATAACCGACCGCGAAGGGCGCCTTTGTCTTGCGGTAGCGCTTTGGAACGGCCGGGATCCCATCCTCAAGGAACGGCTCTTCGGCGTGACCAATCAGGAAGGCAATCATGGAGAGGACGTAAAGGAATACTATTTTTACCTCGATTCGACCCCGATCCACTCCTATTGCAAAGCCCTCTACAAGTATCCTCAGAATGAATTTCCTTACGCACAGCTTGTTGCCGAAAACCGCAAAGCAGGCCGGGATGTGCCGGAATTTGAACTGATGGACACGGGCATTTTCGAAGATAATCGCTATTTCGACGTCTTTGCAGAGTATTGCAAGGAATCTCCCGATGATATCCTGATGCGGTTCACGGCGGCCAACCGTTGTCAGGAAACCGCCACGCTCCACATCCTGCCGACCCTCTGGTTTCGTAATACCTGGTCATGGGGGCGCACCGGGGAGGCCTACTGGCCCAAGCCGAGCATATACGAGGTGGGACCGGACATGCTCTTGAGCGAACATGCAACGCTAGGCCGGTTCTGCCTTGCCGCCTCACCGGGACCCGATGGAAAACTCCCTCGGTTTCTCTTCACAGAAAACGAAACGAACCTGAAAAGACTCTATGGTGTTGGCAATCCAGGTCCGTATGTCAAGGATGCATTCCATGATTTTGTAGTTAACGGGCGTGCGGAGGCGGTCAATCAGGCGAAGACCGGGACCAAAGCGGCAGCTTATTATATCCTGGAGGTTCCGGCATATTCGGAACAGGTAATAAATCTTCGGCTGTTCGAAGAGAGCCGGAGCCCGAAGAAGATATTCGGAGACAAATTCGATCGTACTTTCCGGAAGCGGATCGAAGAAGCCGATGAATTCTATCATTCCATTGATCCAAAGGACCTCGAGGAAGAAGAGCGCAAAATCCTGCGGCAGGCTTATTCCGGCCTGTTGTGGTCCAAACAGTTTTATCATTACAGCGTAAAGGACTGGATCGACGGAGACCCTGTCGAGCCGGTCACGCCCGAAAACAGAAAGCCCGGCCGGAACAGTGAGTGGATTCATCTCTACAACCGGGACGTTATCTCGATGCCGGACAAATGGGAGTACCCGTGGTACGCCATATGGGACTCGGCATTTCAGATGCTCCCGTTTGCCGAACTGGACCGTTATTTTGCAAAGGACCAACTCGTCCTTTTTCTGCGCGAGTGGTATATGCACCCTAATGGACAGTTGCCAGCCTACGAGTGGGACTTCAACGACGTAAACCCTCCCGTATTCGCCTGGGCCGCCTGGCGGGTTTACAAGATCACGGCGCCCCGCGGCGAGCGGGACCGGTATTTTCTTGCCCGGGTTTTCAACAAGCTCCTGCTAAATTTCACATGGTGGGTCAACCGCAAGGACCTGCACGGGAAAAACCTTTTTACCGGGGGGTTTCTGGGGCTCGACAATATTGGGGTTTTCGACCGCTCTCGTCCGTTGCCAACCGGGGGACATCTGGAACAGGCAGATGCGACTGCCTGGATGGCCTTCTACTGTGCCACCATGCTGTCGATGGCGCTTGAACTCGCGGAATGGGACCCTGCTTATGAAGACATGGCATCCAAGTTCTTCGAACACTTCATTGCTATTGCTGACTCGATAAACAATTTTTTAGGGACCGGGCTTTGGGATGACCAGGATGGATTCTACTACGATCATCTTCATCACGACGGCGAATTTATTCCTCTGCGTATCCGGTCGATGGTCGGGCTTATCCCGCTGATCGCCGTCGAGGTAATCGAAGATAGAGTGGTTCAGAAGCTGCCGGGCTTTTTGAAGCGCATGAACTGGTTCTTGGGAAACCGAAAAGACCTCGCAGGGATTTCGGCATGCATGGCAAGACAGGAAGCGGAGCTGGGGCACAGATATCGACTGATTTCCATTCCCTCGCGCCAAAGACTTGTTCGATCCCTTCGGTACCTGCTGGACGAAAATGAATTCCTCTCCCCTCATGGGATCCGATCGCTGTCCAAGGTCCACGAGAAAAACCCTTTCGAGTTCGGGTCGCGCGGCGCATCAATGGAAGTCGGCTACGTCCCCGGAGAATCCAACTCGAATCTTTTCGGCGGGAATTCAAACTGGCGGGGTCCGATCTGGTTCCCGATCAATTACCTGATAATAGAGGCGCTGGAGCGCTATCATCATTTCTATGGCGACAGCCTGCGTGTTGAGTTTCCTACAGGTTCCGGGGAATTGATGAACCTGGACGGGGTGGCAAAAGAACTTACAAGGCGGCTTGTCAGTATTTTCCTGCCCGGCAAAGAGGGCCGCCGTCCCTGGCACGGAGATCTGCGGAAATTTGCCGAAGATCCCTACTGGCGTGATCTTATGCTCTTTAATGAGTATTTTCACGGTGACACAGGACGCGGTCTAGGGGCAAGCCATCAAACAGGCTGGACCGCTCTGATTACTAGAAATATTAAAGATCTGGCCGGAAGAGCCAGGAAATCTCCCTGAGGGTGAAACCCGATGTACCCTGAACAATGCGATTTACTATGGATGCCAAGGATTCACCTATTCACCCAAAAGCGCGGGTGAGTAAGTGAATAGTGAATGGAAACAAACCATGAGGTGAACCGCAGCCTTTCTATGGGCCACTCACTCGCTTTAATCAACCATTTCTTAATCCTGTTGACCCTGTAAATCCTGTCTAATAAGCTTTTTCTCCGCGTGAAAGCAGTCTTCTTTCTTGATAAATTCATATATGGACTCTGGATCGGAAACTTGACGAGACTGCTTAAAAACTGAAGAAAAAGTATTTATCTTGCCGCTCTTGATTGTTCGGCGAGGTTCAGGGAGCAAGGAGCAGGGATCAAAAGCTTCTCGCTTCTCGTTTTACACTAATTGGTCTCCATCCGGAAACACCTTGAAAGTCCCGAGGGATCACGGTGCAGATTTAAGTTGCAGTTCTATCCGCTCCTGGTCTCCATATATAAGGGCCACCAAAATGCTCAAATACTCCTGCAAATTTCTGGTCAGCAGAAAATTTTGCCGGACCAATTCTTTTGCTATACGACCCATTTCCAAGGCTTTATCAGGGTGCCGTAACAGATATCTGGCGCGCAAAGCAGCTCCCTCCGGGGTCTTAACAAGGAAACCCGTGTGATGGTTCACTATCTGAAGCCGAATTTCCCCCGCATCACCGCCAATAACAGGTTTTCCTTTCCACAGGGCCTCAGTCACGGTGAGGCCGAATCCTTCCTTGAGAGACTTTTGCACTACCAAGTCCGCGCCTCGCTGCAGGGCATTAATCGTGACATGAGCATCCGGAGGTAAAAGCAGCACGTGGATGTCTTTGTCGCCGCCGGCCTCATTACGAACCTCGGCCAGGACCGCCGCGCCTTCGGGGTCATCGGTGGCTTCACCGCCTGCGAGGACCAATTGCAGTGACGGAGCGAAAGACTTGACCAATCGATATGATTTAATTACCCCCAGGGGGTCCTTGAACCGATCAAATCGTGAGACCTGGAGCATTATCAGTCTATCGGGGTCCAGATCGAATTGGACTTTGGCAGCTTGGACTTCCTCCGGGGTCAGATCCATGTTTTTTGCGCTGAGAGGGTCTATACTGGGCGGCATCAGATACTGGATGTGCGGCAAGGGTTGGGCAAAATCCGCCAGGGAAAAAATACTCGTATCGTATTCCATGACATAGTTACGCAAGTATTGCCACACCGGACGATAAGGATGGCTCAGGTCGATATGGCATCGCCAGATCCACTTGCCTTTTCGGTTCGGGCATGACCTCAAAAGGGGCAGCGGCTGCGGATCATGTATGATAACTATGTCGGCTTCCTCAAGGATCGAACGGAGCTCTTCCGAGTTTCGGGCGGCGGTTTCCTCGTAAACCTTGAAAAACCCATCCCGCAGATGGACGGGTATGCCTTGTAATGCGTTGTGGAAGCCCTTGGTGACCTGAAAAAACGCTTCTTCACCTCGAATTACCTCCCACCGCGCATCGAGGCCCAGATCTTTCTGGAGGGGCACCAGCTTGCTCAGAATTTCCGCGACTCCCCCGCCTACATAAGTGGAGTTTACGTGCACCACCTTCGTGCCTCTTAATGGCCTGGCAAGTTGACGGAGTCGATCGATCACATTTTCTCCGGTCACTGGCACATAATCTTGAATAGATGTCATACGGTCACTCCCCGGAAAAAATATTTTGCGAACAGATCCGTCAGTTGCGTGCGCAAGTCCACGAGGGACCCAAAATAGGGATCTACTGCAGCCACTTGTGAGCAAAGATCATCAGCACCGCGAGACCTCAACCAGGCGCGGAAATCGTCCATCATTTCAGGGCTGCGGCGTCTCGCATCAATAAAATGATAAAATATGCTGCCCACGGACATTTTTGGTACAGCCTCCACCAACTCCTCCGGCTCTCCAATTTTGACCTGAGTCTCGAAAACCACCATTTGAGAGCGGAGAAAATGAAATTGCTGGTCGGGTTTGGCCCAGGGAAGCGCTTCGATCTCGTCCAACCTCTGTTCTATGATATCGAGCAGCTCTTGGCGCAAGGATTCCAGATTTACAAAAGGATCGGGGTTGATAACAGATAACCGTTCCGCAAGGATATTGTCTTGAAGGGCATAATGAGCCCATTCGGCAAAATCGTTGTTGTATTCAGGCTCATCGAACCTGACCGGAGAATTTCTCCATGCTCTGCCGGTCGGCCGCCAGAATAGCTTCATACACATCGGCGGCATACTGCTGCATCCAGAGCAAGACCGTTGGACCGAAGTCGAAGCTTATACTGGCATAATTGTTCACC
>JBKQTS010000081.1:0-7163 GCA_052143075.1 Syntrophobacteraceae bacterium | reverse complement strand
ATGTCCAGCGCGAACCCGAAACGCAGTGAGGGTTCCGGGCGCGGACTTGACGCATTGCCTGGGATGATGCGTCAAGCGGGGACCCGATACGAAGTGAGGGTCCGCTTAGCCCACCCCACGGCTCTTTCCGTGATTTCAGGGTGTCCCGCAGTACCTGCTCGGCGAACTGCTCCTGGCAAGCCCGCCGACTCGTGATTATTACTACCACTATCAACGAAGGCGCACGACGAGCTGGCCCTCCTTCGACAAACTCAGAGCAAGTTCGCTTCCGGAAGGGCGGGAGGAGTTTTTCTTTCTTTGCGTTTTTCGAGGACAAGAAACGCGTCTGTACGTGAAAAAATTTCTACTCCACACAGATGTACAGAATTACCGTGCTGCGCAAGCGGTGAACGTTTACGATCAAAGGGGCTGAGACATGAAAGAAATCAGTGAGCTGGTGACTCCGCACGACATTCGCTACTCAAAAGATCATGAATGGGCAAGACTTGATGGGGAAATAATCCGCATAGGCGTTACCGATTATGCCCAGGATCAACTCGGGGACATCGTCTTCGTGGAACTTCCGGAACCGGGTAAGAAATTCAAAAAAGGTGAGGAATGCGGGACATTGGAGTCAGTCAAAGCGGTGGCTGAAGTCTACATGCCCGTCAGCGGGGAAATAACCGGCATAAATACCGCGCTGGAAGACTCTCCCGATCTGGTAAACAGGGCCCCGTACACGGATGGCTGGCTGGCAGACGTGAAGCCTTCCAATCTCTCCGAGATGGATGACCTCATGACCCACGATGCTTATCTCGAAATGCTGAAGGAGAACGCATGAGATATCTGCCTCACACCGAAGAAGACATCGCCGAGATGCTCCAGGTGGCAGGGGCCTCAAGTCTGGACGATCTTTTCTCATCGATTCCCGAAGCTTGCCGCCGCAAGACAGACCTCAGGCTGCCCGGGCCTGTGACGGAGTGGGAATTGAACGGCATCATGGCAGCCCTGGCGCAATCGATGGCTGTCGCTCCCCTGTATAAAGTATTTCTGGGAGCGGGCAGTTATGAACATCACATCCCGGCATCCGTGTCCTATCTTCTTGGCAGATCGGAATTCTCCACATCCTATACTCCATATCAGCCGGAAATAAGTCAGGGAACCCTGCAGGCAATTTTTGAGTACCAGACTTTCGTGGCTTCTCTTTTGGGCATGGATGTAGCCAACGCCTCCCTCTATGATGGGGCTTCAGCATTGGCCGAAGCCCTGCTTATGGCGGCCCGCGTGAGCCGGCTGAAAAAGGTGGCGGTATCGAGCCTCATTCATCCTCTCTATCGACGTGTGATACGCACCTATCTTGAACCGGCGGGGTTCGAGATCATCGAGCTGCCTTATTCGGCAGACGGCAGAACGGAGCTGGGCAAACTGGAAAGCACCGAAGGATTGGGGGCCGTCGCCATTCAGTCGCCCAATTTTTTTGGCTGCATAGAGAATCTGAGTGCTGTGGGCAACCTGACCCGCGACACACAGACCCTGTTCATCGCTTCATTCACGGAACCCCTCGCCTTCGGTCTCTATAAGAGCCCCGGGTCCCAAGGCGCCGATATTTCCTGCGGCGAAGGCCAAAGCTTCGGAATTCCCCAGAGTTACGGCGGCCCCACGCTGGGAATGCTTGCCTGTCTCAAGCGGTACGTGCGGAGCATGCCTGGCCGCCTGGCAGGCATGACTGAGGACATGGATGGAAAACGAGGATTTGTGCTTACGCTCGCCACTCGGGAACAGCACATAAGGCGGGAAAAAGCCACGTCCAATATCTGCACCAACAGCGGTCTTTGCGCCGTAACAGCCGCCATGTACATGGCCTCGCTCGGTGGGAGCGGGCTCCGTGAGCTGGCCCGGCTTAATTATGACAAGAGCGAGTACCTCAAGAAGGAGCTAAGAAAGGCCGGATTCAAAATACCCTTTGCCGCTGCTACGTTTAATGAATTCGTCGTTGAATTTTCGCCCGGCTTCGAGGCGACCTATCAGAGGTTGCTCGACCGGAAGGTGGTGGCAGGCCTTCCTCTGGCGCCTTACTACCCCCAGATTCCCGGCCATTACCTGCTGTGCGTTACGGAAACCAAGACGAAGGAAGATATAGATGCCCTTGTGAACCAATTGAAAAGCTAGAACCTATTCACCGCAGCAACTCATGTCCCTCTGGGACACCCGACACGGTGAAAAGACCCGTAGGATGGGCGGAGCGAAGCGTAACCCATCACGCCTTTTCGAAGCAGAGGCGCAGAGGCGAGGAGAAAAACAGTTGTGGACGAACAGACAAAACTAAACGCTAAGCCCCTGTTTGCTCCCGATTTTTCCTACATGTCCGTTTTCTTTTCTCTGTGCGGCCTCACAAAGCGTCCTCACAAGGGATCGGGCGCGAACTTGAAGCATCAAACGTGCTTCCATTATGTTCAGCGCGGACCCGAAGGAAGTGAGGGTTCCGGCCGCGAACTATAAGTATGTGGCCTGGTCACGTAACGCTAACCGCGAACCCGCAACGTAGTGAGGGTTCGTGCCCGGACTCGAAGCATTGGCCAGCCGTCACGATGCTAAGCCCGGACCTGAACGAAGTGAGGGTGGGCACTCATTACAGATCGTGCCCGGACTCGAAGCATCGAACTACCGGTTGTAACGTATGGCCCGGACCTGAACGTAGTGAGGGTGGGCACTCATTACAGATCGTGCCCGGACTGGGCACTCACGAAAGATCGTGCCCGGACTCGAAGCATCGAACTACCGGTTGTAACGTATGGCCCGGACCTGAACGTAGTGAGGGTCCAGCATGAACCGACAGTTAGAAACGTTAGCCCCGGACCTGAACGAAGTGAGGGTCCAGCATCTCACGCGCTTTCCGGTCATCACCGCGAACCCGAACATAGTGAGGGTTCCTCTGCGCCCTCTACTACGGTGAAATGATTTGAACGTCTCTGTGGTGAACGATTCCGGGATTCGTGAAACGAGGTTGAATCATGAAAGAATTCGCAGGCTCCACTGGGTTGGTGCTCAATGAGCCCCTGCTGTTCGAAAAAGGGAAAAAGGGGAGATCGGGGATTTCTCTGCCCCGCAGGGATGTGGAGTTTTCCGAACTGGATGAAGCCCTGACAGGCAACGGTCCGAATTTCCCCGACCTGAGCGAAGTGGAAGTAGTGCGCCACTACACTCGCTTGTCCACGTGGAACTTTGGCGTAGATACGGGCATGTATCCCCTGGGCTCATGCACCATGAAGTATAATCCAAAGACCAATGAGAAACAGGCTGCCCTGCCCGGGTTTGCCGGGGCCCATCCCCTGCTCCCCGCCCGATTATCTCAGGGGGCGCTGAAAGTGATGTTTGAACTCGAACGTCTCCTGGCAGAAATTACCGGCATGGACGCGGTTTCTCTTCAGCCTGCAGCCGGGGCTCACGGCGAATTCGCAGGCATGCTCGTTTTCAATGCTTACCATAAGAGCAAAGGCTCACCCCGTTCCAAGATCATTGTCCCGGACACCGCCCACGGCACAAACCCGGCCAGTGCTGCTCTGTGCGGCTACAGCCCCGTCAATGTGAAATCCAATGAGAGAGGGGTGCTTTCCGCCGATGCGATTGCGGCGGTCATGGACGATGAAACGGCCGGAATCATGGTCACCAATCCCAATACTCTCGGATTCTTCGAAGAGAATATCAGGGAGATTGCCGAAATCGTGCACGCCAAAGGTGGACTGGTGTATGCCGACGGCGCCAATATGAACGCCATGATGGGCATCGTAAGCATGGGTGAGGTAGGAATAGACGTACTTCATCTGAACCTCCACAAGACCTTCTCAACACCCCATGGGGGCGGCGGGCCCGGCGCCGGCCCGATATGCGTCAGGAAACACCTGGAGCCTTTCCTCCCGGTACCACGTATTCTCGATAATAATGGAGAATATCATCTCTCGTACGATTTTCCGTCATCGATAGGCAAGCTGCACGCTTTTTACGGCAATTCGGGGATCATCATCCGGGCTTACAGCTATATCCTGAGTCTTGGACCGGAACTGAAAAAGGTGAGCCAACTGGCGGTACTGAATGCCAATTACATAAAGGAAAAGCTCAAAGACACCCTGCACCTTGCCTACGACAGGCCCTGCATGCACGAATGCGTCTTCTCCGACAAACTCCAGGCGCCTTTGAAAATAACCACTTTGGACATGGTCAAAAGATTGATCGACTATGGCTTTCATCCGCCAACCATATATTTTCCGCTGGTCGTTCACGGGGCCATTATGATCGAACCGACGGAGACAGAGTGCAAAGAAGACCTGGACCTGTTCGTGGATGCCTTCAAGGAAGTGGTAAAAGAGGCGGGTGAAGACCCTGAGCGGCTCTATAACGCGCCCTGGCGTACAAAAGTGCGGCGGATGGATGAAACGGGCGCTGCACGAAACCCCCGGCTGACTTGCTGATACGGGTTGCGTACAAGAAAGTATCAAGTGATGTTCTTCAAGAGCGTGGGGGCTGGGGGGACATGCGCCCCCCACACCCCCTCCGCCTCGCGGAGCGTCGAGATATGGCGCTGCGGCGGCGGCCCCGCACATGCGGTGGCTTGCCGCCGACAGCGCCGAGCGCTCGGCCTCGCGCGTCCGCGCGTGGCCGAAATCCTGCTGGGGTGCGGGGGAAACATTCCCCCGCGCTTTTAAACTTTCGCAATTTACAGAATGTTGCGCACACAATCTAGAAGAGAGTGGTTCCTGGTGAAGACGCGCACCGCAGGTTCGGCTTACAGGCGGACAAGCAAAAGGTGGTTTTGTGCGGACTTAGGCTTGCTGGGCTATGAAGAGGCCCATGACCTCCAACTGCGTCTTGTCGCCGCCAGAGAATGCAGGATCATCGCCACGGATGTTCTCCTGCTTGTGGAACACGAGCCGGTTTTCACCCTGGGCCGCAGGGGCGGACGGGAAAACCTCATGGTCTCCGAACTTTTCCTCAAGGTAGCTCGAATCCCCTTAGTGCACGTGGAACGTGGCGGAGATATAACTTTTCACGGTCCAGGTCAACTGGTGGGGTATCCGATCCTGGATTTGCATGCCGCCAAACTCACGGTCACCGGCTACGTGGAACGATTGGAAGAAATCATGATCAGAACGGCGGCCCACTGGGGTGTGCACGCCACCCGCAACCGGCTCAACCATGGGATATGGGTCGGCGACAGCAAGTTGGGCAGCCTGGGAATCGCTATCCGGCGCGGGATTACTTACCATGGTTTTGCTCTAAATGTGAATGTGTCGTTGGAACCTTTTGGTTGGATAAACCCGTGTGGGCTGCACGGCGTCAAAATGACTTCCCTGGAACGGGAGATCGCCTGCAAGGCGTCAATGAAAGAGGTTCGCGAGCAAATGAAGCGCAACATCAAAGAGGTCTTCGGTGTGGACCTGAACCTGGAAATTCCACCTTCCTGCGGCATGTCTTGCATCGGTCTCCTCGATTCCTCAAAAGGAGGAGACGACGGCTTCCGTTTGCATTTTCATCCAAAGCAATCATGACTCAGAAGGCGATCATCCTTAGGTTATAGCCAGTCTGTTACTTCATGTTCGGAGGTGCCATGGAAAAGCAAGATAAGACTCTCGAAATGTTCTGCACGGTTCTGGAGTTCAAGGGAAAAATGAAGAGTCTGTATGCCGGCGCGATGAAAGCCTGCTCGGACCAGGTTGGAGTCGAAACCTTCAAAATGCTCTTTGACGCTGAAACCCAGCACATGAATGACATTCAGAAGGTGTATGAGAAACTGAAGAAAGGGAAAGCGTCCCCGGATGCCTGCCGTTTGAATTCGGTCAAAAGCGCTGACAGGAATGCGCTTATAGGGAAAATCATATCGGAGACGAAGAGCATTCCGAAGGCTTGCCTCGATGACGTTGCCGCCATAGATGCCGGCATTGACATGGAGAATGCCAGCATTCAATTCTATAGAAAACAGCTCGAACGCGCGGATGATCCACTGGAGCGCGAATTCCTGAACCGCATCATCGAGGAAGAAGGAGAACATTATAAAGCTCTTGCCGATCTGCGATTCTACTATGTGGATCCCGCAAACTGGTTCATGGAAAAGAGCCGCTCCGGGCTGGATGGCGCGGGCGCCTTTGCTTAGGCGGTGGGACCGCCGGCCACATCAAAAATTTATGGTTCACGGGCGGCCTTCGTCATTTTGAAAAAGGTCTCGCATCTTGCCCGGGATAATTGGAGCTTCGATGATTTGCGGCTCCTTCCCCCCAGGCAGCCGGATGGCGAGTGAGCGCGCATGCAGCGCAAGACGGTCAAAGCCGCAATTGCGTCTAATGTAGTTTATGGCGCGTGCCGAGCCATAGCGAGCGTCACCGACCACCGGATGATCCGAGAGCTTGGCGTGGCGCCTTATCTGGTGCGTACGGCCGGAGAGGAGTTCGATCTCGACCATGGTGTAGTGGGGACTATGATCGAGCACCCTGTATAGGGTCCGGCTATCCTGGCGCTGGCCGGCGCCCTCGGGATTGTGGCGTCCCCCGGCGTTTTTGGCAAGGGCCCAACTCCACTCCATCCACGAACCGCTTGTTTCGGGTTTTTCCAGATATCCGTGCAAAATAGCGATGTATTGCTTTTTTACATTGCGTGACTCAAACTGGGCCGAAAGAAACCGGAACGCCTCGCGGGTAAGGGCCAGCAGAACGACGCCGCTCGTCTCCTTATCCAGGCGATGAACCGGATTGACCCCAAAATCCCTGTCCGCGCCTGCCTCTTTACTGATGGCTGTCTCTTTTTGAATGAAAGCGGATGCCAAGGAACAAAGATCCCGCCCCGACTCGTTGTGAATGGTGATGCCGGCGGGTTTATCCACCGCGAGCCAACCCTTTCCAAAGGCAAGGATGGGTATCCGGATGGCTTGGCCCTCTTGTGTCATCATCTGCACTCGGGCTCCGGTGGGTTCACCGCAGCATTTCATGTCCCTGAGGGACACCCCAAACCATGAAAAGGGTTTATAGATATGCTATCCTGTTTGCTCGCTAAATGGTGGAAATGGACCGTCTCTCTGTGAGGCCACGAGCTCGAACCGCAGCATGGTCTGGACATCGCTTCGAACCCGAAACTGTTGCTATCCCACGTGGGATGAGCACGCGAGGCAGACTGATTCTGTTCCGATGTCCTCCAGCGTT
>JBKQTS010000080.1:0-6997 GCA_052143075.1 Syntrophobacteraceae bacterium | reverse complement strand
GAACGAAGTGAGGGTCCAGCGTTTAACGCGCTTCCTCGATGTTACCCGCGAACCCGAACGAAGCGAGGGTGGGCACTCACAAAAGATCGTGCCCGGACTAGAAGCATCGGCCAGCGGTTAGAATGTTAAGCCCGGACCTGAACGAAGTGAGGGTTCAGCTAAGTGAGACGGCAAGCCGCTTCTTTCGGCTTTTACTCAGTCCTGCGGCCTCACAAAAGATCGGCCGCGAACTTGAAGCATCTAACGCGCTTTCTCGATGTTATCCGCGAACCCGCAACGCAGTGAGGGTTCAGTCCCCAGTCCTCAGTCCTGCGTAACGGCCTGCGTCGTCGAGTGGAAAATGTTTGTCACGTCCAACTGCAGTCTTTCAAATTCCCCGCCTGGCTTCTCGGCGGATTGTCGATAGCTCATTTCGAGGCTCAACCCGGCTATGACGGCAGGTAACCAAAAATTCCATGATGTTTCCAGGATGTTTCCATGGCAAAGAAAAAGATTAATGATGACAGACTCTTACAATTGATCCGGGATGGAAACAGCCCGGCCGGGGCAGCGCGCCGGCTTGGAGTAGGTCGGGCGGCGGTCTCCAAGCGCTTGAAAGCGCTGAAGATTGGAGTCACCAGGGAATTGACGGCCCGGTTTATACGCCGCGCAGTGCTGTGCGTTCCCGCTCCTCGCTCTCGCTTCCTGCTCCTCGCTTCCCGCTCCCTCTCCTTTTTGCCGCTTCTATTGCCGCTTCTGGTTGCCGTTTCTATTGCCGCTTCTGGTTGCCGTTTTGCATCATTAAATCCATTCATGGTACGATATTACCGACTAATGGCAGGTGTCGAGAGGGATTTAAGAATTCGGTTTTTCACCATTCACTATTCACGGTTCACGATTGACGACTCTCACTGGTCACTGTTCACTGATCACTGTGCGTCCTCACAAAAGATCGGACGCCGAACCAGAGGCATCTCACGCTGGCTCCGAGGTTCAACGCGAACCCGATCATAGTGAGGGTTCACTGCGAAGCCGTTGCCGTTTTGCAAAGCAAAATCACTTTGCAGTACAATATTGCCAATCAGATGTCGAAGGTATCGGGGAGGTGAAATTGGTTTTTCGCTGCTCACTGTTCACTGGCGGCCTCACAAAAAATCGGCCGCGAACTATACGAACCGGACATTGGTCCGTAGTTTAACCGCGAATCCGAACGCAGTGAGGGTTCACTGTTCACTGCGAAGCCGCGATATTACCGGCTAATTGCAGATGTCGACTGTAACAGCTTTTCATGTCCCACCGGGACACCCGGAAACCATGAAAAGTGTCATTACCTTCGCGTCTTCGCGTCTTCGCGTGGGAACTTTTCGAAGCAGGGAGTTGAAATTGGTTTCTCACCGCTCACTGTTCACTGCGAAACCGGAGATAGGCGCCATTGCCGACATGCCAAAGCTCTTTAGGGCTGTGACTGCAAAACTCGAAGAGGGAGAGATTACCCCCTCAGAGATCAAAACCTTAATCGATCTGGCCGAAGGCATCCGAAAGTCGCTGGAGGTGGTCGAACTGGAACAGCGTATCAGCGCTCTGGAAGAAAGAGCGAAACCGAGGAGCAGCTAACAAAATAACGGCAGGTAAGAGCCTAGGGGTAAGAGGCGAGGGGCAAGACCAAATGACCTCTCACCTCTAACCCCTTACCCGGCGAAGCCGGCCTTGACGCCGTAAATTACGGGATAATGCCGGTGCTTTACATCGTTGTGGCCGGGGTGGTATCATCAAATCAATTATACAGGTTCCTGCTGTTGATTTAGAAAAGTGGCGGTCGGAGGAGCACCATCTAAGGTGTCTGGTTGCTTTTAGAATCAGCCTGCATGTGGATCTGGTAAGCTTCTCCAGGTGAATTCCCATTATCAGTCCGGATTAGGTTTCCTGAAGTTCTTAGTGGGCGGGCCTTCTTTTTTTTGAGAAGGTCCTTGCAGTAATCCTCATTGCCGTACACGCCACCGGCCGGAGTCCGGAAATGTTGACAATCCGGGGCAGGGCTGCGTGGCCGGTTTTTGTCTACATTATGGAATGACAAAGGAGGAGAGTCGAATGGACAGTTGGAAACCCTTGAGCGAAGCCGAGCGGGCCAGGTACCACACGATCGACAAAGACAACCTGGAATTCCTCATGAATCGGTACAACCGGGTAAACCGTTGGGTGATCGCGGATATGCTGCGGCGCAGCCGGTACCGGTTTCCCGATAAGCCTGCACTGATTTTTGGCGATCAAACCCTAACCTACAGCACCCTTGAGGACGACTGCAACAAAGTCGCCAACAGCCTCCTTGAACTGGGCATCGAGCGCTACGACCGAGTGGCCATTCTGGCCCACAACACCATCCACCACGTCTTGACCTGGTTTGGCTGCTGCAAGATCGGCGCAATTTACCTGGCGGTCAATTATTTGTTGCGGGGCCGCGAGATCGCCTATTGCATCAATCATTCCGAGAGCAAGGTGTTTATCGTGGAAGATGCTCTGTATGATTCGGTTAAAGACGTTCTGGCCGAAATGCCCACCGTTAAGACCTTCATCTGGTCCAGTCAGGGTAGTGGTAAACCCCCGGTGGATGGGCGGTTCCGGGATTTTGACGACTGGTATAAGAATGGTTCGCTGGAAGAGCCGGACACTATTTTGCACATCGAAGATCCCTGCCAGATGACTTACACAAGTGGCACTGAATCTCTGCCCAAAGGAGTGATCATAAGTAACCAGGCTCTGATGGCTCAGTACATGGGGGCCATTGTTGATGGTCAGTACGAAGACGATGACCTCAACGTCAACGCCCTTCCCATCTATCATTGCGCCCAGCGGGACGTGTTCATGAATCCCATCTTCTGGCTCGGCGGCACCAACGTGCTCACGGCGCCGGATGTGGGCCTGATTCTCAAGAGCATTGCCAACTATCGGGCGACCATGTTCTTTGCTCCGCCTACCGTGTGGATCGGCATGCTGAGACATCCGGATTTCGCGAAATTCGACCTCAGCAGTCTTAAGAAATGCTACTACGGCGCTTCCATTATGCCGGTAGAGATCCTCAAGGAAATCTTGGACAAATTTCCCAAAACCAAAATCTATAACTATTACGGCCAGACGGAACTTGCTCCCTATCATACCATTCTCAAGGCCAAAGATGCCCTGAACAAACTGGGCTCTGCCGGCATGGCCGGCCTGAACATGGAAAGCCGGTTGGAGGATGAATTCGGAAATGCCATTGAGGCGGTCGGCAGCCCCGCCGAGATTTGCGGTAAAGGGCCGCACGCCTTGATCATGTACTTCAAGGAACCGGATAAGACTGAAGACGTGATGCGGGGCGGCTGGTTTCATTCCGGGGACGTGGGCGTCCTGGACGAGGATCGCTATATTCAGGTGGTGGATCGCAAGAAGGACATGATCAAGACCGGCGGGGAGAATGTTGCTACCCGTGAAGTGGAGGAAGTGATCTACAAGGATAGTCGCGTCCAGGAGGTGGCGGTGATCGGCTTGAACCACCCCAAATGGGTGGAAGCCGTCGTCGCCGTGGTGGTCCCGAAAAGCGGCGAAACGATCCTGGAGGAGGAGATCATCGGTCTGTGCAGAAGGGAACTGGCTCCATTCAAAGCTCCCAAAGCGGTGCTGTTCCGCGAGGAGTTGCCCAAGACTCCCAGCGGCAAGATCCTCAAAAGAGACATGCGCGATACCTACAGGGATCTTTTCACCGAATGATAATTGGCGCGAAACTGGGCCTGGGCTGACTTATTGAGCCCCCTTCGGGGCAAAAATCCAAACCACAGGTACTCGTTTGCCGGATGCGCCTTTAATTCTTGGGGGATTTTGGACTGTATGGCAGGGGGCGAGAGGATTTGAACCTCCGGCCCCCAGTTCCGAAGGCAGGCGCCGGACCGATATGTAAAGTGTTGATAAATCTGAATAGTTAGAATTCATGCGGGTTTTTGCGGTAGAAAGAGAAGAAACGAACTTAGGGATTCAGGGATTTAGTAGGTGCTGAAAAAGGAATGAACTTGTCACATTATAGTAAAAACATGGTGGGGCCATCACCATAACCGCTCAAATAAAAACGAGCAGCTACAAGGAAAAGGTCGGTCATTCCGGCGCGGCCTGCCCCGGAAGTGTCCCGTCCGGGGCCGGAATCCAGAGCCTTTGATTTTTATTGTAAATAGTTCAAGAAAGCAGTGTATTCCGGCTCCCGGACTCAAGTCTTCCGGGACAAGCCTTTTAAGGCTCTTCTCCAACAAACTGACCCCTTTTCAGCACCTGGCAGGGATTTTGCCATTCCTCAACTTCTCGAGGCGCAACATGCACGAGATAGAGATTATTTCAGGAACCAACCTGATCGAACGCCTCAATATCCCCCCGTACGGCCTGCTCGATGATCTCCGTTATCGCGGTAAATTTTGTCCGCTTGATAAAAAAACCGGGACCCCTATTCCCCCTCCCGGGCACGAGAGTGAAATCAAAGCGATTCTGAAACTGGAAAAGATTGTTTCCGAAAAGGAAATTGCCCTGGAAATGGCTGTTTCTGAAAAGAAATCAGCACTTGAGCGTATACAGGAAACGGCGTTGGAGTCGATGGATTCCGGTGTGCCGCTTTCGCAGTCAATCAAGGATCTTCAGAGGCCTTATGAGGCCCGCGAAAGAGGGATAGAGGCTGACCTTGATCTATACCGCAGACAATTAGCCTTACCCGCTACGGATGTGGGAACGCTATTGTCCCGCCGACGAGGAGGAAAAAGCCCGGGCGATAGGTTTGCTGCTCGAAGCGGTATTTTGGGTCCGATTCGAGGTGGGGACGAATCGGGTCCTGGAAGCGAAAGTCGAAGGCCCTGATAGCAATCAGTCTCAACAGCCTGTGCACGTGGTTGAAGATGTCGAGGCGTCCTCAGAAAACAATTCACCCAAAAAGCTAGTCAGGCCGGCCGCAAACGCAGATAAGATGCCCCAACGGAAATATCTTACTGAACGAATTCTCTTTGAGCGTTTCCTTAAGGATGATATAGACGACCACCCGGAAAGCACAATTGCTGCCCGAATAAGGCGGGCAAAAAGGAAGATGCCTATGCTCGCGCCGGTCCCTGACGGACGTATGCGGAAATGGCTTAAAAAAATTCTAGAGGACTGAAGATGGAGGAGGGAGCAGGAAATAATTCCTTTTGGTTCTATCGCTAATAATTCCTTTTGGTCCTATCGCTACGCGACTTCTCGCTTCTCGCTCCTCGCTTCTTAGTTCAAGAGGATACCACTGTGGACGAACACTCATTCCAGCACTATCTCCTCGGTCTAATGGCCGTCGCCAACAACATCCCGGCGATTCCTTTTTTTCTGGGACTATGCGAGGAACTGAGCCCCAAGGAACAGCATAAGCTCTGCATCATAGCCACGATAACCTCTCTCATAACCATGATCACCGCCATGATCACCGGCATGTCCATCCTGGGCTTTTTTGACATCAGCATCTATGCGTTCCGGATCGCCGGTGGACTCCTCCTGCTCAACACGGGCCTTAACATGATGAATTCGACCACGCAAGTGGTCGTGCAAGGTGGTAAATACTCCTTCTCGAAGATGATTTCTCTTGCGGTGATCCCGATCTCGATCCCGCTCACCACCGGCGCCGGAACCATGTCGACGGTCATTCTCTTCACACAACAGATTCACCACTCTGACACGCTGATGATCAAGCTCCTCAGCGCCATCCTATGCATGACGCTCATCATCTATTTGTCGTTCCGCTACTCACCGCAATTAATAAAGATCTTGGGCCACACCGGCATGGACGTTCTCGCCAAGATCTTCGGCCTCATAACCCTGGCGCTCGGCATCCAGTTCATGATCACCGGCATCCAGGGGGCCTTTCCTAAGCTCATGTGACCTTCACTGCATGGCTGTACATCTGAGAGACAGGAACCGCAGGAAACCTTCCTACTCGATTTATCCGTTATTTTTTGATAACTTATGCCGCTAGTAACTATTTATAAGATTTCAACCGAGTCCCGGCTGCTTTCAGCCGGAATAACGCACCAAATGTGTAACGACACCAAAGCGCAGTTTTGAACCGGAAATTCACTCTAATACTAATACAAAATTGCGGTCAAGAGCGTGCAGGGATAAACCTCGCCCCCCCCGGCATTGTTGCGCGGTTCTTTTTCACCATTCACCATTCACCATTCACTATTCAGTACTTATCTTATATCGCGTTGAAAAAAGCGGATCGTGGAGCACGCCAAATTTAGAAGGGGATTCCACATGAGAACCGGATTGCTTTTTCTCTCGTCTGTAATCGCTGTGGCCTGTTTTATTTCTGCATCGCAGATCATTGGTGAGAACGCCGGCGCCCAGTCCGTATCAGCCGCAGATCGCCTCTCCATTGAACAGCCCCGATATTCTGGACAGTGGAAAGGCAATGACCTTAGCGTCGAATACCGCTATTCCAAAGACCAGGGACAAATGGACCTCTCCGGTAACATTCGGTTTGCCTATTCTATGACCATGGGCTACACGAACCTGCAGGACTTTCGCCTTGCCGCGATATTTCTGGATGAAAACGGCAAGGTTCTAGAAGAAATCGGACTGGCCACCAATCGCGACTCTTTTGATCCCATACCTTTTAATCGCAGGGTAAACCTACCGTCCAATGCCGTTTTCATGGCTTTCAGCTACCAAGGCAAAGCTTGCGATCAGGGCCGAGGGAAGACTTCTTTCTGGTTCTACCCGATCCACTGACGGTACCCGCCTGGAACCTTCACTATCCAGCCTGAAGGACACTATTACATCGTCAACTAAATTCGTATAGGTACGAACAATGCAAACCGTCATTCCGGCGAAGGCCGGAATCCAGAGTATTTTTATTTGGTTAGAAGCACTATAGGGGTAGGGACAACGCATTGGATTGCGTCGCCCCTCCCTCCGAACCGGACTGGCGGATCTCCCGCATCCGGCTCTCCAGTTGATGGTTTTACCTCCTCGAGGACTGGAACAATGATTC
>JBKQTS010000079.1:0-11124 GCA_052143075.1 Syntrophobacteraceae bacterium | reverse complement strand
ATCCTGTGGCACTACATTTTTGACCGTTTGAAAAAACGGTCCAGCATCCATGCGGGTTTGCGGGTAATGACCGGATGGTCACTGTAGAAGAAAAGTTAAATATCATTTGGCAAGAAGTTTGGAAGCATTTCAATATCTCCTTGCATAAACATATTATAAAAAAACCGTCAACGCGCGCGAAGCGCGCTATGCGTGCGTCCAGACGAGCAAGCGCGCTTCGCGCGTAGCGAAGGCTGGTGCACGCTACCATAACAAAAAAATATGGTAATGCTACAATATTTATTTTTGTTTTTATTCTTAAAAATATTATTATACTATTATTAAACATTATTAGAAGTCGCAAATGCTTATCCCATCAACAAAAAATGCCTATTGACTTGAACTAAAAGGCACGTACCCTTGAACTAAAAGGCAAGTACACTTGAACTAAAAAACAAGTACCCTTGAACTAAAAAACAAGTACCCTTGAACTAAAAGGCAAGTCACTTTATTACCTTACCTCGGTTATCAACATGAGCATCATATGGTGATTCTATATTTTGCAGGTATATCGTATGCTGCTCAAAGTTTTTTACCCCTTCCAAACAATCATTCAAATTGTGTTCTTCAGCAAACTTCTCTGCCGCATCCCACCACCTTGGTTTGCCAAATTTCATAAAATGATACTCTTTACGGAATGCGTGCAAGAAGGCATTGACTTTGGTGGAGGCATTTAAGATAGCTACATTGGGGCCAACATATAGATCATTATTGACTTTCCATTCAAGGAGCATAAGCCTTTTTATTAGTTTGCTTTTAACTTTTGAAATGCTCTGATCGGGGTTTAAGGATTCGATTTTCAGTGTTTTCGCCACTTCCTTGTTCCCCGGCCATTCCCAACAAAGCTTATATTCTCGATCTGTAAAATGGTAGCCAAGCGTATTACGGCAAACGAGCAGGAACAGGGCCGTGCAGTCATCTGCTTCGAGAATCGTCTGATACATCATGGGACGGTAAAATTGAAAGTATTTTTCGGGTTCGAAAGGGCTCTTTGCAAGGATTTTATCTTCGTCTGACATTTTTTGTCCAACCTTCTCTCTTGGACTTCTCATTTTGGGGTCAGGGGAAAGCGGGCGAGAAGTTTCCCGCCTTGTCGGGCGCGGTCATGAGTCGCGACCTATCCCCGAATCGAATCACTCAGATCATACCACGGGAGTAATTCTCCAATTCAAAAAACTTTGCACGATTTCATAAAAAAATCGGACGCTTACTGGTGAACGACCAACTCTCATTCACAAAGGTCTCTGAGGCTTTTCTTCAGATAGTAATCGGCTCCGATGCAATCGAGCATGGAAGTGATTTCCATCTTGAAATGATGCCAATCGACCCTGCCACTTACGTCCTTGTTGTAGTTCAATTTCCCGATTTTCCAATGATCCACGACAGGTTTCAGCGCATTCACCAGTGAGATTGCCTGTGCCGGATCAATTACCGGTTCCATACTGACCCATGTCTTAATTCTCCTTTGGTTTGCAGCTTTAATTGCCTCAACTCTGTCGGCGAGTGATGCAGCATGCGGCTCCCAAAAGTCGGCATCATGTTGAACAGACAGGACTAGAGTGGTCCCGAAGCTACATTTTTCATATCTTTCGAGTAGATCAAAATCCCTGCACGCCCGAGTCCCCCCTTTGGTCAACACGGTGAACCGCAGATCATTTCGAGCAAGGATCTCTATCGCCTGCCGGGTAAGCCCGGTCTTAATCTCCTCTGGAGAGTAGGGGTCACTGGCAAAACTCAGCAGGATTTGACGGCCGTCTCCGATTTTGCGCAGAACGCTGGCGTCGTGTTCCAGCTTTTCTAGTGCGCGCCCTTTCGTTTTGACGTTGGAATGAAAAGCAGCCCTGTTTTTACGAAAGGCAAGCGGGCCGTAGCAATATCGGCACTCGTGCTCGCATCCAACCCTTAGATTTAGAGCCAGCGGCGAATACTCGCGTGCCTCTCCTTTTGGTTCATACACAATTTTCAATTTTTCCATACTTTTTCCTTGGTTAAGAGCTTTTAGAGTGACTTCAGTTGCTTTCGGTTAATTCAGTAAACATCCCATAGCAGGAGGACATGCGTTCGTCCTGGTAGGGAGCCAAGCTGACCGCGTAGGGAGCTGCCCTCACTATGGCCCTGCCTCGGCTTGCAGATCGTCGAGCCATGCAGCGACGATTGCCATCATTCATCGGCTTATTCCATATCCCATATTTTGGCGTAAGGTGAAAATGACCAGCTCGTGTCGGTGGGAGGTGCTGAGTAATTTTTGACCTTACGTTCTAGTATACCACGTTTTGTTTTTACCCTATCGGGGGAAGCTGAAATTTTTTTTGGGGGGAGGTCAATAAAGATTCTGCTCGCTCGAAGAGCCCTGTGTCTACACTGTGCTTACAGACAAGAGGTAGCTGAGGAGTTAAACCGGAGAGGATTCAAGACCCGGCTTGGCAGAGAGTTCACGGCACAGATTGTCCAGAACATTTTGAGGAAATAGTTGAATTAATTCAAAAAACCTATTTAATCCGCAATTTACATATCCCATGCCTCTGAGGTTCGTAGGCCCTATAATTTACTAGCTGATAATTTCCCGATTACTTTAGCGGTATAGTCAGGCTGATACAGATTTCCCTTGATGCTTTTTTTGACTATTAGGCCCTCGGCCAGAACACCGTAGCCAGCGTCATCCTGTACCTGAACTGCGCCCGTGGTAGGGTCCCATGTTCCTGAAAATTCAATTTCATAGCTGTATCCGCCACGATTGTATAGTGCTATGCCTATAACCGAGTAATCGTCATTAGTAAGAAAAGCGATCTTCCCCGCTTCTGATACCCAGACACCATAATTGGGATCATAGTTCCTTGCGTTCCATGAACCGAGCCAGACACCAGCCCCAACACTTGCGAGATCACTTGGTATTGGGCTTGCCGTCCAGCTTCCGGCATATTCGGCGGACTTCCCGAAATACGTTGTCCAGGTTCCGTAAGCGGTCTGAACAGAGCCGTCTGTATTTGTGTCGATTTGTCCGGAGAAGACCGTGTGGAGTCCCGCGCCTATTTGCACCGTGCCGCTGAACGTGTGGTCAGGATTTATTATCGCAGAGCCCTCAATTATGGAGCTGCTGCCCACGATCAGGAACGTTATCTTATTCTTTAAAATTTTTCCGGCAAAATAGCCGGAGTCATCTCCTTCATAATTGCCCGAATAATATGTCTCAGGGAAATTGGCGGGGGGCAACACTGGAGAAGCTATGAAACCGCGATTGCCTTTGGCGTATCCATAATACCCAACTACCTGGCCGCTGTCGTTGATGCCTGTGGCTAAGGCCCCATAGAGATTCTTAGTCGGGCCATCAAGCGTGGTGAAGACGCCGCCGCTCTCGACGAAACCATGGGTTAGTCCAGGTCCATCGAAGTAATACCCAACTACCTGGCCGTTATCATTGATGCCTTGGGCCACCACGGTGCTAATACCGGAAGGGTAGTTGAGTGAAGTAAAGACGCCGCCGCTCTCGACGAAGACATGGCTTGCCCCGCTGGCATCGGTGTAACCTCCGACTACCTGCGCCTTATTGTTGATGCCATAAGCCACTGTGCTTGTAGCAGATGGAGGGTTAATGATGGTGAACACTCCATCGGTTGCGATGAAAGCCTGAGAGACCCCGGCGGCACCGTTGTATGACCCAACTACCTGGCCGTTATTGTTGATACCGCTGGCAACGGTACTATAACAATCGACCAAGATAAGACCGGTACATGGAAACGATGGTCCATCGAGCGTGGTGAAAACGCCGCCGCTTTCGAGAAAACCATGAGTGCCTCCTGAATCAAAGTAATACCCAACTACTTGGCCGTTATCATTGATGCCCGTGGCTACAGTCGCACTGGAAGCCAATGGATCATCGAGCGTGGTAAAGACGCCCCCGCTTTCGACGAAACCATGGGTTGTGCCTCCTTCACCCTTATAATAGCCCACTATCTGGCCGTTATTGTTGATACCATTGGCAACAGTCGAACATTCGTATTGAGAGGTGCATTTATCGGATGGGTCGGTAATCGTCTTGAAAGTATACCCCCCAACAGCGAGTGGCGGTAAACCAAACAGCCCAAGAAAAATTAGTGCGGCAAAAACTGACAGCCATCTCCTAGAATAGCGAAAACAACAGACCGCCGTCATAGACAAAAACAAATTGATCTTTCCCATTGGCAGTCTCCTTTCTTTATCTAATAACTGAGCATCCTTTAATAAAACTAAAGGCAATTGTTCCGAAAATCATCAGGATGATTGCTGCTGGAATAGAGGCAATCGCCCATTTCACCATCAGCTTGACCATAGATCCAAACGGCATATCAAAATCCGTGACGACCACTCTCTGCTCGTCCATGCTTACTCCTTGACCCTCGAAAGACCGCTTCTCTCAGCGTCCAAACCGAATCAGTCTCCCCATATATGCTGATTTTCATTTAGTTTTTCTTTCCGGTGAAATTTTCGCCTGTGGCATTCTTGTTGTTTATCGGGACATTTCTGTTTGGCGGATTGAAGGTGTAGCCGGTCATTGAAGGCGTTACCGTGTAGGGACCCCGTAAAAGACCGCTGAATGAGTAAGTGCCGCTTGATTTGGTCACTGTGCCTCCGTTTGCCGCTCCCCTCAAAGTGACGGTGACAGCCTCAAGAGGATGCCCCGACACAGTTATTTTCCCCGATATTGAGTACCTTGGCAGGGGCGTCGCGGCAAAATTACGTCCCGTGAGGTTTTTGTTCAAGGTTACTTTGACGTTTGGCGGAGTAAATGTGTAATCAGTCATCGAAGGCGTCAAGGTGTAGGAACCCGCCGTCAGACCCGTTAATGAGTAGGTACCGCTCGCTCCTGTCGCTACAACGGCTTCTGCCGTACCGCTCAGGGTGATCGTCACTCCCGCGAGGGCATGACCAGATAAAGTTACTGTGCCCGATATGGAGTATACTATTGTCCCGGAAAAATTCACGTTGGGAATGTCTTGGTCAGTTATCGTCACCTGTTGCGGTTTGAAGGTGTATCCGGGTATCGATGGCGTAATCGCATAGCTGCCATTTGAAAGTCCTGAGAAGGAATAGGTTCCGTTGGATGCGCTTCGTGTCGTTGCCGATGAGGTCCCAGAAAGGGCCACGGTGACACCCTCAAGAGGTGATCCCTTGTTGCCTGTTACAGCTCCCGAGATGGAATAGGTTTGAGTAAAGTTTTGTGATACAAGGTCATTGTTCGTGATGGTAGAGTTTATGGTCTGAGGGCTAAATGTATATTGAGCCATGGTCGGTGTTATTGCATAGACCCCACTCAAAAGTCCATGGAAGGAGTAGCTCCCATCGGAGGCGGTCTGAGTTGTAGCAGATGACGCTCCGCTAAGCGCAATGTTGACTCCCGCAAGAGGCGAACCGTTGCCGTCCTTGACAATTCCCGAGATAGAATAGGCCTTGAACTGGATAAAATATGGGCTCGGCGTTCCATCTACCGTTAAGAAGCCACCTCCGGCGTAAAGCGTGCCATTGTTGCTTACCGTTAAGGCGAATACAGAGTTGTCAAAATTATGGTACCAAGATGTGGTCAATCCCGTCGAAGCATCGATGGCGACTACACCTTCGGTGCCTCCGGTATAAATAGTGTTGCCGCTCACCGCCAGGGCATTTGTGCTCCCACCTGCATTTGTGTTCCATGATGTGGCCAATCCTGTCGAAGCATCAATGGCGGCTATACCGTTCCGGCTTTGTCCACCTATATTGAAGAATGCGCCTCCGGCATAAATAGTGTCGCCGCTCACCCCCAGGGCGAACACACTGTTGTCCGCATTGGGGTTCCATGAGGTGACCTCTCCAGTTGAAGCGTCGAAGGCCGCTATGTTGTTTCGGTACTGAAGTCCAGCTACATCACTGAATAACCCTCCCACGTAAACCGTGCCTCCGTCACCACTTAATGCGATGGCGTATATATAAATCGAACTTCCCGAACCAATAATAACAGGGTACCACGATGTGGCCTTTCCGGTCGAAGCGTCGAGAGCCGCTAGGTAGGTTCGGTACTGCCCTCCAATGTAGGTGAAGTCCCCGGCAGCGTAGACCGTGCTGCCGTCGCCACTAACCGCCAACGCATAAATTGCGCCATGCGCATTAGGGTTCCAGGATGTGGCCTCTCCAGTTGCAGCGTCAAAGGCAAACACACCGTACTCCGTTCCCACGTAAACCACGCCACCATCGGCGCTTATCGCAATAGCGTGAACAACAGGAAGGCTGCATATAGACCCAACAATGGGGTTCCAGGGTGTGACCTCTCCGGTTGAAGCGTCAATGGCGGCTATATTGCACCTGCTTTGCCCTTGTATGGTAGTGAAATTCCCACCGATATACGTAGTCAATCCATCGGTCGCAATGGTTTCAACAAAAAAATCGGGAAGCGAGGTGATTTGATTTGCAGTGCTCGAAATCTTCCGAGCCAAGGTAGGCAGAGTCCATCCGGCGATTATTACAGCCGCTCCAACGATTGCAATCATGATAGAGATTTTATAGGGCTGCCTTTTGTCACCTCTTCCTGATGCTCCAAATATTCTGTATGGAATCGAGACCATGGCCTCTCCTTCTCTTCATCGTTTGGGATCAAAGGTAGCCAACAACTCTGGATTCAATTTGGCGTTCAATACTACTGCTTAATGTTGCCGGAAGTCAATTTATCATGGCGTCTATCTTGTATGAGCAAGTTTTTGGCAGGCGCTTGTTTATTCATTTATGGCCTTTGCAGTGAGCAAGCTGCTATCACCTGGCTTGGAGAACCTGCGAAGCGGCGGTACGCTCGAATTGACTTCAAATCCTTGCTGGGGCCAGCCTTTGTAACAGTCTCAGCATTTGTTTAGTATGTAAACAATATTAGGCAAAACGAATTACCAGAAAGTGCAGCGTAGGAAACATGTTGGGCGGAGCGGAATTTAGTAAAATGTGTTGCGTGCGCCTGGTGTGTATTTTATTCTGTTCCATACTATCGGCAACTTAGACCCACAGTCGAGCACAATGTTGGTAAACCTTTTTTTCCCAAAATTTGAAATCGTGAGCGAATAGTCACATTGATTTGCAGCCCGATCATTTTTGAATATCTCGCACCCCCCCCGGTCTGGTTTTTTTAAAGCCCAAGTCTCTTGAGAACAGCCTGGACCTGTATCAGTGACCATTGACCACCGAGCCTTGCTTTAATTCCCAGCTTATTCAACTCAGCGACTATCTGCCTTTGAGTCATCCCAGTCTTCTTGAAGCCTTCCAGAATAGGTCGCAGGGTGTCACTGAAGGCTTGTGCATTCTCCTGCCGTTTCAGGTTGTCTTTGGGAAGATTCGGGTTTCCGAGCTTTTTGCCTCTAGCCTTAGCTACAGCCAGCCCGTTCTTGGTTCTCTGGCTGATTAAGTCACGCTCTATATCGGCCATAAGAGCAAACATAGTCACCATAGTCTTTGAGGCTATATCGTGCTTGCCGTTGATAACCGTGTTCTGCTTAATCGCGATCAGCTTGACTTCCTTCTTAATGAGACTGTCAACAATCTGGCAAAGCTCACCCACCGACCGACCAAGCCTTGATAATTCCGAGACTATCAGGGTATCGCCTTTTTGGAGCCGACCCAGAAGTTCGTCTATCCGCCTCTGCTTTGTGGTCTTACGGCTGGAAATCTCGACCTGAAGAAAGTTGTCCACAGTCAGGTTATTGGTTTTGCAATATTCCTGAATCTCAAGCCTCTGGTTCTCTACGTCCTGTCTTGCCGCAATGCTCACTCTGAGATAGGCCCAAATCTTCATTTTCGACTCCCTTCGACATGATTAATCAAGCTTGACTAATCTTATAAACGTTCGTTTGCCTATTGTCAAGGGAATTTTCTGACTTTGCGACCGAAAGCTGATAGATTTTGGAGGAGGGGGAAAAGCGTTGACTGTTCATCCAAAATGCCGCTCTGAAGGCGTCTACAATGCTCTACAATCAATCCATTTTGCCGAGACGTTGCAGACTACAGACACAAAACAGACATTTATGGTTGGGCATGGGAGGCGGATTAATGTATAGCCGTCAATGGAAGCTTTATCACTCTTGGTGCAAATTCTTTATCTCGGTTGAATTGGCCCACGAGCGTCTATTAGAGATGCTTGGCTTCCCGAAAGGGTCGTATTATCGTTTGATAGGAACAATGTCTTCATCTCCATGTCCTGTTTTGAAATTTGTACTAACCAATGATACGTTTCAGTATTATCTGCCGATATGGCCCTGCGTGCTTGGGCAACGATAGCATATAGGCCATCTGTAGGGACCGATAACGTGAAGTGTCCGTCAGAATTTGTCTTCGTAGAACGACGAGGTAAAGGAAGGTTTTCAAAATAGAACATATCTGATAATAAGTAATTATGTCTACTTTGGAGTACAAATAGGCGCTTTTCTATAGGCTCATATTCTTCTATTGCCTCGATCCCTGGATTATCATATTCAGATTGTGCTTTCGCAATACTTTGACCAAGCTGTTCGAGTTCCGACGCAGCTTCTTGCTTCTTAGACTTAATAAATTCATCCAATGAATCACGAGGGAATAACATTACCTCCACGAGTCCAAGCTTAACATTTTGCTCTCCTTTGGTAACTATGAATACTTCACCTTCTAACTGAACTTCAGAAGGGCATTTTAGGGTATGCAACTCAGATGTAACTTTATTCAAAACCGACCTTTGCTCGACAAGTTTCCATGCCAGAAGGCCCACAATTAAAAGGAGTGTAATAATCGCTCCGTATGCAAATAATGTTTTCGTTTTTGATTGTGAGCCTGAATTTCCAGAATTTGTGGATAATTGGTCCATATTGATTTCCTCCCTAAGAATAACTTCTTGATGTACTGATATGCAATCACTCTGGAGGTCCCTTCGATGGGGAGGGGTCATGAATCTTTTTAATGTGTCCAGGTAATCTGTCCCCCCTCACCATTGAATTGCAATATGGGCACTTCGTTAATTCTCTGTTTCCGGGTGATATTGTTCGAGAGAGTTTTGGTTTCGAGTCAGAGTTTTGGGCACTTGCCCCGATAAATCTGTTCACGGGTGATTTCGTTCGAGGGGGTCGAGAGGGTTTTGGGCCACTTACCCTATAGCAGCCTGTTTGCCTATTGGACAGCCCCCTTGGACTGATGGGACTATGAATCCTTTTACGGTGTCGAGGTAATAATTCGCTGTTTTCAGGTTCTGATTTCTCCAGTTCTCCACCAGATAATATCTTTGTTGGAAAGGGTCTTGAACTCAGAGGTTCCACTTTCTTCTTCCGAGGAGGGTTTCGGACACTTACCCCAGCATTATGACCCAGCCAAAGCATCCTTGACTTCCAAAGCCTCCCTTTTGTGCTTTCAGTCTCATCATAATACCCTCGTCCAAAGCACCTGGAGCAATTTGGATTAGAGCCTCTGCATGTGCAAGCCTTGCGCATCTAAATCACCTCTCAGTTTATCGTCATGGTGCTTTAGCGCAGCGGTGATCTCCTTTTCGTTTTTCATGCTTCATTCACTGTTATCCAGTATACTATGAAAGTTTCGAAGCAAACGGAAAATCTACATTCTTTTTTCAGGGGTAGTTATTCTATGCACAACGTGCTCATGATCGGTCCGCCTGGGTCAGGCAAAAGCATGCTGGCCCAGCGCCTCTCCGGGATCCTCCCGCCTTTGAGCTTCGACGAAGCGCTGGAGACATCCAAGATATTCAGCGTAGCAGGAATGCTCGACAACAACCCTCTCATCGTCAAGCGCCAGTTCCGCTCGCCTCATCACAGCATATCTGACGCCGGGCTGGTCGGCGGCGGCCACATGCCCAAGCCCGGAGAGGTAAGTCTCGCCCACAACGGGGTCCTCTTTCTCGACGAATTCCCGGAGTTCCGGCGAAACGTGCTCGATCTTCTGCGCCAGCCGCTCGAAGACGGGCGCGTTACAATAGCGAGGGCCGCGATCGCCCTCACCTACCCGGCAAGGTTCATGCTCGTCGGTGCGATGAACCCGTGCCCGTGCGGCTATTCGGGCGACCCGGTGAGGCCGTGCGTCTGCCCGCCACGCGCCGTAATGAAATACCGGAGCAGGATTTCCGGCCCGATACTCGACCGGATCGATCTGCATACTTAAGTTACTATTTTCGCCTACGCTTTGAGGCACTTGATATATCTAGCAAATACAGTAGGTTATCTTAACATAAATAAAACAAGAAGAGACCACTCCATATTACTTTCACCTTTTATTCACCTACGTTTACATTCATGTCACACCCCAAACGCACTTAGCATGACACCATGCGCCTCGTTTCCGCCTACAAGGTCGAAGAGGACCTTCAACTGGCTAGAAGGGAAGAGAGGGACCAGCAGATCAAGTCCGAATCTGGCTGTAGTACTGAGAATCTTAGAGGGATGCCCATGCCATCCAAGGGCTAATGTGCAAACTTCAATTGTAGCGCCGAAAATGGTGCTCTGATCTCGTAACACTTCAAATGGCGCAAAGATATTTATTGCCCCGTGAACTTCAGGCGTGCCAAAATTTCATCACGCTCGTTCGACTGAAACTCGAAGGTGGTACGGCATCCAAACATGTTCGTTTCAAACGATGACACTTGAACCGCTCGCTGTCCCGGACTCGCGTACAAATGGTGCACGCCTTCATCAAGCGAAAAGCTACGTATCTCATAGGAAAGTAGCAGCGAAAGAGAGACCCAAAAGACTTCTTTTCGTCCCTTCGTTGTGGCAGCATGAAACGGCGAACCCAGGCAATCAAAGTTGAACACAAGCTCCGTCTTGGTTCCATCAAGCGGAACGCGCCAAAAGCGCTCGGGAAAACGTTGTTCCATCATCTCGACAAAGATCATTGCAGGGAATGGGGAGGGAATGAGATCGGACTCGAAGACTGGCGCAGTCCCCTCCACAGAGAATCCTCGATCACCTAAGGGCACATCACGAGGCTGAAATCCGACAATACACTTTAGCCCAGATAATTCTCGGTTGACTCTCACCAATTTTTCGTCATACTCCAACAAATCCCGTCAAATGTAAAGGTGAAACCTAAAGGGAAGGTTTAGGGTAGAGCTCCTAGCGCATACGACGGAAA